>JAZLCI010000085.1:0-2363 GCA_045614085.1 Clostridia bacterium
GAGATAGGCAAGGACGGCTATACCCTTGACGATGTTCTTGTTCACGACGCCCATTGCGAGGACAACACACTTCAGCTCAAGCTAGCCATGATGGACAATGAACATGGCTTCCCTGTAGCCCTCGGCGTTATCCGCGATGTAGAGGCTCCAACCTACAACGATGCCGTTCATGAGCAGTTGGCAGAGGTCAGCAACCAGAAGAAGTACCACAACTTCATGGAACTGCTTGAGACAAATGATACTTGGGAGGTGAAGTAATAAGCACCACTTATATTGCATAAAAAATGCGGTGTCAGGTTAACATCATTCCTGACACCGCGTTTTTTTTTATTTCCGTTTTATTCGGGACTTCATCACTCTCAGAGCGTTGTCCGAGCAACTCAATATCTCCTTTATTTTATTGTCATCGTATTGCAAATCTTTTAATATCAGATAAACCGTCTGGCGTTTTGTCAACTGTTCGTATTGCTCATCCCATGCAGTAACTTTCTCTGGATGCACCGTTTTAAAATATTCGACAAGACAAGCCTCTGCCTTTGGATTGTCTGTGGGAATTGATTCTCCGTTTCTTATGCTGTCGTATATGCAGTTGCCAATGCGCAAGTTGTCATTATGTTTCAATACAATTTTGTCCTTTTCCGTTATCAACTTGTCTTTTTCTTTTTCCAACTCCTTAATGCTCCGTTCACGTGCCTTAATCTGTTGTTCTTTCCTTGCTATGCGCCTGTCTAAATCCTCTGCCTTCTTTGTGTGTTGTTTTATTTCTTCAAGGTACGTCTTTATCCTGCGGCGATAGATAAATATGATAATTACGGAGGTGAATACTATGAGAAGCAAGACAAGCAACATCAGATATAAGCGGCTCTTTTCATGATAATATTCCTTCTCCTTTTTGCTTGCGTCATATTTGTATTGTAGTTCTGTAATCTCCTTTGTCTTTAATGATTTTTCAACAGAGTCATTCAGTATGTTTATCCTATTTAATAAGGAATGTGCCTCTTTATAATCATTTGTTTCCAGCACTCGCTTGTAAATAGACTTTAACGTAGAAATCTTCAGTCTGATATTATCAGTGTCCAGTGCCTTGTCCCAATACTCAGATGCCAGTTTCATGTTGCCTTCTTTATAGTATATATCTCCGAGAACTTTGTTAGTGTTGTAGCGTGGTTTTATTACCAATGATTTTTGCAGATATATTTTGGCACTATCATATTTTTGCATTTTGTTGTACTTTACACCTATATTTGTTAATGTTGCCGCTTGAGTTGCTATACTGGCAAAAGGTACTAATGGAAGACTTTTTTGCAGATAAATCAGAACGCTGTCTTCAAATGATAAACGTCTCATGTTTGATGAGATGTGACTATACCCACGCACTATACAATCCGTATCTTTCCTTTCAATTGAATTGTCAAGGAAGAGTTTGGCATAATCAAGAGACTTCTCAAAATACTTAGCTTCATAGTTAACCTGAAACAGACTCTCATAATATTTTGACAACTGAAGCATGTCGCCAATCTTCTCTGCTATGTCAACCCCTTCCATAAGAAAAGTTAGTGCCACATCAGGCTTGCCTCGGTAGAATTGTGTCATTCCACGGTAATAAAGCGAGCGCGCAAGCAGGCTCTCATCATCAACCTTGCGATAATGTGCTATGCTATAGTCAAGCAGCGTGTCAACAGTCTGCACCGTATCACACTTATATTCCGCTTGTGTGAGCAGCAGCAGATAGTAGGCGCGTGAGTTTTCATCTAAACCTGTTGTATCCTTAACCGATTGCAATATCATAAGAGCAGAGTCTGGCTTCTGCTCCATTATACTGTCTGCCTGCGACAGCAATATCATAGTGCCATTTTGCTTTATGTTACATCCCCATAGCATAGTGGATGCAATCAGCAGCATAGTGAATGTTCGCATAGTTCTTTGTTTTTCTTGTCCTTTTCTTTATGTAATTTTTATTACTCTCACAAAGTTAATTTATTTTTTCATAATAAAATGCAACAGGTTAGATTTTTCACTTTTTTTTAAGTTAACCAATTTTATGAGCACGCATCGGTGTTACATTTTAACTGTTGAAAATACCATGTAAATCATGTTTGTTGTCTGATAATCAGAAAGATAACTGTTTTCGAGGCAGAAATATCGGAATAAAATAGGATATTTTTTATTTGGCAATTTCTTTTAAACTTTCTACTTTTGTGAAAGAAATTATAAAATGCTTAAAGCTATGAAGAAGAACTTAATTATGCAATTAACAAATAGGGATTTCCCTACTGCATTATAGGGATTTTCCCTCTTTTGTTTATTTGTTTGTTGTTAATTTTGTCTTGTCAAAACAATCTATTCACTTCCTAAATTCAATA
>JAZLCI010000086.1:0-8172 GCA_045614085.1 Clostridia bacterium
CAACAGTACATTCTGCCATATCAGATGAAATCTCAATAACAACGCCTCTTATACCCTTATCTGAAACAAGAATGTTTGAGCCGTTGCCTAACACAAAGTATGGTATATTAAACTGTTTGATAAGCTTAAAAACCGTCATAAGTTGATTAGCGTTTGACGGTTTTATAATAATATCAGCACATCCCCCTATTTTGAAGGTAGTATGCTTTTTCATAGGTTCATTAAACAATACAGCCGACTGACCAACTGCTTCTGTTAATAATCTGATTACAGTATCGTTCATATATATCTCCTTTAGGCTGTCTATTTAAAACTGTTCATATGCTCTGAAAGTCTTCTGTTTAACTCCTCTGCAGCATTGTATCCCATTCTCTTTTGTCTGTTATTCATCGCTGCAACCTCAAATATAACCGCAAGATTTCTACCTGGTCTTACAGGAATAGTAAGAGATGGAATATCAAGGCCTAAAATGTTTGTATATTCGTCCACAAGACCAAGTCTGTCATACTGCTTTCCCTGTTCCCATGTTTCAAGCTTAATTATAAGGTCAATCTTTTCAGATTCTTTAACAGCACCCATACCAAAGATATTCTTAACATCAACGATTCCTATACCTCTTATCTCAATAAAGTGACGGATAATATCAGGTGCATAACCAACCAAAGAAATAGATGAAACCTTTTTAATTTCAACAGCATCATCAGCAACAAGACGGTGCCCTCGTTTAATAAGTTCAACTGCTGCCTCACTCTTACCTACACCGCTTTCACCCATGATGAAAACACCCTGACCGTAGATTTCAACCAAAACCCCGTGTCTTGTAATTCTTGGAGCAAGTTCAACATTCAAGAATGCGTTCAATGCACTTGTAAAGTTTGATGTAGGCAAGGCTGTTCTTAATACCGGTGTATTATATTCTTCAGCAAGCATCATCATTTCAGGGCTTGCATTTGAATTTCTTGTTAATACAACAGCCACAACCTTCTTTTCAAAAAACTTTTTGAGCGCCTTATATCTTTCTTCAGATGTAAGTGTTGCAAGATATGTGTTTTCAACCATTCCGAAAACCTGAATGCGATTTGTGTCAAAATAGTCAAAAAAGCCTGTCATCTGAAGACCAGGACGGTTTAAGTCCGCAGTAGATACATATATCTCTCCTTCAGGACAGTAAAGTTTATCAAGCTTCATAAAATCTATAATTTTAGACAGGGATACAGTGAAGTTTTCCATCATATTCCACCTCTTCGTTTAATTATAATTACAACTATATAATATTATACTATTTAGAAAATTAATTTGCAATAGTTTTTACAATAAAAGAAACAGACTTTTGTACGTTTTTTGATAAAACTTTATGTATTTGATATAAAGTTATAATCATGTGTGATATATTTGTATAAAATATATTATTTTTCTAAATATGATATTTTTACTTGTGCAAGAGTATTCAAAACACAATTGGGATCACACCGTAAAAAATGTGCCTGTGACACATTTTTAGATGGGGTTGAGACACGGCAGTGACGAAATGAAAAACAATTATATTGTTTTTCGACAAAAGACTACCCCAACACCACCAATATCACTCCCGTTCACCCCTATATATCCTAGTTCATCCAGAGCAAATTTGCTTATCAGCAAACGCAATTGGGCACTTTGTTCAAACAATTTACCGAGCGAGTCACTCCAAAAGATATCACAACTGCACCAACAGTAGTTGCGAATAATCCAAGATTTGGCTTAGCCTTTTTAAAGGTTACGGAACAACACACAGGTCTATCCCCTACAATGCCACCTCATCCAATGTTTACCTCACAAAACCCACCTTCTCCTCAAGCAGAAAGCTTGTATAAAGCGTAATCCCCATTCCTGCATCATTACAAACAAAAAAGGGTTCCTTCGGGAACCCTTTAATTTTAAAACTTGTTTCTAGCTGTATATGATGTGTGCAAGAGCTCGTGAGCCTTGTGTGAACCCGGCTTTTCGAGGAACTCATCATAGAGAGCCTTGATATATGGGTTTTCGTGTGACTTTCTGAGTGTAGCCGCTTCGTCCTCTGTGTAAAGGGCTTTTGCACGAAGAGCCTTTATATCAGTTGTTGCCCATGTATTTGCATCCTGGATTGGCTGACCGCCACCGCAGATACATCCACCAGGACAAGCCATAACTTCGATAAAGTCATAGTGTTCACCATTCTTAACCTTGTCAAGAATAATTCTTGCATTAGCTGTACCATGAACAACTGCAACGCGAACATCCTTACCTGCAACCTTAAGTGTTGCTTCCTTAACGCCATCTAAACCACGAACAGCAGTAACGTTTAAGTTATCTAACTCCTTACCTTCAAGGATTTCATAAACTGTTCTGATAGCTGCTTCCATAACGCCGCCTGTTGTACCAAAGATAACAGCTGCGCCTGTAGCTTCACCGAATGGCTGATCAAATTCTTCATCAGGAAGTTCAGCAAAGTTGATACCTGCCTGCTTAATCATTCTTGCAAGCTCTCTTGTTGTAAGTGATGCATCAACATCTGCTGTACCGCTTGTTGAATGTTCAGGTCGACTAGCTTCAAACTTCTTTGAAGTACAAGGCATAATAGCAACTGAATAGATATCTTCCTTATTAATATTAACTTTGTCAGCATAGTATGACTTAATGATAGCTGCAAACATTTCCATAGGTGACTTTGCAGATGAAAGATTTGGTAAGAATTCAGGATAGTTATGCTCACAGAACTTAACCCAACCTGGTGAGCAAGATGTAATCAATGGAAGATTTTCCTGCTTTGTAAATCTTTCGATAAACTCTGTACCCTCTTCCATAATTGTAAGGTCGGCACCTGTATCTGTGTCAAATACCTTATCAAAGCCAAGTCTTCTGAGGGCTGCAACCATTTTACCTGTAACAGGTGTTCCGATAGGAAGACCAAATTCTCCACCTAAAGCTGCACGAACAGCAGGAGCTGTCTGTACAACAACGTGCTTTTCAGGATTGTCGATTGCTCTTAATACCTTTGGAATATCATTCTTTTCATAGAGCGCACCAACAGGACAAGCTGTGATACACTGTCCGCAGTAGATACATGGAACGCTATCCATTGTCTTTTCAAATGCAGTAGCGATTTTTGTATCAAAACCTCTGTTTACAGCTGAAATAACAGAAATCTTCTGGTTATCACAAGCAGCAACACATCTTCTGCATAAGATACACTTGTTGTTATCACGAACAAGTGATGTAGAATTGTCATCAATTTCGAAAGTAGGGTTTGTACCTTCGTAACGAAGGAAGTCAACTCCTAACTCTTCTGCTAAATTCTGAAGCTCACAGTTCTTGCTTCTTACACAAGTAAGACACTTCTTTTCGTGATTTGAAAGAATGAGCTCAAGAGTAGCACGACGAGCATTTCTAACCTTTTCAGTATTAGTAAATACTTCTATACCTTCGGCTACAGGATATACACAAGAAGCCTGAAGCGCTCTTGCACCCTTAACTTCAACAAGACACATACGGCAAGCACCGATCTCGTTTAAGTCCTTTAAGTAACAAAGGGTAGGGATTTTAATACCAACTGTACGAGCAGCTTCTAATATGGTAGTTCCCTCTGGAACTGAAACATCCTGACCGTTTATTTTTAAATTAACCATAATGTTCAATCTCCTTATCTACAGACTTATACCTTAGCAATTGCATCAAACTTACAGGTTTCGATACAAGCACCACACTTGATACACTTAGCTGGATCAATAGTAAATGGTGACTTAATCTCACCTGTGATAGCTCCAACAGGACACTTTCTTGCACAAGCACTACATCCCTTACACTTATCAGCAATTATTGTGAAGTTAAGTAAGTTCTTACATACACCTGCAGGACACTTCTTGTCCTGAACGTGAGCAATATACTCATCGCGGAAATACTTAAGTGTAGAAAGTACAGGGTTTGGAGCTGTCTGACCAAGACCGCAGAGTGCAGATGACTTGATATTGTTACAAAGTTCTTCAAGCTTGTCTATATCTTCCATAGTACCGTTACCATCAGTAATCTTTGTAAGAATCTCTAAAAGACGCTTTGTACCAATTCTACAAGGAGCACACTTACCACATGATTCATCAACAGTAAATTCAAGGAAGAATTTAGCGATATCAACCATACAGTTATCTTCATCCATTACGATAAGACCACCTGAACCCATCATTGAACCGATAGCCATAAGTGAGTCATAGTCAATTGGTGTATCCATTAAGCTTGCAGGGATACAACCACCTGAAGGACCACCTGTCTGTGCAGCCTTAAACTTCTTGCCGTTTGGACAACCACCACCGATTTCTTCAACGATTTCGCGAAGTGTAGTACCCATAGGAACTTCAACAAGACCTGTGTTGTTAATCTTACCACCGAGTGCGAATACCTTTGTACCCTTACTCTTTTCAGTACCGATAGCTGTAAACCAGTCAGCACCGTTTAAGATAATCTGACAGATGTTTGCATATGTTTCAACGTTATTTAATAATGTAGGCTTCATCGAAAGACCCTTAACAGCAGGGAATGGTGGACGTGGACGAGGTTCACCACGCTTACCTTCGATAGATGTGATAAGAGCAGTTTCTTCACCACATACGAAAGCACCTGCACCTAAACGAATGTCCAAATCAAAGCTGAAGTCTGTACCAAATATGTTGTTACCGAGTAAGCCGTATTCCTTAGCCTGATTGATAGCGATACGAAGACGGTCAACAGCAATAGGATATTCAGCACGAATGTAGATAAAGCCCTGATTAGCACCGATAGCATAACCAGCAATAGCCATTGCTTCGATAACACTGTGTGGGTCACCTTCGAGTACACTTCTGTCCATGAACGCACCAGGGTCACCTTCGTCGGCGTTACATGCAACATACTTCTGATCATCCTGTGACTTAGCTGCAAAATCCCACTTCATACCTGTTGGGAAGCCACCGCCACCACGGCCACGGAGACCTGACTTTTTGATTTCTTCAATAACATCAGCAGGTGACATTTCAGTTAAAACTTTAGCGAGTGCCTTATAACCGTCAAGTGCGATATATTCATCAATATTTTCAGGGTCGATTACACCACAATTGCGAAGAGAAAGTCTCATCTGCTTCTTATAGAAGTTAACATCATTAAGACTCTTTATTGTATCGTCATCTGTGATTGTTTCATCATATAACAATCTCTTAACGATATTACCCTTTACAAGATGTTCTTCAACGATTTCATCAACATCATCAATTTCTACATTGCTGTAGAAAGCACCTTCAGGATATACTACCATAATAGGTCCTAACGCACATAAACCGAAACAACCTGTGCGAACAACCTTAACTTCATTATCAAGACCAACATCCTTAAGCTTTGCTTCCATAGAGTCAGCAATCTTACCACTCTTGGATGATGTACAACCAGTACCTGCGCAAATCAAAACGTGAGCTCTTGCATCTTTACGAACACCGCTGCTTTCTACTCTGATGGCAACATCGTCGTGGCTCTGCTTTCTGATTGCCTCAAGATCTGCTATACTTTTCATTTTGAAAACCTCCTTCAAAAAATATAATTCTGCAATTACAAAGTATCTTAATACTTACTCAAAATATCTGCAACGTCATCAGCTGTAATCTTACCATAAACTTCATCATTTATAGACATAACAGGTGCAAGACCACAAGCACCAATACAACGAGTTGCATCAAGAGAGAACTTTCCATCAGGTGTGCATTCCCCAACTTCAATGCCGAGAATCTCCTTAATCTTTTCAAGGATATCACCTGAACCTTTAACGTAGCATGCAGTACCTAAACATACACCGATCTGATACTTACCCTTTGGATTTAATGAAAACTGTGCATAGAATGTAACGATACCATACACTTCTGCGAGAGGAACATTAAGTCCATCTGCAATCATCTCCTGAACTTCTAATGGAAGATATCCATAGATAGCTTGTGCTTCGTGAAGAACAGGAATAGTAGCTCCTTTTTCGTTCTTGTGCTTTTCGATAACAGCCTTAAGCTGTGCCTCCTGTTCAGGGGTTCCGTTAAACGGAATAGTTTTTGAATTCATTTTATCTAACCTCCTGTTTATATTTAATTAATCGTCCGTCTTATGCAAACGACATTAATTTTTCAACTTTGACAAATCCTTAACAACTTATTGCAAAAAAATTCAGATTTACCCGATTTAACCTATGTAAAAGCCAACGAGCAGACCCTTTAACATTATACTACACTTGTTTTTAAATTTCAAATATTATTATTACAAAATACATTATTTTTCTTTATTATTTTAAACAAACTTTTGTCGCTTTTTTGTGCATTTTGACCAAAAGAAAAATCATTGCCTGAAATATCCATTATATACACAGAATTATCATCTCAAAGAAGTGCAAAAAAGATAGATTTGCCCTGTTTCTACCCTTATCTTCTTGACATAAAGTTTGGATTGTTATAAAATATATCCATAGGAATATAAACACTTGAAAACCCATTTTAAATAGATGAAAGGAGAATCCCTATGCACGTATTAATGACTACTATGCAGTTAGAAATCGGCGGTGCAGAAACTCATATTGTTGAGCTTTCAAAAGCCCTTAAAAACAGAGGGATTGAAGTAACCGTTGCATCAAACGGCGGGGCATATGAAAAGGAGCTGACTGACGCTGGAATACGTCATGTAAAAATCCCTTTCCACAGTAAAAACCCTGCTTGTATGCTTAAGGCTTATAAGATGCTTAAAAAATTGATATTTGAGGAAAAGTTTGATGTTGTTCACGCCCATGCGAGAATCCCTGCCTTTCTATGCTCAATTTTACATAAGCGCTATCACTTTCGCTTTGTAACAACTGCACATTGGGTATTTTCAACCCGATTCCCTTACAACATTTTAACACGCTGGGGAGACAGGTCATTAGCTGTCAGCGATGATATAAAGACTTATCTTATTGATAACTACGGCATAAATGCTGACAACATCCGCGTTACTATCAACGGCATTAATCTTGAAAAATTCTCTAAAGACACACCTTATGATGATATAAAGGATGAATTTTCTCTTGAAGATGGTAAAAAGCGTATTGTATATGTAAGCCGTATGGACAAGGACAGAAGCCTTGCCGCACACAAGCTTATTGAAGGTGCTGAAGAGCTTGCTCTTCAATTTCATGACCTTGAAATAATCATTGTAGGTGGCGGTGATGACTATGATACTATAAAAGCTGAAGCAGATGCAGTAAACGAAAAAGTCGGCAAACGCCTTATTATCACAACAGGCAGCCGTACTGATATAAATAAGTTCACAGCATCAGGTGATATCTTTATCGGTGTCAGCCGTGCCGCCCTTGAGGCAATGGCTTGTGAAAAGCCATCTATAATTGCCGGTAACGAAGGATATATCGGCATCTTTGATGAAAGCAAGCTTAAAGTTTCATATGACACAAACTTCTGCTGTCGTGGTTGCCGTCAGACATCAACTGATATATTAAAAGAAGATATCAAAAAGCTTTTACTAATGCCCGAGGATGAGCTTTTAGCCTTGGGTGAATACTCTCGCGAAACTGTCAAAGAGCATTACTCAATGGACACAATGGCAGACGATGCCATTCGTATGTATGTATCTGTAATAAAAAACAGTTTAATCAACGAAGTTTCCCCTGAAGAATTTGCTACTATTGAAAACTATTTAATCCCTAATCCATTAAGGGACAGAGGCTTAAATTCTGACATAGTGATTTCAGGATATTATGGCTTTGACAACAGCGGGGATGATTCTATTTTGCGAGCTATAGTTCAGGAGTTTAAAACCCTTTATCCGAGCATAAGAATTGTTGTTCTTTCCAAAAAGCCTGAAGAAACATCAAAGCTTTACGGCATTGAATCAATAAGCAGATTAAACCTTATTAAAATAATCAGCAAGATAAAACATACCAAGCTTTTAATCAACGGTGGCGGAAGTCTTATTCAGGACGTAACATCGAATAAATCCCTCTTCTACTATCTTGCAATCATCAAGATTGCAGAGGTGTTCAAGAAAAAGGTTATGCTTTATGCCAACGGAATTGGTCCTATACAAAACACACATAACTATAAACATATTGCCTCTGTTTTAAACAAGGTTGACTTAATCACCTTAAGAGAGCCTTCCTCTAAAGAAGAACTT
>JAZLCI010000087.1:0-1894 GCA_045614085.1 Clostridia bacterium
TTTATTACTTAAAAGAAAGGGGAAGAAGATATGATGTTTGAATTTAAAGTAGATGGAATGAAATGTATGCACTGCGTTTCTGCAGTTCACACTGCACTATCAAGTATAGCGGGTGTAAATTCTGTGACTGTAAGCCTTGAAAACGCATCTGTAGCGGTTGAGTGTGATGATACTGTAACAGTCGATGCTTTAAAAGATGCAGTTGAAGAAATCGGTTTTATAGCAGAATAATGGAAAAGGCTGAATGATTAAATCATTCAGCCTTTATTATTTTAACCATTTTCAAGTGCTTGTTCAAGCCAGAAGATACCAATATCTAAAGCCTTGTACAATCCGTCACGTTCTGCCTGACGAATAAGCTGTGAACGTTTGCCTTCGTTTGTTTTAAGTTCGATAACAACACGCTTTGCAATCTGAAGATCTTCAAGAGGTTCCTGATCTTCAAGTCTGAAAACAACCATATATTTATCTTCAGGTTTGCCGTAATATATTTCGTTTCCGCATCTTAAGAGAGGTCTGCCGTTGTATGTCAAGTATTTTTCTTCTGATGCTTTAGCTTTTTCTGCCATAAAATCACACCTTTCATATCATTTATTGGTTAATGCGAATCCGCATATATATAAACTAAAATTTATAAAACTATAATATCAAATTTCAATTAAAAATGCAAGGTATTTTTTGTAAATAAATTATTTTTCAAAAAGCTTATCTGCAATGGTATAGCCTTTTTCAATAAAGATACCTGTTGATTCAGCATTTTTTTCTGTAAATGTGATACCTGTTGCTTTTTCTTCATTGCTCTTATAAAGCATATAAGGAACAGGGTCAGATGTGTGAGTCATTATAGCAAGTGGTGTTGGGTGGTCAGGCATAATAAGAATGCGGAAATCTTCGCCTGAACTCTTAAGATAGTCAAGAACAGGCTTTAATATCTTTTCGTCTATTAATTCGATAGATTTAACCTTGTTATCAATTTCGTGTCTGTGACCTGCTTCATCAGGCGCCTCTAAATGTATATATACAAAGTCACTTCCTGATTTTAATGCATCAATTGCAGCTGTTGCTTTTCCGTCAAAGTTTGTGTGAACTGTACCTGTTGCACCTTCAATTTCAACTACGTTAAGTCCTGCGCAACGACCGATACCTTTGATTAAGTCTACTGCAGAAATAACGGTTCCGTTTATGCCGAACTTATCTTTGTATAAAGAAAGGTCAGGCTTTGTGCCGTTACCCCAAATCCATAAGGAGTTAGCGGGATGAAGACCGCGCTTTATTCTGTCAAGGTTTACAGGATGGTCCTTTAACACATTGTAACTCTTTTCCATGATAGAACGAATAGTTTCGTCGGCAGGAAGATATTCACCAACAACTCTGCCTGATATATCATGAGGAGGAGTGAGTGAAAAATCATTTTTCTTTTCGTGCCATACCATAATATGACGATAGCTTGTTCCGCCAAAGAATTCAATCTCATCGGTTGACAGGGCATCATTTACTGCAGATATAAGCTTGTGTGCTTCTTCAGTAGAAATTTCATCAGAGCTATAGTCAACCATTGTCTTATCTGCGTAGTTTTCTTCGTCAGAAAGAGTTACAACGTTTGCACGGAATGTTGTATCTGATAACTTAAGAGGGATACCTATGGATTCAGCCTCTAAAGGTGAACGACCTGTATAATATTTCTGTGGATCATAGCCGAAAACAGCAAGATTTGCTACATCACTCCCGGGAGAATATCCTTCAGGAACAGTTGTAACCATACCGATTTCACTGATTTTGGCTAATGCATCAATATTTGGCTTATTTGCATATTCAAGAGGTGTTTTATTGTTTAATTCACTTACAGGGGTATCTGCAACACCGTCTGTGAGAATAACTACATATTTCATAAAAA
>JAZLCI010000088.1:0-8352 GCA_045614085.1 Clostridia bacterium
GTTTCTTAAATAAATCGGGGTGTGGCTCAGCTTGGTAGAGTACCTGAATGGGGTTCAGGTGGCCGCTGGTTCGAATCCAGTCACTCCGACCAAAAGCGGCAGGTAAACTTGCCTAAGATAAGAGATAATAGATAATAGTGAATAGATAAAAGATGTTATATTTTTACACTGCTTTTGTGCTATTATCTTTTATCTCTTATTTATTATCTATTATCTTAAAGGTGGTTCTTATATGTCACAAAACAGCATCTTGTTAGACAAATCTTTAAAATTTGCAGCCCGCATTGTGAAACTCCATTCGTATTTAGCAAAATAGAAACGCGAAAACACTATCTCAAAACAAATACTTCGTAGTGCAACAAGTATAGGAGCAAATGCAAACGAAGCGATTTATGGCATAAGCAAAGCCGAATTTATTGCAAAACTTCATATCTCATTAAAAGAAACTGCAGAAACAGAATATTGGTTAAGACTTTTAATTATATCTGAATACATCAAAGAAGCCCAAGGACAATCCTTACTTAAAGATTGTCTTGAAATCAAGAAAATTCTTATTGCTACACTTAACACTTCAAAGAAATCACCTACCAACGCTTAATGTAACACGAATCCTAAACATCTGTAACGCGAGGTAACTATTACAGAATATTGACAACATCTATAAAGAAGCGATATACCTGTTAAATATTTCTGACAAAATCTGCAAAGGTTGCAAAAAACCAGCCAATATAAATGATAAATATTAAGGAGCCTGCCAAGCGGCAGGCTCTTTGTTTTATACAAGGCTTTCTGCGTATCTTACAGTTTCCATTGCATCCTTTGCGTACTTGTCAGCAGAAATCACATCTGCATATTCCTGAGTAAGCACAGCTCCGCCGACTACGGTCTTGCATTCAGGCACTTCTGCTTTAAGAAGCTTTATTGTCTCTTCCATAGCAGGCACAGTTGTAGTCATAAGAGCACTTAAGCCAACGAGCTTTACTCCCTCTTCTTTTGCTGTTTTGACTACTTTTTCAGGTAATACGTCTTTCCCTAAATCAATTACATCAAAGTCGTAATTTTCAAGAAGAACTTTTACTATATTCTTACCAATATCGTGGATATCACCCTTAACAGTAGCAAGAACAATTTTATATTTCTTCTCCCTTACATCACCGCTTGACATAAGCTTTTCCTTGATAACCTCAAATGCTGCCTTTGCCGCCTCTGCACTCATCAAAAGCTGTGGCAGGAATGCTGTCTTCTTCTCAAACTTAACCCCGATTTCATCAAGGGCAGGGATAATACACTTATCTATAACTTCAAGAGGGGAAAGCTCTTCCAACACTTTTTTAGCCGCAATTGAAGCATCTTCCTTGAGGCCTTTCAATACCGAATAGGAAAGTGCCTTTTCAGGTGACATTACCTCTTTCTTCTCTACAACTGTTTCTGTTTCCTGTGCTGCATATTCAATATACTTTTCACATCTTTCATCCATGTTTGAAAGGGCGTTAAAGCTATAATAAACATTCATCATATCTTTTGAATGAGGGTTCATAATAGCAGCATTTAAACCATTTGTCAAAGCCATAGTGAAAAAGGTAGAGTTCACCATACTCCTCTGTGGCAAACCAAAGGAAACATTGGATACACCAAGGCTTGTTTTTATCCCTCTCTTTTTAAACTCCTTTATACATTCAAGGGTGGTAACCGCCGAGGATGAATCAGAGCTTATTGTCATAGCAAGGGGGTCAAAGATTAAATCCTTTTCTGAAACACCATACTTTTTTGCCTCTGCTATTATCTTATCTGCAATCTCCATTCTTCCCTGACAGGTATCAGGAATTCCGTTTTCATCTAAAGTCAATGCAATAATTACCCCACCATACTTTTTAGCAATAGGGAAAATACTAGCCATTGACTCCTTCTTTCCGTTAACAGAGTTTATAAGAGCCTTTCCGTTATAAAGTCTGACAGCAGACTCCATAGCCTCTGTATTGGTTGTGTCAATCTGCAACGGCAGGTCTGTAACCGACTGCAAAAGCTCAACTGTATGACAAAGAACTTCCTTTTCATCAATTTCAGGAAGACCAACATTCACATCTAAAACATCTGCTCCTGCTTCTTGCTGCTTAAGTCCCTCCTGAAGAATATACTCGTAATTTTTGTTGCGAAGAGCCTCTTTAAAAAGCTTCTTTCCCGTTGGGTTTATCCTCTCGCCGATTAAAACAGGAATATTATCAAACTCAACCGCCTTTGTATATGAAGAAATAACCGTCTTATTCTTATCTTCTATATACGAAAATTCTATATCCTCTGTTGCCTTTTTTGTTTCCTTGATATATTCAGGGGTAGTACCACAGCAACCGCCTAAAATTCCTGCACCAAGCTTTGCAATCTCAACTATTTTCTCCGAAAATTCTTTAGCATCAATATCAAAAACAGTCTTTCCGTCCTTGATAACGGGAAGTCCTGCATTTGGGTTTACTATAACAGGAGTTGATGAATTTTCTATAAGCTCCTTTACCACAGGAAGCATCTTATCAGGTCCTAAACTACAGTTTACGCCAAGGGCATCAACCCCCAACCCCTCTAAAAGCGCAACCATTGCAGAAGGAGATGCCCCCGTCATAAGCTTCCCGCTCTCATCATAGGCATTTGTTACGAATATGGGCAAATCTGAATTTTCCTTTGCTGCAAGAACTGCCGCCTTTGTCTCTAAAGAATCATTCATTGTTTCTATAAGGATAAGGTCTGCTCCATACTTTACACCAAGCTTAACCGTTTTTGAAAAAATCTCTACTGCCTCTTCAAAATCAAGCTCTCCTAAAGGTTTTAAAAGCTTTCCCGTAGGGCCCATATCCAAAGCCAAATACTTATCTTCTACACCTTCCATTGCCCGTCTTCCTATTTCTATTGCAGAAGATACAATTTCCTCAAGCTCTTTTTCATCATACTTTAAGCAATTTGCCCCGAAAGTGTTTGATTTTATAATATCGCATCCGGCAAGGAGATATTCTCTGTGGATTTCTTCTATAATTTCAGGGCGAGACATATTCCATTTTTCAGGCAACTCCCCGGGCTTTAGTCCCTTTGTCTGGAGAATTGTACCATAGCCACCGTCAAAGTATACTCTTCCTGATTTTATTTTCTTTAATATATCCATGATTTAACTCCTCCTGTACTCGCATTCCGTCTTATCACATGACTCACAACCACATATTCGGCATTTTGTGTCAGTCTCGCTTATACCAACAATAGCAGACACAGATTTTGAAGGTACCATCAGCCAACTTTCCGTAAGGGAAACGCCAATTTTTCGCGGACAATCAAGAAGTTCAAAAATATTCTTTTGATACTCCAAAGAAAAATCGCCGTAACCTGGGCTAAATCGTGGTCTTAAATAGCCCTCACCTTTCAGTCTTTCACAAAAAATATCGCACCATTCTTCTATCATAACAGCTCCCACCGCCTGAGCAATAACTGCATTTGCAGGGGATGTCATACTGTATTTTCTTATTACTCTGTCAATGGATATTCCAATTGTAGCAACAAAAACTATAGCCTTTTTACAGTCCTTTAAATTCTTTTTAAGGCTTTTTGACTCTGTCTCTATATTCCCAAAATTAAGTGTATCATTTGAAAGACTTAAGTCAAAAATATCATAGCAGGCTTTAAAAGTTGAACAGGAAAGCATTTCATCCTTGCATTTTTCTATAAGTGCAAGGACATCTTCACCACCCTTGTTTTTGCCATAACCCAAATATCTTAAAACCTCATCATTATTCACTTTGACAGTACCTATGCTATCAATTCTAATCATATCTAAACCCTTTTTATCAGTTTTACATATTATATACCTATTTTTACCGTTAGTCAATATTTACTCGGTACGGTTTGGAACCGTATCCCCTACAATAATGTAATATTTATCCCAATACAACATTACCACCTACTCTGTTTGTCGTCAAACATCCATATATAAAAAAGGACAGAAGCAAAACTTCTGTCCTTTATGTACATTATAACGCATTATTCAACAGCACAAGCAATAGGAATTTATTTTATTCCTGACTGAATAAAATAAATTCCTATTAAAACGCCCATACTTACAGCTGTTAAAAGAGGATGGTAAAAGGTTATGAAAACAGATATAAAATATAAATGATATGCATAGAAGATTTAATACCACAATACCAGTAGAAAACTTTCCTGAAATAGAAACAGTAGTAGCAAACAGTGCATACAAATGGTCAGATTACATAGAACTTGCAGAAGATATACGTCATACACCGAAATATGCTGATTTATATAAATTACGA
Organism: Clostridia bacterium; assembly: GCA_045614085.1. Classification (GTDB taxonomy): domain Bacteria; phylum Bacillota; class Clostridia; order Monoglobales; family Monoglobaceae; genus UMGS1820. The sequence goes on from JAZLCI010000088.1 coordinate 4,302, forward strand.
AAAGAGAAAATAGAGAGAGTGTTTGCTGATGCAAAAGAAAAGCACGCAATGAGATACACTCCATATACAGGTCTTGCACAGGTGAATAACTGGGTAAAGCTTAAGTTTGCAGCAATGAATTTGAAAAAATTAGCAAAATGAAAATGGAAGAGCACTCATAACACCCCTAAAAACGGCACATATTTGATAAATATAATATTAATCTACATAAAACCCTGCTTCGCTTAATGCAAAACAGGGTTTATCGATGGTCTGAGCCGATGCTGATGCATCGGCTTAATACCATCATTCTTTAGTTTTCGCTGTATATAACAGTAACGTCAGGATGAAGCTGTAAAATTGAAGCAGGAACCTGTGGGGTAATAGGACCATAGAAAGCCTTTTCTAAAATATCCTTTTTATTCTTGCCGTTTGCAATAAGAAGTACCTTCTTTGCCTGCATAATAGCAAGCATACCCATTGTAACCGCTTCTCTTGGAACATCATCAATTGATTCAAAGAAACGTGCATTTGCTTCTATTGTTGATGGGTCAAGTTCAACTGAATGTGTGCCTGCTGTAAAACATTCATCAGGTTCATTAAAGCCGATATGACCGTCAAGACCTATACCTAAAAGCTGAATATCAATTCCGCCTAAATCCGCAATAAGCTTATCGTATCTTTTACATTCTGCTTCTACATCCTCTGCACATCCGTTTGGAACGTTTGTCTTTTCCATAGGAACGTTAATTCTTGAGAAAAGGTTTTTGTTCATAAAGTAACGGTAACTCTGGTCGTTTTCTCCTGTTAAACCAACGTATTCATCAAGATTAACTGTTGTAATCTTTGAAAAGTCAACATCTCCGTCTGCGCAAGCCTTAGCTAAGCAGTCATATGTGCCAAGAGGTGATGAACCTGTAGCCAAACCTAAAACACTGTTTTCCTTTCCTATAACCTGTGCGGCAATCATACCTGCAGCAAGTCTACTCAATTTTTCGTAACTTTCAACTGTGATAAATTTCATTTTCCTGCCTCCAAATTTTTTATTCTTCTCTCCTTACAACGATGTTATCAAGACTTTTTACTATACAACATTCAGGCATAACGCCTCTGACCGAAGTAAGGGGGTAAACAGAAGTCCTTTTCCCGATTACTGTTCCCGGATTTAAAACACACCCACATCCAACGTCCGCATTGTCGCCTAAAATTCCACCTACTTTGCGCAGACCTGTTTTATAATCTTCATCTCCGTGGATAACCACTTCTTTTCCGTCTGCTTTAAGGTTTGAGCAAATAGCACCCGCTCCCATATGGGCGTAATTTCCAAGAATAGAATCACCTATATAATTATAATGCGGAACCTGTGCTTTGTCAAGCAAAATACAATTTTTAAGTTCGGTTGAATTTCCTATAACACAATCTCTTCCCAAAATAACATTTCCGCGTATATATGCTCCCGGTCTTATCTCACATCCATCCCCAATAACAGCAGGTGGAATTATAGTTGCAGTTTCTGCTATCTTTACATCCTTGCCCACAAATACATTTTCAGAAAGTTCAGTAAAACCATCCAAACCATTTTCTATAAGGCCCTTTATATACTCTTTTATTTTAGGAAGTATCTCCCATGGATATTCGTGAATTTCAAATATCTCTTTAAGATATGGGGTTTTACATTCAAAAAGTTCACAAGTTCTTACAACTCTATTCAACGGCGTGCCCCCTTTCAATTATGACATCTGCAATCATATCCGCATATTCTATACAGGTATCTTCCGCTTCACTCTCTATCATAACTCTGATAACAGGCTCTGTTCCGCTTTGACGAAGAAGAGCTCTTCCCTTTCCGTCAATAAGCTTTTCAACTTCATTAAGCTTATCAGTAACTGCTTTATCAGATAAAACTGCTTTCTTGTCAGCAACCTTAATATTTCGTGTATACTGTGGGTAGGTCATAACAGGTTCTGAAAGTTTTGAAAGAGTGGTTTTTCTGTCACATACTTCTTCAGTAAGCATAATAGCAGTCAGCAATCCGTCACCTGTTGTTGCATATTTTTTAAGAATAATATGTCCTGACTGCTCACCACCCAATGCATAATCATTCTCCTGCATACATTCATAAACAAAGCGGTCACCCACTGTTGTCTGCACGCACTTTATTCCTGACTTTTCGAGGCTTTTTACAAATCCGTTGTTTGACATAATAGTTGCAACAACTGTGTTTCCGTTCAACATCCCTCTGTCCTTTAAGCGTTGTGACAGAATATATAAAATTGCGTCTCCGTCAACTACGTTTCCGTTTTCATCTACAGCTATACAACGGTCTGCATCTCCGTCAAATGAAAATCCTAAATCAAGATGCTCCTTTTTCACAAGTCTGCAAAGATTTTCTATATGAGTTGAACCACATCCCTGATTTACATTAAGACCGTCAGGTTCATTGCCTGTCAGAACAGTTTGTGCACCGAGAGCACTAAAAAGTGCATCTGCAAGCATCCATGATGCGCCATTTGCACAGTCAAGACCAATACGCAAATTCTTGTATGAATGGGATGCAACAGAAATTAAATATCCTAAATATCTGTTTCTGCCTGATACATAGTCAACAATACAACCGATACGTTCCTTATGAGCAAGGGGTAAATCCTGACCTGAAACACCAAGAAGAGTTAAATTGCCGTCTATATATGCCTCTATTAAAGCAGTTGTATTGTCGTCTAACTTTTCGCCATATTTATTTATAACTTTTATGCCATTATCATAATAAGGATTATGTGATGCAGTAATCATAATCCCACAGTCAAACTCATCCTGACGTGTTACATATGACACACTTGGGGTTGTTGTAACGTGAAGCATATAGGCATCTGCCCCTGATGCTGTTATCCCTGCAACGATTGAATATTCAAGCATATAACTTGAACGTCTTGTATCCTTACCTACAACAATTTTAGGTCTGTACCCTGCCTTTTGACAGCCTGACAATCTTGAAGAAAAATACCAACCTAAAAATCTTCCCACCTTGTACGCCTGCATCGAGGTTAATGTCTTATTAGCCTCACCCCTGAAGCCGTCCGTACCGAAATATTTACCTGCTTTAATCTCTCCGCCTACACTCAGCCCGATTTTATCACATAGAAGTTCATCTGTTGATATACCAAAAAGCTCACAAAGTTGAATAACCTTATCTATCTGCGGAAGGGCCTGACCCATCTCCCATTTTGAAACAGACTGTCTTGAAACAGAAACCTTTTCTGCAAGCTGTTCCTGTGAAATATCATTTGCCAGCCTCAACTGCAAAATTTTCTCACCTATGGTCATTTATATCACCTGTCCTTTTACAATATAATATATTCCGTTTTACAATATTATATTAGAATATATGACAGAAATCTATCAACTATGGCTTGAAGTTTTTCGCAACCCCTGATTGCAAAATCATATATTTTTCTAAAACCACCAGGTTTATCATACTTTGTATACCTAAAATTTGCAAACTTTAATTTGCAAAACCAAGAAGCATAAAACATTTGTATCTCAATATAATTTATTCACATATGCAGTAAATGATCCGTGACCATTCCGCCTATACAAAAGGAACGGTTTAGAACCGTTCCGCAGACCGTCGATAGACGCTCTGAAGGATTGCCTTTCGGCAATCCTTTTTAAATTGTCATATCCAATATACTGTCTAAAATATAATCCGCTTTATTATTCTGGAGCCACTCTCTCGCTCCATCCCCCTCAACACCTGTCAGAACGCCAAGGAAGTCAAACCCACCTTTGTTTGCCGCAAGCAAATCACTCAACGTATCGCCTACTATCAGTGTTCCTTCAAGTTCACCATATGTATAGTTTCCCTCAACGATTTCCTTATCGGAATGTTTTTCTCCCAAAGCCGCCTTTAAGAACACAAAGGGTTCAGGCTTTGCAAGTGCATAATTTAACTTAAGGCTCTCTTCTGCATTCTTTATATCGTCATATGTTGCAACAAGGTTTTCATCAAAGTATTTATAAAGGTCATACTTCATAAGGGGAGTTTTCGCTTCATCTTCAGGTCTTCCCGTTCCTA
>JAZLCI010000089.1:0-16799 GCA_045614085.1 Clostridia bacterium
CTGCTCGAAACCGAGGAACTTCATAATACCGAGGTTTACGGAAGGATGGAAACGAAGTCCGCCCTTGTAAGGACCGATAGCACTGTTAAACTGTACTCTGTAACCTCTGTTTACCTGAACCTTGCCATTGTCATCAATCCAAGGAACTCTGAACATAACAACTCTTTCAGGTTCAACCATTCTTTCGAGTAAAGATGCAGCTTCATATTCAGGATGAGCTTCAAGTACTGGCTGAATTGTTTCCAATACTTCTGTAACAGCCTGAATAAATTCTGTCTGTCCCGGATGATTCTTCTTTAATTCTTCTAACACTTTTTCACTATAATTCATAGAGAAAACCTCCTTTAAAAATATACCAACAAACTTTGTCTGCCGAGTAAAATAGTTACAAAATATAACAATTTTATTGGTGATATTATATCACCGTATATATAATTATGCAAGAAAAAAATTTTTCTCAAAATATTTTTATTTATTTTTACAAATATGAAACTTCTGAGAGTCCTTCATATATTAAATTTATATAAAGTCATTTTTTAACAAGATTTTACCAATTAAAGTCCGACAATAATACTCGCTACTCTTTTCGCACTTTCCGTAAGACTTGATATAGTCGCATATTCTTCAACAGAATGTGCCCTTTCGCCACCAATTCCTAACGAGTCCATACATGCAATTCCATAAGCAGAAATACACGATGCATCCGAACCACCTGTACGTGCACCAATTTCAAGAGTTGACAATCCGTTTACTTCAAAAATCTTATTGCATTTATCTAAAAGTGAAATATTTTTTTCATTCAGTTCCATAGCCACTCGCAAGCTTATCTGTCTCACCTCAGTAGTACAACCGCTGACATATGTTGTATCGACAATATTCTGAACAATTCTCTTCACTTCTTCGTACTGTGCTTTTGTAGCAAAGCGAACATCAAGCTTGAAACTACATGAGCCAGGCACCGTGTTAGGAGTTGTCCCTCCCTCTATTGTGCCGCAGTTAAAGGTAATACCTTCGTTGTCTTTTATTTTTTCAAGTTCGATAATTTTGTGTGCAGCTTCAGCAATAGCGTTTGATCCCTCCACTGCACAATAAGAAGAATGAGCTTCAACACCCTTTATATCAAATAAAAATCTTGCAATTCCTTTGCGTTTCAAACAGGCTTTCCCTTCAAAAAAGCCCTCGTGTCCTTCAAGATTGATGAAAGCAATTGAATCTTTTGCTTTTTCACAAATATAGTCTATCGTTTTAAGACTTCCAATTTCTTCGTTAGATTGAAGAATCATTCTTACAGGTTTTTCTTTGTACCCCATATCGCAAAGCGCCTTCATGGCAAGAAATCCTGCAACAACACCTCCCTTGCAGTCCATAACTCCCGGTCCGTAAATCTTATCACCCTCTATTTTTGCAGGCACTTCTCCAAAAAGACCTACAGGGTGAACTGTGTCTATGTGCCCTGAAAGAGTTATAATATCAGCGGAAGCATTTTTGTTCATAGTGATTGTAACAACATTGCCATAATCGCTGAATTCCTTAACATCAACATCCCAGCCGTTTTTAATTGCAAGGTCTATAAAATATTCACCAACCTTGTCAACTCTTTCTTTGCACGCCGATGGACTTTCAATGTTTACAACATCTTCAAGTATTTTGATGTATTCAGATGTCAAACTGTCAATTTTATTAAACACTTTATTCATAATATACTCCTTTTTATATAAATGACGTGGGTGTAACTCAGCCCCTGTATAGTAACCCTCACGAGTCAAACGTTTAACTTGTATAACTAAAATATTGGTTTTGTCAATTAAATCTATTCCACGATAGGTTCTATGCTTCTCTCAAAGATCCCGTTTGCGTATGCAATGGCTGTGCCATAATTGGTTATTGGCACTCCCTTATTCTTTGCACATTTCATACGATACAGGATTTCCCTTTCGTTTAACATACATCCACCGCAATGGATAATAAGGGCATATTCCTCTAAATCTTCAGGAAAGTCACTTCCTGATAAGTTTTTAATAACTAAATCCTTTCCTGTTCTCTTTTTTAGCATAGCAGGAATTTTCACACTTCCTATATCACCGCACTGCCTGTGATGTGTGCAACCCTCTGCGATTAAAACCTTATCTCCGTCCTTTAGCTTATCTATGGCATAAACGCCCTCTTTTGCGTACTCCAAGAATCCTTTATGTCTTGCCATAAGAATTGAGAATGATGTAAGGGGCATATCGTCAGGGATTATCTCTGCAACTTTTTTAAAGACCTGGCTGTCGGTTATAACAAGCTTTATATTATCCTTAAACTTGTCTATAGCCTCTGAAAGCTCTGTATCTTTTACAACAATTGCCATACTACCCTTGTCTAAAATATCGCGGATAGTCTGTTGTTGCGGAAGAATAAGCCTTCCCTTTGGTGCTGATTCATCAATAGGCACAACGAGTAATACTACATCTCCCTCTTCTATTAAATCAGAAACTATAGGCAGTGATTTTTTATCCTTTACCGCACCTGAAATTTTTGTTTTAAGTTCTTCTACACCCTCACCTGTGATGGCACTTACGTAAAACTTACCATCTTCTTTTTGAGATAAGCAATCACACTTATTATATACTATAATGTAAGGTATGTTCCTTTCCTCAAAAGCGGAAACAAGTTCCTTATCAGAATCTGATTCTCCTACGTTTCCATCTACCACTAAAACAGCAACATCCGTTTTGTTAAGTATCTGCTTTGTTCTTTTTATGCGAAGCTCTCCTAAATTGCCTTCGTCATCATATCCGGGTGTATCAATAATCACAACAGGCCCAAGTGGCAAAAGCTCCATTGCCTTTGTTACAGGATCAGTAGTTGTCCCTTTTATATCGGAAACCACAGAAACCAGCTGATTTGTAAGCTTATTTACAAGGCTTGACTTCCCTGCATTTCTGCATCCGAAAAAGCCTATGTGAAGTCTGTTGCTTGATGGTGTTTCATTAAGGCTCATATATGTGCCTCCTTTAAAATCTGAAATCTCTTATTCCGTTTTCTATTTTATCAAGATTTTTTTCACAAATCTTTCTTACCTTTTCAAGAGGAATATTGTCAAGTTCCGCCTTTATAAGTTCATTACCGATTTTCTTTGTATCCTCACTTGCATAGTCCATTAAAAATTCCTTTAATGTCATAAGGGCATTAGGGTGACAACAGTTCTGAATCTGTCCGTTCTTTAAAAGGGACATAAATCTGTCACCGGTTCTTCCCTCTCGGTAGCATGCAGTACAAAACGATGGAATATAATCCATTTCCATAAGCCATTTTACAACTTCGTCTAAGGTTCTGTTATCACTAACATCAAACTGTTCTGTATCGTGAGGACGTTCTTCCTCTGTATAACCACCAACTGATGTTCTTGATGCACCGCTTATCTGCGAAACTCCAAGACGTATAACCTTTTCTCTTACCCCCTGACTCTCTCTTGTGGAAATAATCATACCTGTGTAAGGAACAGCAATTCTGATAAGGGCACAAAGCTTTGCAAAAATCTCATCAGAGATACCATTATCAAACTGTGTGGGATCAATATCATCTGCCTTTTTAATTCTTGGAACAGAAATCGTGTGAGGGCCAACACCGTGAGCCGCCTCCAGATGTTCCGCATGCATTAAAAGCCCTGCAAACTCATACTTATAAAGTTCAAGACCAAACAATACTCCAAGCCCTACATCGTCAATACCGCCCTCCATTGCTCTGTCCATCGCTTCTGTGTCATTTGCGTAATTATGTTTAGGGCCTGTTGGGTGAAGTGCTTCATAACTTTCCTTATGATATGTCTCCTGGAAGAGAATATATGTTCCTATCCCTGCGTCCTTTAACTTTCTGTAGTTTTCAACAGTTGTTGCAGCAATGTTTACATTTACTCTGCGGATAGCACCGTTTTTGTGCTTTATGGAATAGATAGTATTGATACATTCCAATATATATTCAAGAGGGTTGTTGACAGGGTCTTCTCCTGCTTCTATAGCAAGGCGCTTATGTCCCATATCCTGAAGAGCAATAACCTCTGCCTTTACTTCCTCCTGTGTAAGCTTCTTTCTGGCAATAGTCTTGTTCTGTGCATGATAAGGGCAGTAGACACAACCGTCTACACAGTAATTTGAAAGATAGAGTGGTGCAAACATAACAATACGGTTTCCGTAAAAATCCTTCTTTATCTGCTGTGCAAGGTCATATATTCTGTCAAGCCTTTCCTGATTTTCACAGGCAAGAAGCACTGATGCCTCTCGGTGAGATAACCCCTTTCTCTCCTCTGCCTTATCTATGATACTGTCGATTAATTCAAGGTTATCCTTATTTTCCTCTGCATAGCGGAGGGTGTCTAATATTTCCTCGTGGTTTATAAACTCTTCTGCTTTAAGTGATTTTGGATTATACATAAAATCTCAATTCTCCTTTACTTTGATTGTGAATATGCAGCCTTAACACTTACACCGTCAAGCCTCCCTATTTTTCCTGTCATAGCTGAAATCTCGGTTTGCGGTGCATCAACGACAATGCTTATAACACTTATTCCCTTTTCTCTGTATGGGATACCCATTCTCCCTACGATATAACTTCCATAATCGTGGAGGATTTTGTTCAAGGCATCTGTCTGGGTCATATCCTCAACAATTATCCCTACAACTGCAATTCTGTTTTCCATAAAATTCCCTCTTAAATCAAAAAATCCGTATCACAAAAGATACGGACACACAAGACAGATATTGTGATTAAAACCGACACAATACCCATGGTTATTCATTTCCTGTATCTTATGCCTCAATCTGAATTTCAGCGTCAGATTATACTATAATTCTATCACCATAAATCAAAAAAGTCAATGGTTTATTAATGGAAAAGCACTTAAAAGCAACACTCTTTCGACAGTTTGAAGAATTGTTTACTGGGTCTTTTTATACCTCTATCCACTTGATGTTTTTATTTCGTTTAAACCATGTCATCTGTCGTTTTGCATAACGTCTTGATTCCTGCTTTATTTTATCAACAGCAGATGAAAGGTCACATTCACCGTCTAAATACTCTAAAATTTCTTTATAACCTATTGCCTGCATAGCAGTGGAGTTTCGCCTTATTCCCATGGACAAAAGTCTTTTTACCTCATCTAAAAGACCTTCTTCCATCATTATATCAACACGTTTGTTTATTCTCTCATATAATCTTTCTCTGTCCATAGACATTCCAAAGATTTCCGCATGGTATAAAGGCTCTCTTACAGCAAGCTTATCTGCCTCTGTCTTTGTCATTCCCGTTGTTTTACAGATTTCAAGAGCTCGTATAACTCTTTTTACGTTGTTATAATGGACTTTATCAGCCTCTGTAGGGTCAATTTCAGAGAGCAATTTATGAACTGCCTCGTTACCCTTTTCTTCTGCCATTTTCTGAAGAAACTCTCTATACTCGTCATCCCGTTTTTCTTCAGAAAATTCAAGATTATTTATTATGCTGTCAATGTAAAGTCCTGTACCTCCGCAAAGAACCGGAAGCTTTCCCCTTTTGCTTATATCCTCAATACACTTTCTTGCGCCATCTACAAAGTCAGCAACGCTGTAGTCAGTGTTGGGATCAACAAAATCAATCATATGATGAGGCACTTCTTTTTGTTCTTCTTTTGTTGCCTTGGCTGTGCCTATATCCATATGCTTATAAATCTGCATAGAATCACAGGAGATAATCTCACCATTATGTTTTTTTGCATATTCAATTGAAAATCCTGTCTTTCCTGATGCTGTAGGTCCAACTACGCACACAATAGAAGTTTTTTCTTTCATACTTTATACCCTGCGCTTAAACATTTTTTCAAGTTCTGCTTTTGTTATCTCTATTTTTATTGGTCTTCCATGAGGGCATGTCTTTATTCCCTTTGCTTCAAGGCTTAAAACCTTGTCTGCAATATCCTGCATTTCTGCAAAATTAAGCTTTTTATTCGCCTTTATTGCATATTTGCAAGCTATCATATCAAGTGCCTTTTCTTCAAAGTCAGCTAAAGTACATTTTCCTAAATCAGAAACTGCATCGGCAATCTCTAAAATCAAATCCCTTACCTGTTCCTCGCTTGCTATAATCGGTGTTGCATTAACTATTATACTTCCTGAACCGAAGTCCTCAATATCAAACCCAAATCCTCTGTAAACATCAAGGTTTGAAAGAACTGTTTCAGTTTCTGCATAATCAAGCTTTAATATCATAGGCACAAGAAGAAGCTGTGACATCTTTTCTTTTTTGTAATACGATTTTTTAAGGTCTTCAAATCTGTATCTTTCGTGAGCTGCATGCTGATCTATGATATATAAAATATCCTTATCCTGACACAAAATATATGTATCAAATACCTGTGCCACAGGGGTTAAGCTTTCCTTTATAACAGGAACTTCCTCTGTTGCTTCTTCTATTATTTCATCTATTACTTCTTCCTTAACCTCAGGATTTATATCTTCCCTTATCTGCATAGGCGGAATTATCCTTGCCTTTTCGCTTTCGGTAAAGGTTGTTCTTTCTATAAATTCCTTAACAACCTCTTTTTCTACCTTTTGGGTATAGGGTTCAGGGTTGTAAGTCTTTACTTCAGGAGTATAAGCCTTTACTTCAGGGGTATATGGTACAGCTTCAGGAACCTTTGTTTCAGGAATATAAGGCTCAACCTTTTTAACCTCAACTATCTTTTCCTGAACATACACCTTTTCATCAAGAAAGTTCTGTGTTGGCTCTTCCTTTTTCGTGTCAGTTTTCCCACCAAGGAGAGCATTACTTACTGCGTGGTACATTATTTCATATATTCTGCCCTCGTTAGAAAACTTTATCTCTGTCTTGGCAGGATGAACGTTTACATCAACGCAGTCAAGTGCAATTCCTATATTTAAAACAAAGAATGGGAACTTTCCTACCATTATTGAATTTCTGTAAGCCTCGCTTATAACCTTTGACAGAACGTTGCTCTTTATATATCTTCCGTTTACGAAAAGGGTCTGTCTTGTTCTGTTGCCTCTTGCGATTTCGGGCTTGCCGATTAAACCGCTTATCTTTACATTATCTTCTTCATAGTCAACAGGAATAACCGCTCTTGCGTGGTCTATGCCGTAGAGTTTAAGCACTGTGTTTTTAAGGTTATTATCCCCGGGAGTTGATAAAATCTCCTTATCGTCAGATATAAGGGAAAAAGAGATTTCAGGATGAGATAAAGCTATTCTCCCTATAAGGTCTGCCACATATCCTGCTTCTGTTGAATTCTTTTTTAAGAACTTCATTCTCGCAGGGATATTTTCAAAAAGGTTCTTAACAACCATTGTTGTTCCCTGTGGACAGGCAATTTCTTCTCTTTCAGATGCCTCACCATGTTCCATACGAAGAAGAACACCTTCTTCGTTTTCCTCAGTCTTTGTAATTACCTCTACTTCAGCAACAGCGCAAATACTTGAAAGGGCTTCACCTCTGAAGCCCATTGTACCAATTCTGTAAAGGTCGTCTATGGAAGATAGCTTGCTTGTTGCATGGCGCAAGAAAGCTGTTTCAACCTGATCAGGTTCAATACCACAGCCGTTATCCGATACCCTTATATATTCAATTCCGCCTTTTTTAATTTCCACATCAATAGAAGTAGCACCTGCGTCAATGGAATTTTCCATAAGTTCCTTTACAACAGATGCAGGTCTTTCACAAACCTCGCCTGCCGCAATTTTATCTGCTACCTCACGGGAAAGGACTTTAATCAAAGCCATATGCTATACCTCAATTCTGTTTAGCTTTTGCCTGCAGGTCATAAAGGGTAGTAAGTGCCTGCATTGGTGTCATAGAGTTTAAGTCAAGAGCTTTAAGTTCCTGACATATATCCGCTCCTACACCGCCTAAAAATCCTAACTGATTTGTATCTCTTTCTTCTATCTTAATTGTGCTTACCTTTCCTGCCTTAACTTCCTTTTCTTCAAAGCTTTCCAAAGTAGCAACAATTTCTTTTGCACGGTTGACAACGGATTTTTTAACCCCTGCCAAAGCGGCAACGTCAACACCGTAGCTTTCGTCAGCTCCACCTCTTATAATCTTACGTAAAAAGCTTATATTCTCACCATGCTTTTTAACTGCGATGCAATAGTTTTTAACATTCGGCATCTTATCTTCTAGGGAAGTAAGCTCATGATAGTGTGTTGCAAACATTGTCTTTGCACCACATTTTTTAACATCTGCAATATATTCAACAACCGCCCATGCAATACCAAGTCCGTCATATGTACTTGTACCTCTTCCTATTTCATCAAGGATAATAAGGCTCTTATCTGTTGCGTTATCTAATATATACGAAACTTCGGTCATCTCAACCATAAATGTACTCTGCCCTGTTGATAAGTCATCGGATGCACCAACTCGGGTAAATATCTTATCAACGATACCGATTTCTGCACTTTCGGCAGGAACAAAGCACCCTGCCTGTGCCATTAAAACGATTATGGCTGTCTGCCTCATATATGTTGACTTACCTGCCATATTAGGACCTGTTATAATAGATACCTGATTTTCCTTTTTATCAAGAAGCGTATCGTTTGCTATGAATGAATTATTCTTTAAAAGTCTTTCTACAACAGGATGTCTGCCGTTTTTGATAATTATCTTATCCGACATATTAACAGTTGGCATAACATAGTTATACTTTTCAGCCACCTGTGCAAAGGAGCAAATCATATCCACAAGGGCAATTATCTCTGCAGCTTTTAAAACTCGCTCTAAAGCCTCTCCTGTCTTATCTCTTACCTGACAGAAAAGGTCATATTCCATATCAACACTCTTTTCGCTTGCAGATAAAATTTCTTCTTCAAGCTCTTTAAGTTCAGGGGTAACATATCTTTCTCCCCCTGTAAGTGTCTGCTTTCTTATATAATAGTCAGGCACTTGACTTACGTATGAGTTGCTTACTTCAACATAGTAACCAAACACCTTGTTAAAACCAAGCTTCATAATCTTTATGCCTGTCTTTTCCTTTTCGGATTCAACAATATCACGAAGAACTGCCTGACCGTTTTCCACAAGGTTTCTTATTCTGTCAAGTTCTTCATCTGCGCCAACTTTAATAAGCTTTCCGCCTCTTAATGACGCAGGCGCTTCCTCGTCAATATACTTATCTATTAACAATCTTACATCATCTAAAGTGTCTAAATTTTCGGCACAGTTTGACAAAAGCTTTGAGCCTGTACCCTTTAATATAAGCAATAGCTTAGGCAACTGCGCGATAGAATTTTTAAGGCCTGTCAAATCAGAACAGTTTGCGTTTTTATAAACAATCCTGTTTATCATTCGCTCAATATCTCTTACCCCACGAAGCGCATCAATAATCTCCGCTCTCATAATAGGATCTTTTTTAAGTTCATCAACTGCCAGATGTCGGTTCGTGATAGACGCACAGTTATAAAGTGGAGCGGCAAGGCTCTTACGTAAAAGTCTTGCACCCATAGCAGTAGATGTCATATCAAGGGTATTAAGAAGTGAACCTTTTGTCTTTCTGTCCCTGATTGTTTCCATTATCTCAAGGTTTTTAAGACTGTACATATCAAGCTGAAGCTTTTCCGCATCTCGATTAAGCTCAATACCTGTGATGTTTCTGACCTCTGTCTTCTGTGTTTCTTCAAGGAAGACAAGCATTGCTCCAACTGCACGTATGCAGTAAGACTTGTCCTCAGGGAGGACTGCCTCAAGCTTTCCAAATCTGCCTGATATTCTGTTTCTTGCCTCATCCTCGTCAAATGCCCAATTATAATAATTTCTTGCAACACCGTGGGTCTTTTCGGCGATTTCTTCCAATATTTCAGGGTCTTCTATCCCCTCTAGATTTATAATATTTTCTGCAGGAGTGTACTTACACAGCTCATTAAAGAGCTGTGACTTTACATCCTTCCCATAAAACTCTGTAACGGAACATTCGCCTGTTGTAATATCAACAAATGCCGCTGCCCCACCATCTTTTCCTATACAGATAGAACAAAGATAGTTGTTTTTCGTAGCATCCAAAGCACCCGAATCCATAATGGTTCCGGGTGTGATAACTCTTTGAACTTCTCGTCTTACTATTCCTTTTGTGCTTTTGGGGTCTTCGACCTGTTCACACACTGCAACAGAGTAGCCTGCGAGAACAAGCTTTGATATATAACTGCTTGCGGCATGGAAAGGAACGCCACACATAGGCGCTCTTTCAGGCAAACCGCAGGCACGGCCTGTAAGGGTAATATCCAATACTCTTGAAGCAATTTCTGCATCATCAAAGAACATCTCGTAAAAATCACCGAGACGATACATTAAGATTATATCAGGATACTGATCCTTTATAACGAAATATTGCTTCATCATATCTGTGAGCTTTTCTCTGTCTATAACCACAGACTGATACCCCCTTACAACCTAAAATCTATTAATGACAGCCTGAACATGTGCTGCATGAACCTGAACAACCACTGTTTCCGTCAGGGTTTATGCCCTGCTTGATGATGTTATCCATATCTGTTAAAAGCATCTCAAATGTTCTTGATGCCTCAACATATTCTTTTATAACTGCATTTTCCATAGTTTTGTTAAACTCTTCCTGAAGGAAGTTATTTGCTTCTTCGATTTCTTCAGGTGTTGGCTGCTTGCCCTCAAATTCAGCAAGCTTTTCTTCTCTCTTTACGTTGTAGCCTGCAATCAAAGCTGATGCAACCTCATCTTCCATTAAATGACGGCTAGCCTCCATTGCAGCCTTTTTTTCATCAGAAGTTGCAATTAAATCTGCAAGCTCTTTTGCCTTTTCATAAATCATTTCTCTTGACATATTCTTATCTCCTTTATATTATCTCTCCGAATAATGACCAGGTTTGTACCTTTGTAATCTTAACTGAAACCATATCTCCGATTTCAGCATTACCCTCAAAGTTTACAACCTTTCCGCCTTCGGTTCTTCCTGTTAAGGTGTTTTCGTTATTCTTACTCTTTCCCTCAACAAGTATCTTCTGAACAGTTCCCTCATATTCCTTGTTCTTTTTTAAGGAAATCTCATTCTGGACTTTAAGCATCTCATCAAAGTTATTGTGCTTTTCCATATCTGTAAGACAGTCTTCCATTTTTTCGGCAGGGGTGCCTACTCGCTTTGAGTATATAAATGAAAAAATAGTGTCATACTCAACTTCTTTTAAAATGCTTATTGTTTCCTGAAAATCTTCGTTAGTTTCCCCGGGAAAGCCAACAATAATATCAGTAGTTAAAACAACATCAGGGATAGCCGCCTTAACCTTATTTATTATCTCCATATACTGCTCTCTTGTGTAGCATCTGTTCATAAGTCTTAAAACTCTGTCAGAGCCACACTGAACAGGCAAATGAAGTTGATTGCAAATCTTATCTTCCTCTGCCATAGCAGTGATTAATTCGTCAGATATATCTTTAGGGTGAGAGGTCATAAACCTTACTCTCTCTATGCCGTCAATCTTACAAACCTGACGCAAAAGCTCGGTAAAGCTTAAGCCATCCTCTAAATCGTTTCCGTAGGAGTTAACATTTTGACCTAAAAGCATAACCTCTTTATAACCAAGGGAAGCTACATCTCTTACCTCGTCTAAAATCCTCTCTGCATCACGGCTTCTCTCTCTGCCTCTTACATAAGGAACAATGCAGTAGGTACAAAAGTTATTACAACCATACATAATAGGGATTTTAGCAAGAGGAATATCGTCTCTTTTGTAGCTTATTCCCTCAAACACAGAACCGTCTTCGTTCTCTGTATCAAAAACACGCTCTCCCTCTAAAACTTCAAACAAAAGCTTTGGAAAGCGGTATAGAGCATGAGTACCAAAGACCAAATCCACATGCTTATATTTTGACTTTATTCTCTTTGAAATATGCTCCTGTTGCATCATGCAACCACAGACAGCCATAACAACATCTTCTCTTTTGCGTTTGATGTTTTTAAGAGCACCAAGATTACCGAAAACGCGCAGTTCAGCATTCTCTCTTACTGCACAGGTGTTATAGATAATAAAATCTGCATTTTCAGGCCTGTCAGTGAACTCATACCCCATATCAAAGAGCATACCCTTTATCTTTTCGCTGTCACTGTTGTTTTGCTGACAACCATAGGTTTCAACAAATGCAAGCGGGCTTTTGGCCCGCTTTTCTATTATATTTCTTATTTTGTATATATACTCTCTCTGCTCTCTCATTTCCTCTGCAGAGATTGTTATTGTTCTGTCAGACATTTAAAATCTTCCTTTTATTTTTTCTCTCCGTTTCTGTACTTTTCAAGAATTTTTTCAATTCTTGATACAGGTGTCAAAAGGTCGCTTATTGATGATTCATCGTTAAGTCTCTTAATGATTAATGCGATATACTTTGACATATCAACCTCGTGATACCAAGGTGCCTGTAAAAGTTCAGGTGTACGATATATTAAGTTTGTAGTAAATACTGCATCAATGTTGCCATCAGCATATGCCTTGTTAAACTTTTCAAGACCATCTGTGAAAAGACCAAATGTTGAGAATACAATAACCTTCTTTGCCTTTCTCATCTTAAGCTCATGTGCAACGTCGAGCATAGATTCACCTGATGAAATCATATCATCAACAACGATAACATTCTTACCCTCTACATCGTTACCTAAAAATTCGTGTGCAACGATAGGGTTTTTGCCGTTTATAACTGTTGAATAGTCACGGCGCTTATAGAAAGTACCAAGGTTTGTACCAAGCACTGATGAATAGTACATACATCTGCCCATCGCACCTTCATCAGGAGAGATGATCATTGTATTATTCTTGTCTAAGATAACATCCTTGTCATACTTTAAGCATGCCTTTATCATTTGATATGTAGGCTGAATATTTTCAAAGCCTGATACAGGAATAGCGTTCTGAACACGCGGGTCGTGAGCATCGAATGTGATAATGTTTGCAACACCGATATCAACTAATTCCTGAAGAGCAATAGCACAGTCCAATGATTCTCTTGAAATTCTCTTATGCTGACGTCCTTCATAAAGCATTGGCATAATAACTGTGATACGTCTTGCCTTACCACTCATAGCGGCAATAACTCTCTTTAAATCCTGATAGTGATCATCAGGACTCATAGGCCTGTCCTGACCATACATCTTATAACTTACACCGTGATTGAAAACATCTACAATAATGTAAGTATCATACGTTCTGATAGAGTGTAAAACCATAGCCTTTGCTTCACCTGTACTGAAACGTGGGCAGTTTATAGGAATAACGAATGATTCAAAATCATCATCAATTATATCCTCGTTGAATTTCTTAAGATGCTCGTTTACCTTGTTTGTAATCTCCTCGCATCCTGCCATTCCGATTACACCAAGTCTGCCGAGTCTGTCAATTGTAGCGTTGTTAATATTAGCCATTTATATGCACCCCTTAAATTTATATATAGTTAAAAAATTTACTTGTTTTTAGAGCCAAGCTCTTTAAGCATACCATACTTGATATCCCAAAGCTTCTGTGACATATCAACATAGTATTCATGTGGATTTTCAAATCTCTTGACTTCATCCCATATGTTCTCAATAGACTCCATACAAAACTCACGAATTTTGTCAAGTGACGGTGTATCATACACACATTCTCCATCTTTAAATATCTGCACCTGAAGTTCCTTTGCTTCAAACTTTGTAATAGTTTTTCTCTTCCATGTATTATTCGGGTCAAAGATTTCATAATCCTTATCTGAGTCAATAACCTCATCATAGCAGGTCAAAACATCAGCTAAAGCCTTTCCGGTTTCCTTTGAAAAAAGACGTACAGGCTTTTTAAAATATGGTGTTGTAATCTTTGCAACGTTTTCGCTGATTTTTATTTTAGGAATTATCTCTCCATCGTTTTCTATTGCAACAAGCTTATAAACCCCGCCAAAAACAGGTTCTGACTTTGAAGTAATAAGCCTCTCACCAACACCAAATGAATCTATACACGCTCCTTGTCTTAATATATCGCGGATGATGTATTCGTCCAGAGAATTTGATACGACAATTTTTGCAGTTTCCCATCCTGCATCATCAAGCATTTTTCTGCACTTTTTCGAAAGATACGTTATATCACCGCTGTCAATTCTAACACCACAGTTTTTAATACCAAGTGGCTTTAAAACGTCATCAAACACCTTTATGGCATTTGGCAAACCACTCTTTAAAACATCATAGGTATCTATCAAAAGAGTACAGTTATTTGGATATGTCTTTGCATAAGCATAAAAAGCATCATACTCTGTATCAAAGGACTGAACCCAGCTGTGTGCCATTGTACCTAACGCCGGAACAGAGAACATCCTGTCAGAAATTGTGCAGGCAGTACCAAAAACACCACCAATGTATGCCGCCCTTGCACCATATATGGCACCATCATAACCTTGCGCTCTACGAGAGCCAAACTCCATAACAGGTCGTCCGTTTGCAGCGCGGACAATTCTGTTACTCTTTGTAGCAATAAGGCTCTGATGATTAACAGTTAAAAGAATCATAGTTTCTAAAAACTGTGCCTGAATAATCGGCCCTCTTACAGTAACGATAGGCTCGTTAGGGAAGATAGGTGTCCCTTCAGGGATAGCCCATACATCACAGGAAAATTTAAAGTTTTTGAGGTAATTCAAAAACTTTTCATCAAAAAGGTTTTTAGAACGTAAAAACTCAATATCCTCATCATCAAATTTTAAGTTCTTCATATATTCGATAAGCTGTTCAACCCCTGCCATAACAGCAAATCCGCCACCATCAGGAACTTGTCTGAAATACATATCAAAATATGCGATTTTATCCTGCATCCCCTCTTTGAAATAGCCGTTTGCCATGGTCAGTTCATAAAAGTCTGTCAGCATTGTGTAATTCATAAAAGCTCATATCCTTTATAATCATTCTATATCATTTAATAGTATAACATTAGATGTGACAAAAAACAAGCTTTTGAATTAAAATCTTGACTTTTTTTTATAATTTCGTTATGATTTGTTTATGAGGATAAATTTTAGAGCCATTTATTATTCAAAATCACAATAAAACGGATGAATTTTATGAAACATAAACACTTTATTTTAATATTTTTTCTTATTGTTATTATATCCCTTGGTTCAATGTTTTTTATAAACAGAAACAATCAGATTAAAATAGTGGAAATATATTCTGATGATACACTTATACATAATATAGACTTAAGCCAGGTGGATGCATCATATGAACTCCCTGTCACACATAACGGACACACTAACATTATTATGATTGAAAGGGGAAGAATTTCTGTAAAGTCTGCTGATTGTCCTGACAAGCTTTGTGTAAAGCAGGGCTGTCTTTCTTCCTATCCTATTGTGTGTGTACCAAATAAGCTTTATATAAAATCAGCAAACAGTTCAGGCGATGTTGACGCAGTTAGCAGGTGATAATATGAAGAAGATAAACACAAAATCAATAACCCTGTCATCTATACTGTGTGCAATATCTCTTACTATGTTTGTAATCGAAGCACAAATCCCCCTGCCAATTGCTGTCCCCGGAATAAAGCTTGGTATCGCCAACACAGTAACATTATTTGCACTATTTTATCTCCCTTTCAGAGAGGCACTTTTGATACTCCTTGGCAGAATAATATTAGGGAGTATATTTGCATCAAACCCATCAATTATACTATATAGCCTATCAGGTGGGCTTTTGTCGATTTTGGGAGAGTGTCTTATATTAAAACTGACAAGCAAAAAATTTGTTGTTGAGATAAGTATTATAGGTGCAATGCTTCATAATACAGGGCAAATTTTATGCGCTGCTTTTATAACAGGAACGGCTTATGTTTTTACATATTTACCGGTACTTTTGATTGCAGGCATCATAACAGGCACCTTTTGCGGACTTTGTGTTTTAGGGGTTGACAAAGTCATAGGTTCTGCTATAATTAAGCTATTGAAAAATTGATAAACAAAGGATTGATATTATGTTTTTTGACTCATATTTAGGCAAGCTTTTAGGCACTTTTTTAATATCAATGGTTCCTGTTATTGAACTTCGAGGTGCTATCCCAATCGGTCTTGGCATGGGTCTTCCTCTATGGGAAGTTGTTATTATATCTGTTATAGGAAACCTTATCCCTATCCCTTTTATTATTCTTTTTATAAGAAAGATATTTGAATGGATGAGAACAAAAAGCGAAAAGCTTAACTCTCTCGTTTGCAAGCTAGAAAGCAGAGCGATGAAAAAGGCTGACACAGTTAAAAAATACACCTTCTGGGGATTATTTATTTTCGTTGCAATTCCTCTGCCGGGAACAGGAGCATGGACAGGCGCATTAATTGCCGCTCTTTTGGAGGTAAGACTTAAAATTGCTATCCCTGCTATATTTTTAGGAGTTATCTGTGCCGCAATAATTATGACAACAGTCAGTCTTTTAGGCTTTGGCATTTTCGGATTTTAATTTAAAAAGCCTTGCAAATGCAAGGTTTCAGACCATCGATAAACCCTGTTTTGCATTAAGCGAAGCAGGGTTTTATGTAGGTTAATATTAAATTTATCAAATATGTGTTGTTTTGTATGCACTTTCCGCTACTACTGTTTCTATTTCAGGAAAGTTTTCTACAAGTTTATCATATACATAATCAAACGCTATACTATAATAAACATTTTTTATGTTCACACTTTACGAAAAGTCCGCTTTCAGGATCGGTTGTGCTTAGGATAATCTTTTTTGTTTTCTCTGCTTTCCTGCAATTCTTTAATTTCTTTTTTGATGTATTATCTTTCTTCTTTCTGTTTGATTTGGTTTTATCATCAG
>JAZLCI010000090.1:0-18104 GCA_045614085.1 Clostridia bacterium
AGTATTATTCTTCTCTTTATCATTCAAACACAAGATAAGCTAGTTTCGATATGCAACTGGCTACGAAGAAAGAGCAAATCTTTATTGAGTAGTAACGACGGCATAAAGAAGCGAACGCTTCTTCGGTGACAATAGCGAGAAGGTCACACCTGTTCCCATTCCGAACACAGTAGTTAAGCTTCTTAGCGCTGAAAATACTTGGCGGGCGACCGCCCGGAAACATAAGTCGTCGCCGGAACTATTCTTTAGAGAACAAAGGCTAACTTTGTTCTCTAAAGATATTTTACCAGATATTCCTCTATAGCTCAGTTGGTAGAGCATGCGGCTGTTAACCGCAGGGTCGTTGGTTCGAGTCCAACTGGAGGAGCCAGGCTCCGTGGTCAAGCGGTTAAGACACCGCCCTTTCACGGCGGTAACAGGGGTTCGATTCCCCTCGGAGTCACCAAAAATCAAGCAGCAGTCTTCGGCTGCTGCTTGTATTTATTTTACAAGTAAATATGGACCTTTAGCTCAGTTGGTTAGAGCAACCGGCTCATAACCGGTTGGTCCGGGGTTCGAGTCCCTGAAGGTCCACCAAAACAAAAAGACATACCAAAAGGTATGTCTTTTCTTTTTACTTTTGAGCTTCGACTCGAACTACCACATGGTTAACAGCCACAGGCTTTAATTAAATAAATTTCCAAATTATAGATTTTAACAGAGTTGTCGGTTAACAGGTTATTTGTCATACTAACGCGAAAATTAGGATTTGGTTTTATTGAATAAAAAATCAAATTATTGCAGTTTATAATAGTATATGATATAATCATCTTATGAAGGGTGTTAAATCAATGAATAATGAAGAATTAAGGAACGAATGCTCTACGTTTGGAATAAAGAAATTGCGAAGAGATTTTTGACCGCGATTATTCATTTATCAAGCGACACTCGAAGTGCAACATAAACAGGAAACTCTCAAATGTATGGGAAGGTGATTGTATGAATATTTTAGACGAAATAAAGTATTATAAGGCGCTATCGGAAAAATGGCCGACAAAAAAAGACGTTATGTCGGAAATTATTAATTTGCAGGCGATACTTAGTTTGCCAAAGGGTACGGAACATTTTATAAGCGATATTCATGGAGAATACGAGCACTTTAACCATATTATGAGGACTGCATCTGGAGTTATAAGAGCGAAAATCCATGATGTATATAAAAACGAACTGTCAACTGAGGAGCAAATTAAACTTGCCAATTTGATTTATTATCCGGAAAAAGTTTTGGAAATTTACCCTAAAAACAATAAATGGATTGAACAAAATCTTATAAGGCTGATAGAAATATGCAAGGTTGCTTGCGGGAAATATACTCGTTCAAAGGTAAGAAAAGCATTGCCCGAAAAATATGCTTACATCATTGATGAACTTTTAAATTGCAATTTTAAGAATATCAACAAAGAGAACTATTATAATAAAATTATTGAATCTATCATTGACCTTGGTTGTGCTGAGGATTTTCTTATTGAAATTGCAGGATTAATCAGAAAGATGTCGATAGACCATTTACATATAGTTGGAGATGTTTTTGACAGAGGTGCAAGACCGGATATTGTTCTGGACATATTGCTTGACATAGGGAAGGTTGATATACAATGGGGAAACCACGACGTTATATGGATGGGCGCAATGATGGGTTCTGAGGTTTGCGTTGCGGTTGTTGTTGCAAACAGTTTAAAATATGGCAACACCTTGCTGTTGGAAGAAGGGTATGGTGTAAGTCTTCGCCAACTTGAACATTTTGCGAATAAATATTATACGGGGAAAGACAGTATTGAGAGAATGTATAAGGCTATATCTGTCATAAGATTTAAACTGGAAGATGAAACGATGATGTCAAATCCTGATTTTTTGATGTCGGAAAATACAAGACTGGACAAAATTGATTTTTCTAATATGACATGGTGCGGGTATAAACTCAATACTGATGAATTCCCAACAATAGATAAGTCAAATCCCAAAAGTCTAACAGATGAGGAAAGGGACATTATTCAAGGACTTAGAAAGGGCTTTGTACACAGTGAAAAAATGCAAAAGCATTTGAATTTTATGTTTTCGAAGGGTAGTATTTATCTGTGTTTTAACGGAAATCTGCTGTACCACGGCTGTGTTCCGCTTGATAACGATGGTAATTTCTCTGTTTTTTCACACAACGGAAAAAACTATTACGGAAAAGCATATATGGATTTTTGCGAGAGAAAATTAAGAGAGGCGTACAAGAAAAAAACTATGCCTCTAGTTGATTTTGCATGGTTTTTGTGGTGTTCTCCTCATTCACCTTTGTTTGGCAAAAAGAATATGGCAACATTTGAGAGGATGTATATAGATGATGTGTCAGCTCACAAGGAGGAAAAACAGCCGTATTTTTTGCTTTGGGATGATGAGATGCTGTGTAATAAAATTATGAGAGAGTTTGGCGTTAACAGCAATAAAGGACACATTATAAACGGTCATATCCCCGTAAGATTTAAGGATGGAGAAAGCCCTGTCAAAGCAAACGGTAAACTTATTCTTATTGACGGAGGGATGTCAACCGCATACCGCAAACAAACAGGAATAGCGGGCTACACTCTGATATATAATTCGTATGGATTGGCTATCACATCTCATGCTCCATTTGAAAGCATTCATGATATTATTGAGAAAAACCATGAGATGATGTCACAAAAATATATTGTTGAAAAAGTAGACAGAAGAATTCTGATAGAAGATACTGATAAGGGTAAAGAACTTTCTGATAATGTCAATGACCTAAAAAATCTTATGTTTTTATATGACTGCGGAATTATAGCACAAAAGCATTCTAATTAATTTCACAAAAGCGGGTGGCATCCAAACCATTCGGCTCTTCCAACAAAAAACACCCATGCGGGTGTTTTTTTGTTGGTGAATATAAATAGAGGGACGTAAGCCCTGAGAGGGTTTCGGTAAAAAATTGTGCATTAGCAAAAAGTGTATGTCAACTAATTTATTATATAAATAGGTTTATTTGATATAATAACACTGAGAGGTGAGCCTATGAAATCAATATGGAATAATATTAATAAGCCAAAATTCAGCGCTCTTGAAGGTGATGTTAAAACGGATGTTCTTATCATTGGAGGCGGAATATGCGGTCTTTTATGCGCATATATGCTGAAAAAAGCCGGAGTTGATTGTGTTTTGGCAGAAGCAGATAAAATATGCGCAGGAATTACTAATTCAACCACAGCAAAAATTACGATTCAGCACGGACTTATATATGACAAGATAATAAATAAATATGGAATAGAAAAGGCATATCTTTATTATGAGAGTCAAAAGGAAGCATTAGAAAAACTAAAATTGATTGCAACGGATATAGATGACGATTTAAAAATATGCAATTCTTTTGTATATTCTTTAAAGGATAGAAGAGTAATAGAAAGGGAAGTTGAGGCATTAAATAAAATTGGTTGCAAGGCGAAATTTTCTGATGAAACAGAACTTCCATTCAAGATAAAAGGAGCTGTTAAAGTTAATAATCAAGCAGAGTTTCACCCATTGAAGTTTGCATATTCAATTGCAAAGGATTTAAAAATATATGAAAACACCAAAATTCTTGAATTGAAGCCATATACAGCTATAACAAACAGAGGAAAAATTTCAGCAAAAAAAGTAATAGTAGCGACACATTTCCCATTTATAAACAAGCACGGAGGATATTTTCTTAAGATGTACCAGCACAGGTCTTATGTCCTTGCTATTAAAAATGAACAAAATATTAAAAATATGTATGTGGATGAAAATAAAGCAGGGCTGTCTTTTCGTGCTTATAATGATTTGCTGTTGCTTGGAGGCGGAAGTCATCGTACGGGAAGTAATGGAGGAGGATGGACGGAGCTTGAAGCAATAGCTGAAAAATACTATCCGCCTGCACAGGAGGTTGGTAGATGGGCAACTCAGGATTGTATGACACTTGATTCAATACCGTATATTGGCAGATACTCAAATGTCACTCGGGATTTATATGTTGCGACAGGATTTAATAAGTGGGGAATGACATCCTCAATGGTGTCGGCTACAATATTAACTGATATGATATGTGGAAGAAAAAATGAATATGAGGACGTTTACTCACCGTCAAGAAGAATAATACATCCTCAGCTTGCGTTGAATATCCTTGAGTCTGTAAAAGGATTGATTACACCAACAGTGCCGAGATGTCCTCATATGGGGTGTGCGCTTAAATATAATAAAATGGAACATTCATGGGATTGCCCGTGCCACGGTTCGAGGTTTGAGGAGAATGGGAATATAATAAATAACCCTGCCAAAGATGATATGAAAAAATGATTAAAGCAAGTTTTATATGCCATCTAAACCATTTGGCTCTTACAACAAAAGAACACTCATATGGGTGTTTTTTGCTATAAAGATATATTATAAAAATGAAAATATTGACAACACATAAATAGTATGATAAGATATTAGCACACGGTGTGCCGGAGGTGTTTTTATGAAGCGTGTTGAGGATAAGCTGATTTATGATGAAGTATCTGAACAGATTATAGAGGCAACAGAGAAATTAACTGTTTCTGAAGGACCGCACAATATTAATGTACGCAAAGTCTTAAAATATCTTGAAATCACAAACCGTGTTTTTTACAATCGCTTTCACAATATAGAAGAAGTTCTTGACATTATTTCGGAACGTTCCATATTGAAGGTCAGGGAAAGCTTGAACTTTCATTTTGATGAAGAAAGGGATTTTTTTGAGCAGATAATGGATGAAGTTGAAAAAACTCTTATAATTTCCTATGAAACAAGAATGAACTTTGCTCACTACGTTTTTGAAAATGATTCTGTTACTGACAGCAACTATAAATGGTGGATAGAGGAAATTAAAAAAATTCTGAATTATGCCATAGGTAAAGGATATATCAAAAATGTTGATACCGATAAGACGAGCTACGCTATATGGTGCTTTATCAGAGGTTTTAATACCGACGCTATCGGAAGAAGGCTTACCCTTGAGGAAGCATTAGACCGATACAGGCATGGCTTCAGTATTATTTTAGACGGATTAAAAAGCTAATACAGAAATTTAACAGAGAGATTCTCTCTGTTAAAAAATATACAGCACACAGTGTGCTGAAAACATTTTATATTAAAAGCAGAAAGGGAATATTTATGTTTTTTATTAAATCATTATACTGTCGTATATTTCAGGGGATGTTTAGAATGGCTTTGCCTGTGCTTCCCTACAGGGAACCGAAAATTATCAATTCCTGTGGAGAGATAGAAGAGGTTTTAAAGAAAGAATGTACAACAGCTGTTCTTGTTGTAACGGACAAAGGAATTGTTAATAATGGGCTGTTAGTACCAATTGAAGAAGTTTTGAAAACAAGCGGAGTTTCATACAAGGTCTATGATGAAACATTGCCGAATCCAACGGTTAACAATGTAGAGGATGCCCTTAAGCTGTATCATAGAAGTAAATGTAATGCTATCATAGCCATTGGCGGTGGCTCTGCCATGGACTGTGCAAAGGCGGTTGGCACACGGGTTGTATATCCGAAAAGAACTGTAAATCAGTTAGGAGGTAAGCTAAAAGCCTGGCGAAAGCTGCCAACATTTATTGCAATCCCTACAACAGCAGGAACAGGTAGTGAAACAACTCTGGCGGCAATGATTACAGATTCTGAAACCCATCATAAGTACGCGATAATGAGCTTTCCGTTAATCCCTCACTATGCGGTGCTAGATGCGACGCTTACATACTCGTTGCCGCCTCATCTTACGGCGACAACGGGGATGGACGCTCTTACCCATGCGGTCGAAGCATATATCGGGCGATCTACAACTAAAGAAACCAGAAAGCTTGCGTTAGAAGCTACAAAATTCGTGTTTGAAAATGTTAATTCTGCATATCTTGATGGAAAAAATCATTTGGCAAGAGAGAATATGCTGCATGCCGCATACAAGGCAGGGATAGCATTTTCAAAGTCATATGTGGGATATATTCATGCTGTTGCCCATTCTTTGGGGGGTTATTACGGAACCCCTCACGGCCTTGCGAATACGGTTATAATGCCTTATGTGCTTGAGGCTTACGGAAAAAGTGTATATAAAAAGTTGTATGAGCTTGGTTCATATGTCGGTGTATGTGATGGGAAGGATACATATGAAGTTGGAGCCAAAAAGTTTATTGATGCAATTAAAAAGCTTAATTATAATATGGGGATTTCAGATAAGATAGAAGGTATTAAAAAAGAAGATATTTTAGATTTAGCAAAACATGCAGAAAAGGAAGCGAATCCACTTTATCCTGTACCAAAGCTTATGACAAGAGAAGAGTTGGAAGGATTTTATTACAAAATCGCAGATTGGAGTAAATAAGATGACAAATGAAGAAATAAAAAGCCTGCTTGAAAAGCAGAGAAAATATTATAAAAGCGGAGTTACAATTCCTGTTAAGTTCCGTATTGAACAGCTTAAAAAGCTTTACGCGACCGTAAAGAAATATCAGGATGATATAAATGATGCTTTGAAAAAAGATTTAGGCAAAAGTCACTTTGAAGGGTTTATGTGTGAAAGCGGACTTGTGTTGTCAGAAATCTCATATATGATTCGACATACTAAAAGATTTGCAAAGAGAAAGACGGTTGCAACGCCTCTTACAAACTTTGCATCACATAGCTTTAAACAACCGATACCCTATGGGAACATTTTGATTATGAGCCCATGGAATTATCCGTTTCTTTTGACTATCGACCCTCTCGCTGATGCTATTGCGGCAGGAAATACTGCAATTGTCAAACCGAGTGCGTATTCTCCTGCAACAAGTGAGATAATAGAGAAAATTATAAAAGAGTGTTTTGAGCCTGAATATGTCACAGTTGTAACAGGAGGAAGAGCCGAAAATCAGGCGCATTTAGACCAGAAATTTGATTTTGTGTTCTTTACGGGAAGTCAGGCGGTTGGCAAAGAAGTTCTCCGTCATACTGCCGAGCATTTAACTCCTGTTGTGTTGGAACTTGGAGGTAAAA
Source organism: Clostridia bacterium (assembly GCA_045614085.1). Taxonomy (GTDB): domain Bacteria; phylum Bacillota; class Clostridia; order Monoglobales; family Monoglobaceae; genus UMGS1820. The sequence goes on from JAZLCI010000090.1 coordinate 7,050, forward strand.
GTCCCTGCATTGTAGATGAAAGTGCCAATATTAAGCTCGCGGCAAAAAGAATAGTCTTTGGCAAATATTTAAACTGTGGACAGACCTGTGTTGCGCCTGACTATATTCTTTGCGAAAGTTCTGTAAAGGATAAATTTGTGAGTGAAGTTATAAAGCAGGTCAAAAAACAATATGGTGAAAAACCTCTTGAAAATAATGATTATGGTAAGATAATCAACGAAAAGCATTTTGAACGCCTTTGTGGACTTATTGATAAAAGTAAAGTTGTTATAGGCGGAGAAGCAAAAAGTGAAACAAATCAGATTGCACCTACTGTGATGGTTGATGTAACAGAAAATGACAAGGTAATGGGTGAAGAGATTTTCGGACCTATTATGCCAATATTAACATTTGATAATTTTGATAATGTGATTGATGAGCTGAAAGACAAGGATAAGCCTCTTGCCTTGTATCTGTTTTCAAGCAACAAGAAGCATATTGACCGCGTTACAAAAGAGTTATCATATGGTGGTGGTTGTATCAATGACGTTGTTGTTCATCTTGCTACAAGCGAAATGGGATTTGGCGGAGTTGGTGAAAGCGGCATGGGTGCATACCATGGAAAAGACGGCTTTGATGCCTTTTCCCACTACAAATCTGTTATGGACAAGAAGACATGGCTTGATTTGCCGATGCGTTATCAGCCATATAGAAACAAGCTTTACGAGAAGCTTTTGCATATGTTTTTAAAATAAAAAGGACGCGTAAATTAAGCAAATAAAAAACATTCGAGAGGGTGTTTTTTTAATGTGTTTGTTATATTATTTATATTGAAAAGATAATTTATGTAGTATATAATGAGGATAATTGTGAAGGTGGAGATATATATGATAGAAAATTATATATTTGATTTTGGAAATGTTTTAGCGGAGTTTTATCCTGAGAAGTTGACAGCGCCTTTTGTTAAAGACCCTGAAATGCGTAAACATATAAGCGATATTGTTTTTGACCGTTCTTTTTGGGATGGACTTGATGACGGAAGTGTATCAGATGATGATGCAAGAGAAGAGATAAGAAAAAGAATATCTGGGGAAATGCAGGATGTTGCCATTTTGGTGTTTGACAACTGGATAGAAAGCTTAACCCCTGTTCCTCATATGCAAAAGCTTGTGGAGGATATAAAAAAGACAGGAAACAAGCTTTTTATTCTGTCAAATATAAGCATTGGCTTTGCTGAAGGGTACAGTAAAGTTAAATGGATAAAGGAGATTTTTGATTGCTTTGACGGTCTTGTTTTTTCAGGGACAATCAATAAAGTAAAGCCAAACAAAGACATTTTTGAATATCTTCTTAATAAGTACAACATAAAAGCAGATGAAACTATATTTATAGACGACAGTGAAAAGAATGTTGCAGGTGCAGAGAAAGCGGGCATCAAAGGATATTTATTTGACGGTGATGCAGATAAGCTGCGTAAATATCTTGGGCTTTAGTTAAAGAAAAGGATAAATACTATCCTTTTATAATTATTCTGTTACACATTTAAAAGAAGACCATTTTAAAGAAAGATGTCAGGATATAATAAATCTTGTTAAAAGAAACCTTAAACCCTGTTATTTTGCGAATTAAATAATTTAAAGGACTATGCATATAGCATAGTCCTTTAATGTTTAATCATTGTCGCAGTTTGCAAGGCAATTTACAAGACAGGCGACAGAGGTTACTGTAAGAGAAAAGAAGAAGAGCAATGCGCCGACTAAAATTGTGCCTAAAATGCTTGTGGCTGCAAAGGTAACACCTAAAAGAATAACCGAAACTAAAATTGAGCCGAGTATTCCTGTAATCAAGGCTTTTGTGCTGTCACAGGCACAACCTCTTGGACATAAATATCTGTCAGCGCTGTATGCAATAAAAGTTATTGCAAGAAAGCCTACTGCAATGCCTAAAACCACCCATAAAAATGCAGGAGTTACGGTTATAACTGCAGTGAAGCTTAAAACGGCAGCGATAAGACCAATAAACAGACTTGCCGCAACAGATAAATCTGTGCAGTTATATTTTGGACGACAGTTATTACAATTTGACATGGATGTTTCACCTCCTGATTTAATATATGATTAGAGCAGGGGAATGGTGATAAACAGTGGAAAATAGTGAAAAATTGATATAACTTGCTATAAAAGTTGATATCAATAGCTTAAATTATAATTTAAGATAAATTTTGTTAATACCATTTAAAAAGAATGTTAAAATTGAGACAAATGTTATGGTAAAATTTTGAACAAAATAAATTTATTTTTGGAGGGTAAATTATGACCTTGCGCGAAAAAAATCAGATACTTTTATTGTTACTATGAGGAAGATTAACAAGTTTGCAGGACCGTGGGAAATTTTTATAAAATATTCTGTCGGGGGTATGTATTATATGCTCCGTAAACCTAAAAACGGCACATATTTGATAAATTTAAATTAACCTACATAAAACCCTGCTTCGCTTAACGCAAAACAGGGTTTATCGACGGTCTGTTGTAAGAATGTATATTCTCACATTTTTCTATTGTGCTAAATATTCTTGTGCAAAATGAATGGCGGTTGCGCCATCTGCTACAGCAGTAACAATTTGCCTTAATGGTTTGGCGCGGACATCGCCTATTGCAAAAACACCAGAAATGTTTGTTTTTGTTGTTTCATCTGCTATAATATAGCCGTTTTTGTCAAGGTCTAACTGCCCTTTAAAAAGACTTGTTTCAGGAGTTCTGCCAATGCTTATAAAAACTCCGTCAAGAGATATTTCTCTTTCTGCATCGGTTAAGGTATCCTTTATCTTAACACCACTTACCTTGGTGTCGTGCAGAATGTCAGCAACTGTACTGTTCCACAAGAACTCCACATTTTCGGCTTTCATAAGGGGGTCGTGATAGAACTTTTCTGCACGAAGAGAATCTCTTCTGTGAATAAGATAAACTTTTTCACAAATGTTTGATAAGAGAAGAGCATCCGCCGCGGCAGAGTTGCCCCCACCTACAACAGCTACGGTCTTGCCCTTGTAAAACATTCCATCACAGGCGGCACAGTAGCCGACACCCTTTCCTATAAGAGCCTCTTCTGTTTCAAGGCCTAAATGCTTATGGTCGGCACCCGTGGCAATAATTACTGCCCTTGATGAGTAGGTGCCATCAGATGTTTTAATATTTTTAATTTTGTCCGTTAAAGATACTTCCAAAACCTCGCTTTGAATGGTTTCTGCACCAAATCGCTCTGCCCCCTGCTGCATATTAAAGCCTAATGTAAAGCCGTCAACACCATCGGGGAAGCCGGGATAGTTGTCAATTTGAGATGTTTGTGTCATCTGCCCGCCGGCAGAAAATTTCTCAATTAAAAGAGTATCAAGGCCTGCCCTTGCCCCGTACAAAGCGGCAGTATAACCTGCAGGGCCTCCGCCTATTATAATTATATCGTAGGTCTTCATATAATCACCTTGTTAAATCATTGCAAGAATCTGATTTTTTGGCTTTGCTCCAACACTGCTGTTTGTAACCTTTCCATCTTTTACTACAAAAAGGGAAGGAATACTCATAACCTGAAATTTTTCAGCAAGCTCTGATTGTTCATCAACGTTTACCTTGCCTACCTTGATTTCAGGATGTTCTTCTGCGATTTCGTCTACAATAGGGGAAACCATTCTGCATGGCCCGCACCAGCTTGCCCAGAAGTCAAGCAAAACAGGTTTATCGCTTTTTAAAACTTCATTTTCAAAATTTTCGTTGGTAATTATTATTACTGCCATAAAAATAGCCTCCTTAATATTCTTTAAAATAAGTTTATCATATATATTTACAATTTTCAAGTTTTTTAAACAAAGAGGATAAATAATAAAGTATCAAAAGATGTATATTATAAGCCGAATAGGAATATACTGTAATTTAATGGGATTGTAACTATAATAACCTTGATTTTTCATATAGAATGTGATATACTATGCGGCAAAATGAGAAGTATTGTATTTAGGAGGGTTTTCTTTTGGAAGACTGGATGCCGATAGTGCTGCAAATTATTCTGATAATGTTAAATGCGATTTTTGCAGCTGCAGAAATCGCGGTTATATCAATGAACGATACCAAGCTTGAAAAAATGGCAGAGGATGGAAACAAAAGTGCGAAAAGGCTTGTTAAACTGACACAGCAGCCGGCACGTTTCCTGGCTACCATTCAGGTTGCAATTACTCTTTCAGGCTTTTTGGGAAGTGCCTTTGCGGCAGAAAACTTTTCAGATAAGATAGTGTCTTTTGTTTTATCCCTTGGTATAAGCATCCCTGAAAAGACCCTTGATAGCATAGCCGTTATAGTTATTACTTTGATTTTATCATATTTAACCCTTGTCTTTGGGGAGCTTGTTCCAAAAAGAGTTGCCATGAAAAAGACAGAAAAAATCGCTCTTTGGGTATCAGGGCCTGTTTCGTTTTTATCTACAGTTTTTGCCCCTGTTGTTGCTTTTTTAACATTTTCAAACAATGTGGTTTTAAAGCTTATGGGAATCAATCCTGACGGTGATGAGGGTGAGGTTACTGAAGAAGAAATCAGAATGATGGTTGACGCAGGAAGTGAAAAGGGCGCAATTGACGAAGATGAAAAAGAGTTTATTCAGAATGTTTTTGAATTTGACGATTTAACTGCTGAAGAGCTTGCTACTCACAGAACAGAAATATCAATTTTATGGGAAGATGATGATATAGATGTATGGGAAGAGGTAATTTTTACCAAAAGATACACAAGATATTTAGTCTGTGGCGAAAGTGAAGACGATGTTAAGGGCGTTTTAGACACAAGAGATTATTTCGGTATAAAAGAAAAGACAAAGGAGAACATAGAGAAGATTGCCATTCATCCTGCGTACTTTGTTCCAAAGACGGTTAAAGCAGATACACTTTTTAACAGAATGAGGACAGATGGCGCAAAGCTCTCAGTTGTTCTTGATGAATATGGCGGTCTTTGCGGAATAATCACCATAATGGACCTTGTAGAACAGCTTGTTGGTGATTTAGGCGATGATGGAGCACCAAAGGAAATCCTGCGTATTAATGCAGATACCTGGCAGATTTACGGAAGTGCATCCATAAGAGATATTGAAGAGGAGTTAGGGATAAGCTTTGATGATGAAGATGCTCCAACCACATTTGGCGGTGTTGTTATAGCAGAGCTTGGTTATATTCCTGATGACGGCACTTGCCCTGAAGTTGTTATAGATAACTATAACGTAAAGGTAAATCAGGTAAGCGACCACAGAATAGGTCTTACAACTGTAAAAAAGTTGAATATAAATAAAACAGAAACAGAAGAATAGTATTTAAAAGGCTGCCGTGTAGTAATATGCGACAGCCTGATTATATAAAAAGGAGACAGATAATGAAAATATTTCATAATTCAAGAGATATAAATTATCGCTCACCCTTTGGGGCAGTAAAGTGCGGTGAGTCTGTTCGTCTTTTTTTAAATGTTTATGAATGTGAAAATATTGAATTTGCAAAGGTGCGCATTTGGATTAATGATGCAGAAAGCTTTGTGGATATGAACATAAACAAGGTGAATGACCACTTTACTTGTTCTGCGGAGATAGTAACACCCGATGCTCCGTGTCTTTTGTGGTATTGTTTTTTGGTAAGTGTCAATGGTCAGACACAATGGTATCAGAATAATGATGAAATGCTTGGTGGCATTGGAGTACAGACAGAATTTAATAATGGAAACAGCTATCAGATAACAGTTTATGACAGGGATTTTAAGACACCTGAATGGTTTAGGGGAGAGATAATGTATCAGATTTTCCCTGACAGATTTTATGGTGAACACAAAAATGGTGAAATCCCTAAAAAGAGAGAAGAATATATCATTCACTATGACAGATATGAGCCTTTTTCCTTTAACAACCACCCACATGAAGATGGCCCTGCCTGTAACGATTTTTATGGAGGGAACTTAAAGGGGATTATAAAAAAGCTTTCTTATATCAAGTCTTTGGGGGTTGGGGTAATATACTTAAACCCTATTTTCAGTGCATATTCAAACCATAAATATGACACTGCAGACTATATGAAAATAGACGAGATGTTTGGAGATGAAGAGGATTTTTCTGCATTATGCAGTGAGGCAGAAAAGCTAGGGATAAAGATTATTTTAGACGGAGTTTTCAGTCATACAGGTGCTGACAGTATATACTTTAACAAATACAAATCCTATGGCGAAGGTGGAGCATATAACGATGCAAGCTCGGCTTATCGCTGTTGGTATCAGTTCAAAGAGGGGAACGATTACGAAAGTTGGTGGGGTTGCAGCAATCTGCCAAATGTAAACGAAATGGAACCATCATACCTAGATTATATCTTGAGGGATGAAAATTCGGTAATCAAAAAATGGTTAAGGCTTGGTGCGTCAGGTTGGAGACTTGATGTTGCCGATGAGCTTCCTGATGATTTTATAAAGATTTTAAGACAGGAAGCAAAAAAGGTTAAGAAAGACGCCCTTATAATAGGGGAAGTATGGGAAGATGCCTCCAATAAAGTTGCATACAGCAAACAAAGGGAATATCTTTTAGGATTTGAGTTAGACAGTGTTATGAACTACCCGTTCAGAGACAATGCAACAGAGTTTATAATGGGCAGAAGGTCTGCAGAAGACCTTGATAAAAAGCTTATGTCCATTCTTGAGAATTATCCAAAAGAGGTCAGCTATTCTTTGATGAACCTTCTTGGTACCCACGATACTATGAGGATAAAATCTCTCTTTGGGGGATATGACGAAAATTGCAGAGATAAAAGGTTGTCATCAGGGCTTGAGGATTTAGCGATTCAAAGGCTTAAGTGTGCTGTTTTTATACAAATGACATATGTTGGTGTACCGTCTATATTTTACGGAGATGAAATCGGTATGGAGGGCGGTCGCGACCCATATAACAGAGGGCCATTTGAATGGAGAAGAATAGACACAGATATTCTTGAAACAGTTAAAGATTTAGGGAAAATGAGAAGAGAAGAAGCTGTTTTAAAAACAGGTTTTTACAAAACCCTTTATGCAAAGGGCGGAGTATGGGTTTATGCAAGATATTTTAAAGACGGAGAAGATGCCTTTGGAAACAAGGCAGAAGATAATATGGTTATTTGCGGAGTAAACCGTGATTTTACAGAGCAGACAGTTTATGTTGACGGAACAGAATTTGGTGTGGGATCATTTAAATTAACCATTCCACCCGTGGGATACAAAATGATAAGAGGATGATTGCTATGATAGAGAAAAAGCTAATAAGATATATTATGCCAAATGTTTTAGCTATGGTGGGGATTTCCTGCTATATCTTTGCTGATACCTTATTTATATCAAAGGCGGCAGGTGCAGACGGAATAGCGGCACTTAACCTTGTATTGCCGTACTATGGACTGATTTATGCTGTGGGAGCAATGATTGGAATAGGTTCTGCTACGCGATATTCAATACTAAAGGGAGCGGGGTCTAAGAGTGCAGACGCATACTTTTCAAACGCTGTTATGTGGGCAACTTTTTTTGGACTGATTTTATCGGCATTAGGGATTTTATGCCCGGAGTGGCTTCTTCGCATTATGGGGGCAGATGACACAATAGTTGAGGTGGGATTAACTTATACAAGAATATTTATGATCTGTTCTCCGTTTTTTATAGTTAACTACATATTTACATCTTTTGTAAGAAACGATAATGCACCAAACATTGCTATGACAGCAACCATAGCAAGCGGACTTTTTAATATTGCTTTTGACTACATACTTATGTTTCCGCTGAAAATGGGAATGGCGGGTGCGGCTCTTGCGACGGGGCTTTCCCCTGTGGTTAGTATGCTTATATGTATGGCGCACTTTATGTCAAAAAAGAATAATATAAAGTTTGCAAGAAAGCTACCCTCTGTAGGCAGGCTTATAAGCAGTTGTCAGCTTGGGGTTGTTGCCTTTGTAGGGGAGATTTCAAGCGGGATCACCACTATGGCGTTTAACTTTATTCTTCTTGACATTGTAGGAAACGTAGGCGTTGCGGCTTATGCTGTATCTGCAAATATTGCAATTGTAGGAATGGCACTGTTAAACGGTGTTGCTCAGGGACTTCAGCCTCTTGCAAGCACAATGCACGGAGAGGGCAAAATTGAAGAAGAAAAAAGGATATATCGATGCTCCCTTAAAATCGGGATTCTGATTTCTGTGGTAATGGTGGGGGTTGTACTTATCTTTGCCAAACATCTTGTTTCAATATTTAACAGTGAAAATCTGTCAGAGCTGACAAAATATGCAGTTCCTGGAATACGGTTATACTTCCTTGGATTTTTGATTGCAGGAATAAATCTTGTAAAGGCGGGTTTTTACAGTGCAACAGGTATGGCAAAGGAGGCGTCTGTTATTTCTATTCTCCGTGGTGTTATAGCCATTATAGTGTTTGCTTTTGTGATGGCAAAGCTTTTTGGGGTAACAGGAGTATGGCTTTCATTTCTTGGGGCAGAGGGTTTTACATATTTATATGCGAAGTTGATTTTAGAGAGAAAAAAGAATGGTTAACTGAGGTGATATAACGATGGCAGACACAAAAAGTGTCTGCCATCGTTATATCACTTCATGGGTGTTTGCCCAAAGGTTTTTATTTTAAAAATTTTCTACAAAGTTTCTCATAACTTCAATAGAATTTTTTGCCGCAAGGGCTGCAAATTCAGGGAAGGACATAGATGCCTCGTCATCACCGCCATCGGAAATTGCACGAAGAACACCAAAAGGCACACCATTTCTCACACAGACGTGACCTATTGCGCCCCCTTCCATCTCGCAGGCGTAGGCATTGAAGGTGGACTTAAGCCAAGCTTTCTTGTCGTTATCACTGATGAACTGATCACCTGATGCAACAACCCCTGTCTTATATGGAATACCGCAGGCAGAAACAGCATCTGTCAGGGTGTTTACGATTTTTTCGTTACAGTCCATATATATTCCGTCAATACCACAGATGTAGCCTGCCTTATAGCCGAGAGGCGACATGTCCATATCGTGCTCCACAACAGATGTGGCAACAACAATGTCGCATACCTTAAGCTCGTCAGCTAAGCCCCCTGCAACACCTGTGTTTACAATTATTTCAGGATTATATTCAAGGCACATTGTCTGTGCACACATTGCGGCATTGACTTTACCCTCTCCGCATACGGTGATAACAACATCCTTGCCCAAAAGCTTTCCTGATGTGTATGTCATTCCGCTTATAACTTTATCGCATTTGTCGGTCATAAGCTCCTTTAAAGCCTCAACCTCAACAGTCATGGCACCGATTATTCCTATCATAGTTTTTTCTCCTTACGATTTAAAATGAACATATACTCATTATAATACAAATCAGTCCGAATAGCAAGAAAAAGAATTTGCAGAAGCGGATATTATCCGCCCACGTGAAGATAATATCTTCCCTTACATTGAATACAAGAGTTTTTCCCAAATTAACAAAAAAAGACCTTGCGGATTTCTCTGCAAGGTCAAAATTTTAAATATTAGTTATTGATAGCTGCCTGAGCTGCTGCAAGTCTTGCAATTGGAACACGGAATGGTGAACATGATACATAATCAAGACCAATCTTGTGGCAGAACTCAACAGATACAGGGTCGCCGCCGTGCTCACCGCAGATACCTACGTGGAGCTTACCGTTAACCGGCTTACCGAGAGCGATAGCCATTTCCATAAGCTTACCAACACCTGTCTGGTCAAGCTTTGCGAAAGGATCGTTTTCAAAGATCTTTGCATCATAGTAAGCATCTAAGAACTTACCTGCATCGTCTCTTGAGAAACCGTATGTCATCTGTGTTAAATCGTTTGTACCGAAGCAGAAGAATTCAGCTTCCTTAGCGATTTCATCAGCTGTGGGACAAGCTCTTGGGATTTCCATCATTGTACCAACTTCGTACTTAAGGTCAGCGCCTGCTGCTGCGATTTCAGCATCAGCAACTGCAACAACGATATCCTTAACATACTTGAATTCCTTAAGATCACCAGGAAGTGGGATCATGATTTCAGGAACGATGTTCCAGTCAGCGTGAGCCTTCTTAACATTGATAGCTGCACGGATAACTGCCTTTGTCTGCATCTTTGCAATTTCAGGATATGTTACTGCAAGACGACAACCACGGTGACCCATCATTGGGTTGAATTCGTGTAAGCTTGAGATTAAAGCCTTGATATCTTCAACTGACTTACCCTGTGCATCTGCAAGAGCCTTGATGTCAGCTTCTTCTGTTGGAACGAATTCGTGGAGAGGTGGGTCTAAGAATCTGATTGTAACAGGACAACCTTCTAATGCTTCATAGAGAGCTTCGAAGTCGTTCTGCTGATATGGTAAAATCTTTTCAAGAGCAGCTTCTCTTTCTTCAACTGTATCAGCACAGATCATTTCACGGAAAGCAGCAATTCTTTCAGCTTCGAAGAACATGTGCTCTGTACGACAAAGACCGATACCTTCAGCACCGAGTTCTCTTGCCTTCTTAGCGTCAGCAGGAGTATCAGCGTTTGTACGAACCTTTAATGTTCTGTACTTGTCAGCCCATTCCATGATGCGGCCGAATTCGCCTGCGATTTCAGCATCAACTGTAGGAATGATGCCATCGTAGATGTTACCTGTTGAACCGTCGATTGAAATATAGTCACCTTCGTTGTAAGTTTTACCTGCGAGAGTGAACTTCTTGTTTTCTTCATCCATATTGATATCGCCACAACCTGATACGCAGCAAGTACCCATACCACGAGCAACAACGGCAGCGTGAGATGTCATACCGCCACGAACTGTTAAGATACCCTGAGAAGCCTTCATACCTGTAATATCTTCAGGAGATGTTTCAAGACGAACGAGGATAACCTTTTCGCCTCTTGCGTTCCAAGCTTCTGCATCTTCAGCTGTGAATACTATCTTACCGCAAGCAGCACCAGGGGAAGCACCAAGGCCTCTGCCCATTGGAGTTGCAGCCTTTAAAGCTTTTGCATCAAACTGTGGGTGTAAAAGTGTGTCGAGGTTTCTTGGGTCGATCATAGCAACAGC
>JAZLCI010000091.1:0-7139 GCA_045614085.1 Clostridia bacterium
AACTGTCTATCTTGTTCCAACTGTTAAGGGGATTTCTTGCTCCACGTATAGCACCCTCAAAATTCATAACAGATGCTTTTTCAATAAGAATCATTTAAACCCCTCCTATATATCAAGGTTTTCAACTGTTGAAGAATAATCTTCGATAAACTTTCTTCTTGGCTCAACCTTATCTCCCATAAGAATAGTAAAGGTTTCGTCTGCCTGTCTTGCATCCTCCAAGTCAACCCTGAGCATAACTCTGCGTTCAGGGTCCATTGTTGTTTCCCATAACTGTTCAGGATTCATTTCACCAAGACCCTTATATCTCTGGATAGATGGCTGTCTGCCATCCTCCATTTCCTCAAGGATTTTTTTAAGTTCTGCATCAGAGTATGCATATCTGTTTGTTCTTCCCTTTGTAATCTTATAAAGAGGTGGCTGTGCAATATATACATGTCCTGCCTCGATTAAAGGTCTCATAAATCTAAAAAAGAATGTTAAAAGCAATGTTCTGATATGTGCACCGTCCACGTCGGCATCGGCCATAATAACAACCTTGCCGTAACGAAGCTTTTCAAGGTCAAAATCATCACCTATACCTGCGCCCAGGGCTGTGATAACAGGAACAAGCTTTTCGTTTTTGTAAACATTGTCAACTCTTGCCTTTTCAACGTTTAACATCTTACCCCAAAGAGGAAGGATAGCCTGGAAACGTCTGTCACGACCCTGCTTTGCTGAACCGCCCGCAGAATCACCCTCGACGATATAAATTTCTGTGTATGTGTTATCTCTGTCAGAACAGTCCGCAAGCTTACCAGGAAGAGATGAACTCTCCAAAGCACCCTTACGTCTTGTATTCTCTCTTGCACGCTTTGCGGCTTCTCTCGCCCTTGATGCAGTAAGAGACTTTTCAACAATAGTCTTTGACACAGCAGGGTTTTCTTCAAAGAATTCAGTAAGCTTTTCGTTTACCATTTTTTCAACGATAGAACGCATCTCGCTGTTACCGAGTTTTGTCTTTGTCTGACCCTCAAACTGAGCCTCTGTAACCTTAACGCTGATTATACAGGATAAGCCTTCTCTTACGTCTTCACCCTTTAAGTTATCATCGTTTTCCTTTAAGAATTTATATTTTCTTGCATAGTCATTTATTACTTTTGTAAGAGCCGCCTTAAAACCAACCTCGTGGGTACCACCCTCGGTTGTGTTAATATTGTTGGCAAAGCTGATAATATTTTCTGTGTATCCGTCGTTATACTGAATAGCAACCTCTGCCTCTGAATCTTCACGCACAGAGTTTACATATATAACCTCAGGATGAATTGCTTCTTTGTTTCTGTTTATATATGTTACAAACTCTCGGATACCACCCTCATAGAGCATATTTTCAAACTTTTTGTTGTCAGGCGCTCCATCTCTCTTATCCTCTAAAGTAATATTAACGCCTGCGTTTAAAAATGCCTGTTCTCTCAACCTTGAAAGGAGTATGTCAAATTCATACTCAAGGCTTTCAAAAATCTCTCCGTCAGGCTTGAAATGAACCTTTGTTCCTGTCTTATCGGTTGTGCCTATCTGCTTTAAAGGACCGCAGCTGACACCTCTTTCATACTTCTGATAGTGAACGTTTTCACCGTCGCAAATCTCAACCTCTAAAAATTCTGAAAGAGCGTTAACAACAGACGCACCAACACCATGGAGACCGCCTGATACCTTGTATCCGCCGCCGCCGAACTTACCTCCGGCGTGGAGAATGGTAAATACCACTTCAACAGCAGGTATACCCATCTTCGGGTGAATACCTGTAGGAATTCCTCGTCCGTCATCAGTAACTGAAATAGAATTATCCTTTTCTATAACAACGTTTATATGCTTACAATAACCTGCAAGAGCCTCATCTATAGAGTTATCCACAATTTCATAAACCAAGTGATGAAGACCCCTTGCTGATGTAGAGCCTATATACATACCGGGACGCTTTCTTACGGCTTCAAGACCTTCCAAGACCTGAATCTGATCCGCATCATACTCTCCCTCAACGGGAACACTTGTAATATGTTCTTCTGCCAATGCTCTCAACTCCTTTTATTTTTCGACTAATTATACTTTTCTACTCGGCCTGCCAGCGCCTTTGACGAAATATTCGTCACATAAACAACCGACTGCCCTTTTACTTCACATATTATAAAGGATTTTGGAATATCGTCTGTAACATTACAAACAAACCCCTCTTCCTCAACTACTTTTAAAAACTCTCTTGTATGGATGGAATGGGATGTACTCTCTAAATCCATAATAGCGATTATATCGGATGTGTTTACAACCATACCGTTACCTAAATGCAGATACATCTATATCCCTCCAACCACTTTTGCAACTCCGCCCTTTACCTCAATCATCCTCGTATCTGACGGAACCGTTATTCCATCAGTATCAGTACAGGTAATAAGGATTTGCGTCTTATCAATACTTTTTAAAATATATTCGCGCCTTGATTTATCAAGTTCGCTTAAAATATCATCAAGAAGCAAAACAGGCATTTCCCCTGTTTCCTCTGCCATAAGAGAAACCTCCGAAAGTTTTTCAGCCATAACAATCGTTTTTTGCTGTCCCTGTGATGCATAAAGCTTCGCGTCATATCCATTGATACAAAACTCTACATCCTCTCTGTGAGGGCCGATTATAGACTCACACATACGCATTTCACGAGTTGTTGCTTCCTCAACTTTCGCTTTTATGGCATTTTCTATATCAGAAACTGCCATTCCACTCACATCGCCTGCACAGCACTTGTATTTCATAGTAAGGTCTTCTCTGCCTCCTGATATATCACTTTGTATATCTTTTGCAAACCTTTCAAGCTTGCTTAAAAACAAGGAACGGTAGATAATAATGTTTGCAGAAACAGACGCAAGCTTTTCATTCATTATGCCAAGCATAGTCTTGTTTGGATTATCCATACGCAAAAGCGCATTCTTACTTTCGACAATCTTCTTAAGTTCCCCTAAAGCAGAAATATATCCGGGCTTTATCTGGCTTATAAGAACATCAAGATTTTTTCTTCTTATTCCCGGGCCCTCTTTAACAAGACCTAAATATTCAGGCCCGAAATAAACCACGTTAAATCTTCTTACAAGCTCGCTGTTTTTTCGTATAGGCACATCGTTTATAGTTATTTTCTTTCTTTTGTCACGATATAGCTCTGCCTCAAAAACGTTTTCGCGCATACTGTCTGAAAAGGTAAAGCCTATTCTTGCGCATTGACTTTCGTGATTTATAAGCTCCGTATCTCGTCTTGCGCGGTTTGACTTTCCTAAAGCAAAAAAGTAAACCGCTTCTAAAATATTTGTCTTCCCCTGTGCGTTGTCACCGTATATAACATTGACACCATCACAGAAATCAAGTTCCTGCTGTATGTAGTTTCTGAAATTATTAAGTTCAAGCTTTAGAGCCTTCATACGCAGTCACTCCTTTTTACTCTGCGTGAAGTCTTAAAGGAAGGATAAGATATAAGAAATCATCTCCCTCTTCAGGTGTAACAACAAGAGGACTTGTTGCTGTGTTAAACTTAAGTCTTACGTTCTCCTCGTCAATAACGCGGAAAGCTTCAAGCAGATATCTGTTATAAAAACCAATTTCCAAAGCACAGTCGTTTGCGTCAGCAGGAATATTGTCATCTACGTTACCCGCTGATGTAGTACAGGAAATATTGATGTTTCCATCACCAATATTAAATCTGACAGGACTTTTAACGACATCATTTAAAATAATAAGAGAAACTCTCTGTATAGATTCACGAAGCTGTGCAGTAGGACAGGTGAACTCAATAGCATAATCCTTTGGAATAACACTGTCGTAGTTTATGTAGTTACCCTCAATAAGACGGGTTACAAGCTTATATTCGCCAAACATAAAGATTGCATTTCTTGATGTAGCAGTAATCTTAACAAGGATATCATCATCGTTTAAAATTCTGCCAAGTTCAGAAAGCGACTTCTGTGGAATAATCATAGACTTTTCTTCAAAGTCATTTGCCATAGAAACCTTGCATATAGCCATCCTGTATCCGTCAAGAGCAATCATAGAAAGACCGCTTCTCTTAATTTCAAGAAGACATCCTGTAAGGATCGGATTGTTGTCTGTAACAGCAACAGCAAAGCCTGTCTTTGCTATCATATCCTTTAAAACACTTGTTGGAATAGTAATGGCATATTCAGGGTCAACAATAGGCAGGTCAGGAAACTCATCCGCTGCAATGCCTGCAATTTCAAACTTTGCTCCGCCACTCTTAATCAGCACTCGGTTTTTGTCGTTTACTTCAACCGATACCTTTCCCGGCGCAAGAGAACGAACAATGCTTCCAAACATTTTGGCATTTATAACTATTTCGCCAGGCTGCATAACCTCTGCTTCAATAACAGCTTCAATCCCGATTTCCATATCGTTGCCCACAAGCTTAAGCTTGCCATCTTCAAAAGCTTTTATATATATACCCTCAAGAACAGGAATGCTACTTCTTGCAGACACAGCTCTTGATACGTTGGATATGGCTTCATCAAGTATATCTTTATCGCATAAAATTCTCATTTTTACACCTCCGCGACAGACAAAAGTCCGCCTGTTTTCAATAGATAATTATTCCTTAATATTATAGCATAAAAGCTTTTATTTTACAAGCTTTTTTTATAATTTTTATCACCTGTAACACCCCTGTTACAAAGCGCTTTTTTTCGCTATTTTTACGGATAAATTCCCTGTTTTTTCTTGCAATTTTTTATTTGTTGATGTATAATAAATCAAACCTTTATTTTTAAGGAGATGATTAACTTGAAATACAGATTTTTAAGGTTCCCTGACTTTAAAACAAAAGCTCTTACATTCAGTTATGACGACGGAAGCTCAACCGACAAAAAAGTGCTTGAAATTCTTAAAAAATATAATATGAAAGGCACTTTTAATATAGATGGCGCTTGTATCCACGGGAGTGGCAGAGGTCTTACAAAAGACGAGCTTAAAGCCATATATTCAGATCACGAGGTTGCTATCCACGGTTACAACCACAAAGCCCTCATAAACAGCTCCATAATTGACGGAATAAAAGAAGTTTTAGACGGCAGACAGGAAATCGAGGACTTTTTTGGCAAAATAATAAGGGGCTTTGCATATCCCGACAGATGTGCAACCACCCCTGAAATTATGAACTACTTAAAAGAGCTTGACATAGCATATGCGCGCACAGCAGGAGGAGAAAAAGGCTCATTCAACCTCCCTGACCAGTGGCTTTGCTGGATGCCGACAGTTAAGCACACAGACCCAAAGCTTATGGAATATGCAGAAAAGTTTGTAGTAGAAGATCCCCGCAAAAAATATTTTGCCAGCGCAGATCCTATGCTTTTCTATGTATGGGGACACAGCACTGAGCTTGATGGCAAATGGGAAATTCTCGAAGAACTTTGCTCTCTTTTAAGTAAGGATAAAAATATTTGGTATGCTACAAATATGGAGATTTATGAATATGTAACTGCATATAAAGCTCTTATCTTTAACGTAAGTAACACTCTGGTAACAAACCCAACCCTCCATACTGTTTATTTCGAAACAGAAAAGAATGCCTACAAGGTAAATCCGGGCGAAACAATAGAAATTGAATAAAAACGAGCGGATAATATTGCCGCTCCTACAAGATGAATTTAATTTTCTTTCAAGTACTTTTGTAGGGCGTGCCGACTCGGCACGCCATTTTTATTGTGAATACAACAAGGACGGGTCGGGTTCTTATTTCACAAAAATAGGGAACGGTTTAAAACCGTTCCCTATTTTTGAAATTTTTTATTTTACACTATAACTATTTCAATGCCTTTTGATTTTAAGGATTCAAGATACGTATCAGACGCCTTTTTGTTTGTGACTATTATGTCAACGTTCTGGAGACTGTCAATTTGCGAAAAGGCAGTTCTGCCTATTTTACTGTCATCAGCGGCGATAATCACCTTGCCTGAACGTTCTATCATCTTTCGGCAAACCTCTGCCTCTTGGTAATAGAATGTAGAAATCCCGTCCTTTGTATCTATTCCGTCAACAGATAATATCAGCGTACTTGCACTGTACTGCGAAAGCTCTTTAAGCACTGACACCCCATAGGTGAACTGATAATCAGGGTCTACATCTCCCCCTAAAAGGATTATCTTAAAATTAGGGTTTTTTGCTCCCTCTAAAGCCATTGCTATTGAGTTTGTGACTATTGTCACCTTCTTCTCCCATATAGCACGCATTACAAAGAGGGGTGTTGTACCTGCATTCATCATAAGTGTATCATGATCCTTGACAAGCTCCTTAACCTTTTGAGAAATAGCATTTTTTTCTTTTAAGTTAATATTGCTTCTCTGGATTAAGTTCATATCGCAGTATGACTTGTAGCTGGTAATAGCGCCACCGTGAACACGGGATAAAAGGTCAAGTCTTTCAAGTTCAGCAAGGTCTGTACGGATAACAACGCTTGATACCCCAAAAATCTCACTCAACTTATTTACATAAACTCTTCCGTTTTCGTTCAGTATATCAATAATCTTATCTCTTCTTTCCTGAACGCTGTAATGCTTCATATCTTCATTCCTCTCCGGGTTTACTTAATTTCCGAAACGGCGATAGGTTCTGTGTTGCCTGCATTAAAGCCTTTTTCCATAACCTCTGAAAGGGCAGTAACAGTATCAACAGATGTCATTATATTAACTGAACATTCTGATGCTGTACGACGAATCTTAAATCCGTCACTTTCCTTATCGTTACCCTTTTTCGGAATATCAATAACAAGGTCACACATTCCGCTTCTTATAACATCCAATACATTAGGCACACCTTCGCTTATCTTCTTTGCACGTGTTACCTTGTAACCATGCTCTTCCAAGAAGTTTGCAGTACCTGATGTTGCAACAAAACGGCAACCCATCTTATCAAATTTTTCAACAATTGGCAAGAAGCTTTCCTTATCACGGTCACATACTGTAAGGAGTACAGTGTCACCATTTGCAGGAACAGAAATTTCTGCCCCAACAAAACCCTTGTATAATGCTTCATAATAATCGTTGCGTACACCCAAAAGTTCGCCTGTTGAACGCATCTCACGAGGTAAGGCTACTTCTACCCTTGCACGCGGTTTTGGT
>JAZLCI010000092.1:0-3915 GCA_045614085.1 Clostridia bacterium
CTGTCTTAAAAATAAGTTTTTAATTTTATCCATTTTCATCACTCTAATCTTTTAAATTTGGGTATAGCTATACCTAATATACCTTATTCTATATAATATCACATATCCCAAAGATAGTCAAGAATGAAAAAAGCTTAAAAACTCACGTATTTTTTCCGTAATAATGCACAATAAAAGCGAAGGAAATTATCCTTCGCTTTTCAAACACATTTTCATATTAAGTTTACTCATATTTACGATTCAAGAAATAATTTGTATCAAACTTGGAGATAATCATATCCTCGCCGTTTTCGTCGTAAACCTTGAGTGTATCAAACACCCATTTAACAAACTCTGTCATTTCTTCCTTGTTTTCGCGGACAGCATCAATCGCACAGAAGCGCTGCTTTACATTATGAGTTTCAATAACAGTATCTCCCTCTTCAAACATTTCAAACATAGAAACAACATCCGGATGCTTCTTTATCTCATCGGCACCAACTATCTTTGAAATCTTGCCCGGTCGAAGCGGAATAAGCATTTGTACACCAAGCTTTCCGTTTAAGTTAACATCCTCTTCCGAGAAGTTAGCATATTCTTCCGAAACAGCCCCTGTCAACGCATATTCAATAAGTGGATACATTGGGTTTTTACCGAAAGCACGAATGAATATTCTTTCAAACTCTCCTCCCGGAAGTCTGAGCCCCGGATCATAAAAACGCACCTTATCCCCATCAACAAAACCCTGCATAAACATAGGAGCTGTATTGAGCCCTATATCCTTTGCAAACTTTTCAATCTTATGGTGAGCTTTTTCCATATATGTTCTTGTAAAAACAGATGGCTGGGCAGAGCCAACCGCAAGCTTGTCAAGTCCGTCCTCGTATTTGCCTAAAATTCGGTCAACAGTTCTTATAGGAATAACCTTTCCGTTTATTACAAGAATTGTCATAGAAAAATCATTTGCCTGTCCCATATATTTTTCTATAAGGATTTCACCGTTATCACTCTCTTCACTTGCAAAAGCAATAGCCTTTAAAGCTTCTTCATATGTATCACAAATAGACTGTCCTCTTGAGCCTCTGCTTACACACGGCTTTATCAAAATCGGAAACTCTACATTTTTATCGCAGGTTTCCTTATCCTTAAAATCATCTTTGGAATACTTACTGATAACATCTACACCGCTTTTTATACACTGAGCCTTAAATGCGCTTTTATCCGTAAGTATAGTAAACTGCTCCTCTGTACCAAAGCAAGGGAATCCCAACTTTTGACAAACCTTAAAATATGGCTTTTGACACGCATCCAGGGATGTAGAAATAACACCGTCAACACCCTCTCTCTTACACATCTCAGCAATTTCGTCAATTTCTGTAATGTTATACATAAAGTATTTGTCCGCAATCTGCTTAGCGGGTGCTTTTTCCACCGGAAGATAGTCTGTTACATATACAGTAACCCCTAACTCTTTTGCCGCTTCTACAAGCTTGCAATGCTGAAACGCACCTCCTATTACAAGAAGCTTTTTACCTTTTAAATCAGCCATTTTCATCACTCTTATCTTTTAATTTTGGGCACAACTATACTTAATATACCTTTTTATATAATATCACATATCACAAAGATAGTCAAGAAATAAAAACCACCAAAACCCTCTGCAAAAAATGGTATAAATACATATAAAAAAGGAAGGCATCCTGAGATACCCTCTCTTATGTAACAAAACTATTTCGCAGCCTTGCTCTTATTAAACCAATACTTTATAGGATTAACCCATTTTGCTTCACCTTTTAAATATATAAGCAAGAAACACAAAAGAGTTGTTATCGTTGATATTTTAATGATACAACCGTAAAACACCTTGTAAATCCATGTGCAAATCATAGCAGCAGCATCTCCTCCTACACAAAGAGCCACAACATAACCTACAAATCCAAGTCCGCCACCAAATAGACATACAACCAAAGCAATCCCAATGATAACCTCAAGGACAGAGGTAATCTTCTGACAAATTTCTTTAAACTTTTTCATAATACGTTACCTCCTATAATCCTAAAATCGGAAGCCATCCGAGCAATACGATAACCTCAAGTATGTATTGTCCTGCAACCCACCATAAGTCGTTTTTAATCGTCTTGCCTGGGTCAGATTCCGCAATAGACATACCTGCATACATACCAAGAGCAAGAGGTGGCGTAATACCACACATAACTCCACAGAAGCAAGGAAGCATTGCCGCAACCATAACAGGATTTACACCCTCTGCATAGAAAAGACTGATAAAGAGCGCACCAAATATTGATACAAGTGATGAACCTGGAATAACCATACCCATAAAGCATGTAATAAGCGGAATAATAAACGCAAGCCCAAGCTTACCCATATTTAAGTTTTCAAGAAATACACCAAGCTCTGTTGTAGCTTCGATATCATTAAAAAGAGCACCAATCATATATCCAAAAAGACATGTGCCAACAGTACTTGCAATACCCTTGTAGCTTCCACTCATCATCTTTGTGATATTCTTAAAAGAAACAACTTCCTTGTTCTTAAAGAGCATAACAATAACAGCATAGAAAGCCGCAATACCTGCAACAAAGAATAAAAGTGAGCTTGAATAGAACTTCGCACCATCTTTACCAAGTCTTTCAACAAACACAGCAAGTTCAGGCATTGCTGTAGCATTGTTAAAGAAGAAGTCAACCATAAATGGAAGCAAGATAATAACAGGTAACAAAAGCCCCTGCCAGTTTGACTTAAAGGTCTCTTTCATGCTTGGAATCTTATCCGGTTCCATTGGTCTGATTTTATATGCCTTACAAAAGATAAACAGCATAACTATTTTAGATAAAATAAACCATAAAGAACAACCCCAGCAAACAATCCAGAAAGAACCGATTGCCATTGTATCTTCTACTCCGTTTGCTGTCCAGAAAGCAGTAAGCGCACCGAGGGCTGCAACAATATTTGAAGACGGTGGTATCATATTTCCGAGATAGCTTGCATTACTTTCAACATTTGCCGCAAGCTCTGCAGGGAAGCCAGACTCCTTCATAGCCTTGATGGTGATAACACCTGTTGACATAACGTTTCCCGGTCCTGAACCTGAAAGAGCCCCCATAAAAGCAGACGCAATAACAGCCGCATAGCCTGCTCCACCTGGAATCTTACCTAAGATTGCAAGAATAAAATTAACTGCGCCATCGATGATTTTTGTCTTTGTCATAATGGCTGACATTGTAATAAACACAATCATTGAATAAAGCAACGACGTAGTCAGACCCTCATCTACATATGACCATAGATTCTTCCATGTTCCTGTAGCAAAAATAAGAACAATAAATGAAACGCCCATTGCTTCCCATATAGGTCTCTTAAGGAAAACAAACCATAAGCATATAACAACAAGCATAACAATTAAATAAACAATTGACATTGGCATATTTACATACCCCCTTTTTTATTTCGAAACTATTATATAACTAACCGAAACAAAAAACAAGCCGTATATTAGTTATAGCAATTTTACCATAACTAATACACAGCATAAATTTTAATAAAGCCTTTTTGCCGCCTCAATGAAATCTTCTTCTATTTTGTTCAAAACCTTATCTTGTTGATAGAAGATGCCTACCTGTCTGTTATCTTCTACATTATTGTTTTTCTTTATCTCTTCAGACAGTTCAACAAAGCAAATGTTTTCATACTGATTATGTTCTTTTACATATGATGGCACAAGACCTATCCCCATACCATTATTAATTAAAGCAAGAACAGACTCGATAGACTTTGCCTCAATTACGGGCTCGTCCATTTCATATTCAAATAAAATATTCATCAAAAGCTCATAAAGATAGCTGCCCGCCCCTGTACTTATGAATGAACACTCCTTAAAGATTTTCTTCATATCATATTTTTCATACTTTAAAGGGA
>JAZLCI010000093.1:0-2120 GCA_045614085.1 Clostridia bacterium
TATAGACCTTTTTCTTTTCCAACAAAAACAGCGCGCTCGACGTATCAAAAACAAGTCTATCCGAAACGGGAAGACAATCGTAAGCATCGTCCCACGCTCTGTATCCCCCAAAATGAGCCGCATGAACTACAAGCTCGGGAACCTTTTCCATAAGATAAACAGGCTTCTGATAAATATCAAGTGGGAAGAGCTTTAAAATAGCTTCTAAAAGTTCAGGAACGTTATGTCCATCACATCTCACACACTTCTTACCAATGCTCTGTCCGGGGAAGTTTCCGTCGCCGATAACAATTTCATCACCGTGACCCATTTCCATTAAAATCTTTAAAAGTTCTGGTGAAATGATACTTGGTATTCCTTTTAACATAAATCAAATCTCCTTTTCTCCGTATATTTTTATTTTACAATAATAATTGTTGCTTCAAACACACCATTCTTATAGGCGCCCGTAATAGATACTTTTGTACCTTCTTCCAACGCCTTATATGTTGTAGCACTACCGTTACTGTTTAAGAATGTTGTACCTGAATTATAGTAAATGCTATGGATGTTATCACTGTCGTCTTTAATAGTTAATACCTTATAAGTTGTATTCTTGCCTGTAACAGTACCTGTTATCTCGCCACCCTGATCCACTACAATTGTTGTAGCCGCAAGAGTTTTAATTTCCTCACTGTTAAGAGTTCCTGTAACTGTGATATTTGGGCGAAGGTCATAGATGCTTCCCTTTACCCCTGCAACAGTAATTGTTGCATCAGAACGAAGCTTATATGTCTTACTCTTTCCATCCTTTGTAATAGTGAGAGCAGGATTATTTGAAATAATAATTTCTGTTAAAAGACCTTCGATGCTTTCAGTCTTACCCTTTGCAACAATTCTTGTTACTTTGCCATATGATAAGGTAAGAGTAACTGTATCACCTTTAGACAAGTCCTTAACATCCGCTTCTTCTCCGTCACGTTTGATAGTAACACCCTTTGAAGATGCAACATATGTATTTACATTTTCATCTTCATCTTCTACTTCAAAGAATACGTGGTTATCATTATCGTATGTAGAAGCAACAAGTGTACCCTCAATTGAACTACTCTTGTCTTCTGTAGAGATTTGTGTAACCTTTGAACCGGTGAGAGTGAGCTTTACAAAATCACCAACTGACAAATCAACAAAGTTTGCCTTTGTGTTGTCAATATAAACCTTACAGTCATCTTTTGCTACATAATCAGCAGTGTCTTTCTGATTTTCGTAATCAGCAATAGTTATCTTTTTTGTACCTGTTGATTCATTTCTTGACTTAATGATACCATATACAGTTGTAACTTCCTTTGATGCTTCGCTTTCTACAACGAGTGCATTTCCACAGATAGAAACTAAAGTTGCTTCTGCTCCCTCTTCAACGTCTAATATATCTGCATCAGCATCATCTACATAAACCTTTGTAGCCTTTGTAACAGGAAAAGCCTTTCCTCCAATTTTTATAGACGCTTCCTTGATATTTGAAACTTCATCCTTAACATACTTTACATCAAGCTTATCCATGATTCTGGCAAGTAAGGTTGCCATCTGTGCACGTGTAAGAGTTGTAACAGGAGAGAACTGTGGAAGCCCCTCTGCTGTTGCATCCATACCATTCATAATCTTTTCAGCTGTAACATATTCCACATATGGTCTTGCAACCTGTGGGATAGCAATATTATCAGCATATGTAGGTTCTGAAACAGTAAATGCTTTCGCTTCTGCATCTGCACCTAAAAGCTTTGACATAAGCATAGCAGCCTGATAACGAAGAAGCTGTGTGTTTGCATTAGCTGATGAAGCATAGTCAACAAGTTCACTTTCCTTTAATATGCCGCAGTATAAAAGGTAGCTAAGCTCACCTGAATATGAAGCATTGTACTTCTGTGCAACAGTTTTGTACATAGCTTTTGCATTCTTAACAACAGGAGCAAACTTACTGTCTTCGTAGCCAAGCATTCTTGACATAAGAATTAAACTTTCTATCTTTGTGATAGGGTTGTATGGCTTAAAGGTTCCGTCTTCATAACCTTTTATGTAGCCGGCATCTGTCATTTTGTTGATGGATTCCTTTGCCCATGACACAGTAGCATCATTTTCAACAT
>JAZLCI010000094.1:0-1678 GCA_045614085.1 Clostridia bacterium
ATATAGGAGATGATAATATGGTAAACAATGATACAATTGAATTATTAAGAGAGTGTAATGTTGGTATCAAAATGGGTGTTACTACCATCCAGGAGGTTATTGATAATGTAGAAAACGATGAGTTTAAGCACCTTTTACACGACAGTATGGAAGAGCATAAAAGATTAGGAAGCGAAACCCACGAAATGCTTAATGAATATAACGAGAGCGGCAAAGAGCCCTCATCTATGGCAAAGGCAATGACATGGATGAAGTCAAACATTATGATTTCAATGAATGATACCGACAACACAGTTGCAGGTCTTGTAACTGAAGGATGCAATATGGGTGTTAAGACATTAAATAAATATTTAAATCAGTACGAAGCCGCTGAAGAACGGGCAAAAGACATTGCAAAAAAGCTTATTAATATGGAAGAACGCCTTTGTGTAAACATAAGACAATATTTATAAAAGAAAAAGGACACCATCAGGTGTCCTTTAATATTAAACCTTATATCCGTTTGGATTCTTTGTCTGCCAGTTCCATGTATCACGGCACATATCGTCAAGAGTATGTGTCGCAACAAAGCCAAGCTCTTCTTTTGCTTTCTGTGGGTCTGCAAAACATGCTGCAATATCACCAGGACGTCTGTCAACTATCTTATACTTAACATCCTTTCCGCAAGCCTTTGAGAATGCTTTAACCATATCAAGTACGCTGTAACCTGTACCTGTGCCTAAATTATAAACAAAAACGCCATCATTCTTGGCTATCTTTTCAAGTGCCTTTAAGTGACCGTTTGCAAGGTCAACAACATGGATATAGTCACGTACACCTGTACCATCCTTTGTATCATAGTCATCACCAAATACAGAAAGACATTCAAGCTTGCCAATCGCAACCTGAGAAATGTATGGGATTAAGTTATTAGGGATACCATTAGGGTCTTCGCCTATAAGACCGCTTTCATGGGCACCAACAGGGTTAAAGTATCTAAGGAGTACAATACCCCATTCAGGGTCAGATACGCTTAAATCCTTTAATATATACTCGATATCAAGCTTTGTCTGTCCATATGGATTTGTGCAAGAAAGAGGGAAGTCTTCCTTGATAGGAACAGTGTGTGGGTCACCATAAACAGTTGCAGATGAGCTGAAAACAAGCTTCTTAACATTATGCTTATTCATAATATCAAGAAGATTAAGTGTTCCTGTGATATTGTTGTGATAATAACGAAGAGGCATTCTTACACTTTCGCCAACTGCCTTAAGGCCTGCAAAATGGATAACTGCATCAAAGTCATTTTCTTCAAAAACCTTGTTTGTAGCTTCATAGTCTAAAAGGTCAACTTCATAGAACTTTAATTCCTTGCCTGTAATTGTTTTAACTCTGTTTAAAGATTCCTCACAGCTATTGTCAAGGTTATCAAGAACAACAACCCCATAACCGTCGTTTAAAAGCTGAACGCAGGTATGGCTTCCAATATAACCTGCACCGCCTGTAACCAAAATATTCATAATATTCTCTCCTTAATTAAAATTCCTAGACTATTATACAATTATTTTCCATATTTAGCAATACCTTTTGAGAAATTTTTAGATTTTATACAAAATACCTTGACTTTATAACTAAAAATTGATATAATTATTTTGTTTTTTAAATAAAACATTTGCGCCTGTGGCGGAATTGGCAGACG
>JAZLCI010000095.1:0-9807 GCA_045614085.1 Clostridia bacterium
CTTTAGGTGCTATAATGTGTTATAAGTTAATGACTATACTGCAAAAAGGTATGTGTTGTTGACGGCTGTGTTGTAAACAGACACAGTTTGAAGATGTAAAAAAAATTAAATTTATATTTTTAAGGAGGACTTGAGAATGAGAAATCTCAAAAAGGTTATTGCTTTAGTTGCAGTATTTGCTATGCTCGTTAGCACAGTTGCTTTCGCAGGCAGCTACACAGACGTTGCTGACACAGATAACTATGCTGAAGCAATCGAAATGTTAAGCAGTCTCAACATCTTAACCGGTGACAAGGATGCCAACGGTAATGCGGTGTTCAGACCAAATGATTCAATTACAAGAGCAGAGGTAGCTACAATTGTTGAAAGAATTCAGGCTATCAACAACGTGGCTCCAACAGCTACACAGTTTACAGACGTTCCAGCTGAGCACTGGGCTTCAGGCTACATTGCACAGGCTGCAGGTCAGGGTATCATCAACGGTTACGGCGATGGTAAGTTCGGTCCTGAAGATAACGTTCTTTACGAACAGGCTGTTAAGATGTTAGTAGAAACACTTGGTTACGCTCCTTTCGTAGAAGCTAACGGTGGTTACTATGCAGGTCACCTTCTCGCTGCTTCAAGATATGGTATTCTTGATGGCGTTAAGGGTGCAGCTCCTGGACAGGAAGCTACAAGAGGTCAGGTTGCTCAGTTAGTTTACAATGCAATCGAAACACCTATCATGGAAAGAAGTGCTTTCGGTACAGAAGAAAAGTTCGAAATCTTTGATGGCGGCAAGAATGGTGATGGTGAATTCATCACTCTCTTAACAAGAGACTTAGGCGTTGTTAAGGGTACAGGTGTTGTTGCTACAACAGGTTACGAAAGCGGAATCGACACATCAGACGATATAGCTATTGAAATCGCTATGGATGCAGATTCAAAGGAATTCAAGTGCTACTTTGATGCTGATGACAGTGACGATGTAACATTCTACATTAATGGTACAGATGCTGCTGACTATGTTGGTTTAGAAGTTAGCTTCTATGCAGAAGAAGGCAAGGGTGATGAATACAAGCTCATCAGCGTTGCTCCTACTGCAAAGAACAAGAGCGTTTCTGTTGCTTTAGCTGACGTTATTGGTTTCGCTGATGATGACAACGTATTTGAATACTACAACGAAAACAACAAGGTTGAAGACGACATTAAGCTTGGTGCTGTTGGTGAAGATGACGAATACATCTGTATCTACAACGGTGTAGTAGATGAAACTTACGATGCTGTTGATGATGTTATTGGCTGGTTTGAAGCTATCTATGATGCTGATCTCAACGGTCAGGTTACATTCATTGACAATGGTACAGGCAGAGGCAATACAGTTCTTGCTTTAGAAGTTGCTACATCAGCAGTTGTTGATGAAGTTGACGGTACAGAAGTATTATTCAAGAACTCAGCTGATAGCTTAGACTTTGACGAAGATCTCGAAAACACAATCATTAAGCTTACTAAGAACGGTGTACCTGTTGATTACACAACACTTACAGAATGGGATGTTCTCTCTGTTCTTTATGCAGAAGACGTTAACTATGTAGTTGCTGAAGTTATCGACGGCGGTAAGATCACTGGTTCTGTTGAAGAAGTAAGTGGTGACGAATACAAGATCGGTGGTCAGTTCTACGAAATCGCTAGTGATGTATATGGTAGCACAATTAAGCCAGGTTCAGAAGGTACATTCTATG
Source organism: Clostridia bacterium (assembly GCA_045614085.1). Taxonomy (GTDB): domain Bacteria; phylum Bacillota; class Clostridia; order Monoglobales; family Monoglobaceae; genus UMGS1820. The sequence goes on from JAZLCI010000095.1 coordinate 1,722, forward strand.
TTGACAAGTACGGCATGATCGTTGCATACGATAAGGCTGCTACAACAGCTGGTGGTGCTGCTTCTGATAAGTATGCTTACATCTTAAACGCTACAATCACAGTTGACGAATGGGAAAATGAAAGCGTTCGTGTTCAGTGGTTAGATAAGACAGGTGAAATCGGTGATGCATACCTCGCTGAAAAGTTCACTCTCGAAAATATTAACGCTGATTTAGAAGAAGATATCACAGATGATTCTGTAGATTTCTACACAGAAGACAACGACGATTACTCATATCGTTATGCTAGAATCGATATGGACGATTTCGCTAACACAGATAAGGTTGAAGACTTAGTTGATGCCTTAAAGGGTGCTTTCGTTACATATGCACTTTCTGGTGATAACATTAAGACAATCACACTTCCTATGGCAAGCAATGATGAAGATATTGATATGCTCAAGATCGCAGCTGCTGATGATGAAGCAAGCTACAACGAAGAAGAAAAGGAACTCACAGTTGATGGCGACAAGTTCGACCTTACTGATGACACACTTATCTTCTACCTCTCAACAGGTACAGCTACACCTATAAGCGCTGATGCACCTGCTTCTAAGTACTACTCAACAGTTGCTACAGCTGCTACATTAGCTACATTTGTTGATACAAAGGCAGAAGTATACAACGTTGAAGACGATGTTCCTGCAGTAGTTGTATTATACAACACAACAGGTGAAGTTTCACCAAGCACAAACATTGCTGTTGTTCAGTCAGTTGGTGAAGCTACAGTTAATGGCGAAAAGGTTACATCTATCACATATTGGATGAACGGCGCTAAGGCTACAGCTTACAACAATCCTGAAGTATCAATTAACCCACTTGAAGATGTAGAACCTGGTGATGTTTTACAGCTCAAGGTTGATGGTAACACAGTTGTTAAGGCTAACCCTGTTGCTACAGGCTACGAAAGAGTTGCTGGTGTTTCAGGTGTAACTGAAGTTGAAGAAGGCGACGATATTGAACATGGTACAGTTAATTTAACAATTGCTCCTAATGCAAATGGCCGTATCACAAAGGCTGGTTACGTTAAGGAAGTTAAGAACGGCAAGATCATTCTTGCAGATGGTACATCTAAGAAGTTTGGCTCAGCTAACATCTACGTTGTAGAAGAAGTTAGAGGTAAGCTCGTTGTATCAGCTGGTTCTTCAAGTGATCTCTCAGCTAACAAGCAGAAGGTTCTTACAGAAGCTATCGAAGATGGCAAAGCAATCCAGTACAAGGATGGCGCTTGGCAGGATCTCGTTGCTGCTGATGAAATGCCATACGGTTTAATGAACTATGTTACAATCGTAGAATATGATGACGAAGTTATCGACGTTGTTGTATACGCTATCGATGGTGCATACGCTGATTACAACTTAAGAGTTGTTGAAGCTGAATAATCTTAATTAGATTAATTCAAAGAGACCGCAATTATGCGGTCTCTTTTTTTGTACATAAATAGTGGTTTATTGGTTATGTCTATAAATTTTGTTTATAAAAAAGGGAACAGTTCTTAAACTGTTCCCTGTATAATAAATAGAATTTTGTAATAGTGGAGTAGGGGAGGGGTTTACTCCTCCTAATGTATTAGAAAATACTATTATTTATAGGGTGAGAGCAAGCCCCCGCCCTACAAAAATATTAATTTGAATTTAACCTTTTAAATATTCAGCAAATTTCTTAAGTGCGTTTCCTCTGTGACTGATAGAGTTTTTAGTATCACTACTTACTTCTGCAATAGAACATTCATAACCATCAGGAATAAATATCGGGTCATATCCGAACCCGTTTTCCCCTTGACGTTCAAAACCAATTTTGCCGTTACATTCTCCGCGGAAAGTAAGAGTTTCTCCATCAGGTGTTGCAAATGCAATTACACAAACAAATCGAGCAGTACGGTTAGGTGTATCTCCAAGAGAGTTTAAAAGCTTGTCTATATTTTCATCATCTGTTGCATCTTCTCCTGCATATCTTGCGGTATATACTCCCGGTGCGCCATCTAAATAGTCTACACAAAGTCCGCTATCGTCGGCTATGACAGGCTTTCCTGTGGCTTTTAGAATTGTTTCTGCTTTTTTTATCGCATTTTCTTCAAATGTTTTTCCATCTTCAATGACTTCAATATCACCTGCTCCTGCATCTGTCTGGGTTATGACATTAAAGTCTTCTCCTAATATAGCTTTAATTTCTTCGGCTTTATGCTGATTTTTGCTGGCTAAAATAAATGTTTTCATGTTTTTCACCTCATATGATATAATGTAAATTTCTTTATACTATGCATGACGGCAAATTGCAGCCCATAATACAATATATGACATTATCATTATTGAAATCACTTTGAATATGGGCAAACGTCAGAAAAAATACAATATCCACATGCGTTATAGTTCTTATCGCAATAAGGTTCTGCTGATACGTTGCCGGCATACATCTCAAAGGCTGATTCGCGAATCTTTTTGTTTGCATACTCAATTCTTTCGTTAAAATCTTTTTCGTCAATTTCAGTGAGTTTATATGATTCACCGTTTTCGCCTTTTCCTCCGTAAAGAGAGAGGATAGTTGAATTATCACTAATCCAGCCGTTGAAGGCGACATCTTTGCTGGCGGCTTTTTCAAGCTCGTTATATGTTAGCTCACCTTTTACTTTTGAAGCATCAACTATCGGATCTGTCATTTGCATATAAAACATAGCAGCAGGACTTGCGTTTGCTCTTTTTGCAAGAATATCAGAGTATAAAAGAGGTTGAAGGTTTATGCCTGCTCTTGCAAGACTTTCGTTTAATGCTTTTGATGAAGACTTATAGTCTGTAACCATAACGTAACTCTTTCCATCTATTTCCGCAATATCGGCTTTATCAATAAAACCTTTTATTGTAGCGATGGTTTTCTCTTTATCCCTGACCTCAACAAGAGGAATAAGTCCGTTTGTGCCAATTTTAACCTCAAAGCCATAAGGCCTGAATTTGCTTGAACGATAAAATTTTACAACTTCCCATGCTGTTCTTGCGGCTATACCCTGCATCTTTGTAATGAGATATTTATAGTATGATGAGGTTTCAAATAAAAGCTCGCTTTCTTTTTTTGCCTCTTCAGTTACAATAGAGTATATCTTTTTGTAACAGTCGTCTTTTGTAATTTCTCCATAATCAAATCCACTGTCTTTTAAATCTGAAAAATATCGATATAAAGTTGCGTGTTGAATATTACCTGTGTTTCGTGATTCAATGCCTGAAATATCTCTTTCTGCTGCTAATAAGCCATAGGTTAAGAAGTAAGCGTATGCACAAGAATTATATTTTTCAAGCCTTGATGCGCTTAATCTCATAGGTGTGCCATATAGCGCTTCTACTGCATCTGGAGACAGTTTTTCAGGAGTTGGATTTTGCATAGAAGAAACAATGGCAGATAGTTGTTTGCTGAACTTGTCCTGTTTTACAAAGTAATCATAAAGTTTTTTAACTTCAGGATTCAGAGCTTCTATATTTCCGCTTTCTTTTGACAAGTAAGTACACAATGCCTCAAAAGCAGGTGCAAGACCTTCTGAATAGCAGAGAAGATCACTGCTTGCATCAGGGTTAAATATCTTTATATCGGGAAAAACTTTGTTGCAAATATTTTTGATTATAACCGACGCTGAAAGAGGTGATCCTGATGATGTAGCAAGGGGAGAAAAGAGGAAGAGCTTATCATGTGCAGAAGTAAGCACAGAATAAATAAGAGTTTGCTCTTCAATTTGCTTAAATGCAGCACCAGGGGCAAGTTTTATGCCGTTTTTGAAGAGGACCGCTCTTTCGTAATCAGATATAAGCCCCTCTGCAGTATGAGGTTTTGGAAAAACACCGTCATTAAGTCCAAGAACAATAACCACAGGGGCGGATCCTCTGAACTTATCAATACTGCTTAAGGTTACACTACCCTGATTTTGAGGACTTAAGTTTATAGAAAGACTGCCAAGAGAGGATTTGAATAAATCATAAAAATCTTTTCTTGAAATGCTTTCTTCGTCCATAAGTACAGAAATTTGCGAAATAACAGATAAAAGCCCATTCCAGACCATTCTGTATTCTTCGGCAAGATAAGGCATATCGTTTGATGCAAAATTATCACACAAATCGCTGACCTTACCCTGTATAGAACATTTTTTCAGAGCAGAGAGTATTATATTACATAATTCTTTTGCAGTATGTTTGCCTGAAACCTTTAAAGTATTATAAAACCGCAGCAACTTTTCTTTGGTATCGTTTATTTCTTCAATATTATATTCTTCCGGACAGTATTCCCATTTATCTGATGCCCACATAGCATGAGTAGGGTTAACAGCGAGAAGATAATTTTCAAAGGTGTCAATTTCTTCATTTGTAGCTGTTGTTAAACCTGTTCGGGCGATATGCATAATTCTTTCATAAGAAAAACCGTTAGCAAGAATATCAAGATTTGCCAAAATGAATGTAGAAACAGGGTTATCAACTAAACAACGGCTTTTATCAAGAAAAATTTCAATTCCGCGTGATTCAAATATAGCGGGAGCAATGGTATTATAATATTCCGTATCCCTTGCAAGAATAAGGAAGTCTGAAAACTTATAATTTTCAGTTCTGCATAATCTTAAAATAAGGTCTGCAGCAACTTCTGTTTCTCTATATGCATTTGTGGCTTCATATATTCGGATTGTATCTGGTTCGCCCTTGTACGGGGATGGCCGTGATGTAAAGTAGTTTGTGGCAAGATGCTCAAGCTCGCTTTCAGGTGTTTTTTTTGAAAACACTATTGGGTTATTTACAGATACACCCTTTTCCATTGCCAAATCTAAAAGACAACGACAGGTTTCAGCAGCAGAAGAAAAAACAGAGCTTGGCTTATCTATGTCATCGCAACAAATATCTAAAAATACATCCATAACGGACAAAAGCTCGCCAATAGCTTTTTGCTCTACAGGAGTAAAGGAGCGAAACTGAGTAATAAAGAGAGTTCCTTTAAAAAGTCCGCAATCTTTTAATTTTGGGTAAGCTAATGTAAGATTATCCTCTGCGTCAGATAAAGACTCTTTCAGATAATTGTCAAAGGTTTCATATAAAAGAGAAATATCTTTAAGCTTGTTTGAAAGCTCTTCGTTTTCGATGTTTCCGGACAATAGAAGTTCTGAAGTAACGCCGTAGCGTTTAAATTCTGAAACAAGACTGACGAGATCAGATGAAAAGCCGCGTCTTGAAATGGCTCTCTCAAGGGTACCTGCTCTTCCTTTTAATGCACGAATTGTTTTAGCGGCAATAATCTGTTTGCCTGCTCCGTCAATATATTTAAGGCGCAGAGGACCAAGGGTTGAAAAAACAAGATTGCAAAGTCTAGAAAAAGTGATTACCTTAAGCTTGGTTTGTGCCTTAATGCCATATTTTTTGATAATATCTTTTTCTGCAGAAAGGGATGCCTGTTCAGGAACAAGTATATATGAAACAGATGAAGTTAAAAGACTTTGACGAAGAAGGTTGTCAAAATATTCTCTTCTTCCTGAATGTTCGGTTCCGTTTATAATGGTAAACATATGCATTCTCCTTTCTTAATGAATATAATAACATAAAAAAGAATTTTTCGCAACAAAAAAACAGCCTGTAGGCTGTTTGCTGTCATATTTATTTCTCTTCAGTAGTTGGTTCGTAAATAACAAGTTCAACTGACTTTGTCAAAACGTCTGCATAACTGTATGAAACTCGGCGGTCGCTTGTAGGAACATCGTTCTGAATGTCTAACTTAACAGTAAATATACTTGGATATGTATTCTCTATAACGCCTTCGCGGATAACAATCTGCTTTCTGCCCTGCTTTGACTTAAGGCGAACCTTATTTCCAACATTGTCGGCAATACCTGCCTTTATCTTAACTAATTCATTCTGAACGTACACGAAAAAAACACCTCATTTCATATGTGTATATTATAGCATATAAAAACCGTTTTGTAAATAGAAAAAAACAATTATTTTACATTTTTTTCACAAAAGTATTACAAAACTCCGTTTTTCTCCATAACCTCTGTTGGAGGTTTGACAACAGAGGGTTAAAATAGTATAATTTATAAGGAAAAATATGTAGTTTCGGGGAGGAAAACGATATGTCAGAAAAAATTACTGAACGTAAGCCTGATGTTATATTTTTGAATATTGTTTTTTGCCTTCTTGTTATGTATATACATATTGCGTCAGAGGTCGTTCTTCAAATGCCTGTGGACACACTGTTCTTTAAGATAGTTTTTGTTACGCAAAGGCTTTCTTGTTTTGTTGTACCTGGCTTTATAATGTTAAGCGGTGTAAAGTTATTTTTAAACAATAAAAGCAAGATAAATTATGTAAGATATTATTCGTCAAGGATATTCAGGGTATTTATTCCATATGCTTTGTGGGTGCCGATATACTATCTTTGGTTCTGTTTTAAGGGAACCTATGAGTTCACTTTTCCACGTCTTCTTGAAGGAATAGTTAAAGGCAATATGTGGGCACATTTTTATTTTGTAGTTATTCTTATGCAGTTTATTATACTTACACCTTTATGGAGGGTATTATATAAAAAAGGATGCGGCGAAGTACATATTTGTTATTCTCTTATTATAACTGTAATATCGAGTATGTATTTGATGCCGGTACTTACAAGGGCTTTTCCGGGTATACCAAATATAGATTTGTCAAACTGCTTTCTTTCTTATCTTGTATATTGGGTTGCAGGATGCCTGATAGGTGACAGATATGATGAGTTTAAAAGATATCTTAAAAACAATAAAATTATGATTACCGCTGTTTTTTTAGTTTGTGGTGTCATTGAGGGGTATTTATCTCTTTTGACGTACAGAGCGGAACCTGTATGGATGAATCTTTTTAAGATAATGTATAATGTAAGCGCAATATTGTTCTTTTATATGATAGGGCAGGTTTTTTACACAAAGGCAAAGGTTCTTTTAAAACCGATGTCTGTCATAGATAAATCAAGCTATATGATTTATCTGACCCATTGCCTTGTGATTGTTATTGTAAACGAAGAAATGACAAGACGAGAAATAATGGATATACCTGCCAGGTTTGGTATAAGAGCGGGCATGGTGTATGCAATAACGATTGCAATGTGTATTTTGTGGAGGGGTATAAGCTTTTGCTTTAAGAGAAAGGGGAAGAATGTATGAATTTAGCTAATCCGTCAGAACTTAAAAAACTTATAGAAAAGCATGGGTTTTCTTTTTCAAAAACCTTAGGGCAGAATTTTTTAATAGATGAGAGAGTTCTTGATAAAATAGTAGAGGGGTCTGAAGTATCTGAAGATGACTGCGTTCTTGAAATCGGTCCGGGAGCAGGAACTTTAACCCAAAGGCTTGCAAGGGCGAGTGGAAAGTGCGTTGCGGTAGAAATAGATAAGACTCTTCTTCCTGTAATAGAAGAGTCTATGGCGGAGTTTGATAATTTCAAACTCATAAATGATGATATATTAAAGGTGGATATAAAAAAGCTTGTGGAAGATGAATTTGACGGAAAGCCTTTCTCTGTTGTTGCAAATCTTCCTTATTATATTACAACTCCCATTGTAATGATGCTTCTGGAGGAGAGACTTCCTGTTAAGACAATGACCCTTATGGTGCAGAAAGAGGTTGCAGACAGGATGTGCGCAAGTTGCGGAGGTAGGGATTACGGTGCTCTCTCGGTTGCGGTTGGGTATTACTGCGAGGCAAGTGTAGTTTGTAAGGCAGAACCACACTGCTTTATGCCTCAGCCTAAGGTGACATCAACGGTTATAAAGCTTTCTGTAAGTGATAAGCCAAGAGTTTCGGTAAAAGATGAAAAGTTCTTCTTCTCGGTGGTTAAAGCGGCATTTCATCAGCGCAGAAAAACTCTTGTAAATGCTTTGTCAAAAAGTCCATATGTGAATATAGATAAAGAAAAGATAGAAAGTGCCCTGAGAGAAATTGGGTTGGATGAGAAAATCCGCGGGGAGAAGTTGTCTATAGAATATTTTGCAAAGCTTGCAGATAGCTTGATGCAGTAGAGGTGATTTTATGTATTGTCCAAAATGCAAAGCAGAATACAGAGAAGGG
>JAZLCI010000096.1:0-5103 GCA_045614085.1 Clostridia bacterium
CGCATGTATGCGAGGGCAAAAATTTGTCTTTTAGATATTTAAGCTTGAAAACGGAACATAGTCAAGACCAAGTGACTTCATATAATCATCGTAGTAGCCAAGACCTTTGATTCCTGTTGTAGTCTTTGTGAGGGCAGCACGCATATTTCCGTCCTGCATATCAACAATAACACCTGTGTATCTAACAACCATACCTGATGGGTTTTCTGTTCCGAACTGTTCTGTCCAGTACTGTGTAAGATATTCTTCATACTTTGTGTTATCTGAAATAGATGTCTTTGTAGGAGCGCAGAAAACAATTCTTGAATACTCACCTACTGCATCCTGTGTTAAAGAACGTAAGTAGAAAAGACCTGTTGATTCTTCCTTGCATATTACACCATATGCCGCACATAGTGTAGCATCAGGCATCGCTGTCATTTCTGAAATAGAAACGTAGTTTAAATCTCTCTTTGCAGGGATAATTATAGCAGAGCGATTAGGGTTATCCCATGTGATACTTGCGTCAAATGCTTCTGCAATAGCACGAAGCGGAACATATGTTCTGTCGTTATGAATCATAGGAGCAACCTCAAGCTGAATAACTTCGCGGTTTGCTTCGTTTGCTTCACCGTTTTCAACTGTATACTTTGACATCAAGTCATTTCCTATCTGCAATGACAAAAGCTTGTCGTAGCTAACTATCTGCACAACACTTTTATCTGAAAACCAGTAAACAGTAGCATCAAGTGCCTCTGAAATAGCACGAAGGGGCATCATAGTACGCTCCTGATATATAAAAGGTTCATTTCCGCTTTCAAATGTAAGCTTGTTACCTATAACAACATTGGCATCACCTGCAGCATATACTGAAAGGCAACCAACCAAAAAAAACACAGCAACAACTAATGAAACTATTCTTGAAAACTTTTTCACTCTTAATCAACCTCTCTCTTTCTTGATAATTTAATTATATAACAATATAAGTTTAAATGCAATAATAAAATGTAAATATTATATTAATTATTATTTGGCAGACTTTATCTCTGTCCATAAATCCTGCATAAGCTTGTTTGCTTCAGGAGATAAGTTCTTAAACACTTCTGTGTAAGAATTTAAATATTCCTGAGCAGGATATGAAACAAGATTTTCAGTTATTTCTTTATCCAAAAGATTAAGAGCGCCGTCGTTTGGTGAAGAATAACCGATATATTCTGCTACGCTCTTTGCCGCCTGAGGCTCGCACATAAAGTTAATGTACATTTCGGCAGCTTCTTTCTGTTCTGCATTTTTAGGGATACACATTGCATCAACAAAAAGATTTGTTCCGCTCTTTGGAACAACAAAACCTAAATGGTCATAATCTTTCATCAAAGTAACACCATCACCTGCATAGTATGGAGCAAACAACGCTTCGCCTGCGCTCATCTTATCAAAGATTTCATCCATTACATATGCCTGAACGAGAGGCTTCTGTTCCTTTAGCTTTTCAGCAGCAGCCTTAAGCTCTTCTTCGCTTTCTGTGTTGAGTGAATAGCCTAAAATAATTTCAGAAATCGCAAATGCGTCTCTTGGGTTGTCAAACATAAGAATCTGATCCTTATATTTTTCGTCCCATAAAACATTCCAGTCGATTTCTTCTTCGCTTAAGTCAACATTGTTTTTGTCATAGAAAATAACAACTGTACCCCATGTATAAGGAATGCTATATTCAGAAGTTGGGTCATAATCACTCTTCTTAAACTTTTCTGTAATATACTTGTAGTTTGGTATATTGGCAAAGTTTACCTTGTCAAGCATATCTTCTTCTATCATTCTTGAAATCATATAGTCGGACGGGATAATGATATCATAACTTGCAGCCCCAGCCTTAAGCTTTGCATAAAGCTCTTCATTTGTGGCATATGTGCTGTAATTAACTTTGATGCCTGTAAGCTTTGTAAACTCCTTGTTTAAATCAAGGCTGTCCCCCTCGCCGTCAGGAATATATTCACCCCAGCTGTACACATTGATAGATATACCCTTATCCTTAAACGTCTGATAATATTCAGCATTTTCTACTGCGATATTAACCTCGCCGTTATCTGATGAACATCCTGTTAAGAATGCAAACATCATAACAATAACTAAAACAGGAGCAATAATCTTCTTCCACATTTTCATCTATCCTTTCAACTATATTCTGTCTATCTGTTTCTTTTTGTTTAAATCTTTTCTGTCTATGATATTCTTTACTACAAGAATAACAAGGACAACAACAAAGATAATTGTAGATAAGGCATTTATTTCAGGACTTACCTTTCTTCTTGTCATTGAATAAATAGTTATCGGCAAGGTCTGTGATGTAGGCCCTGTTGTAAAATAACTGATTATAAAATCATCTAAAGAAAATGTAAATGCCATTAAAAATCCTGATATAATACCAGGCATAATTTCAGGTATAACAACCTTTATAAATGCCTTTGCAGGACTTAAACCCAAGTCCTGTGCCGCCTCATAAATATGAGGGGTCATCTGTCTGAACTTTGGTATAACGTTTAGCACAACATAAGGCACATCAAAGGTTATATGTGCGATAAGAAGCGTTACAAAGCCAAATTCAAAGTTCATTCTCATCCTGAAGAAAACAAACAAAAGCATCAACGATACACCTGTTACGATTTCAGGGTTAACAATCGGGATGTTATTAACCTGCAGAACTGCATTTTTAGCAAACTTACCCATTCTGCTTATGCCGATAGCCGCAAGAGTGCCGATTATTGTTGCTATAACAGACGCGCAAACAGCTATCATTATTGTGTTCCCCAAAGATGTTAAAATAAGCTCGTTTTCAAATAATTCTTTGTACCAGTTAAATGTGAAGCCTGAAAAAACCGAGCGGCTTTTTGTTGTATTAAAAGAAAATACAATCATCACAAAAATCGGTACATACAAAAAGAATAATACGAGGGATAAATAAATTTTTGATAACTTTTTCATATACCCCTCCTATATAAGCACGCGATCATCATCTGATGAGTCGAACTGATTCATAACCGTCATAATAATAAGTACAATAACCATTAAAACAAGGGATATTGCAGCACCTAAATTAGGGTTATAGGCATTTCCCAAAAACTGCATTTCGATTAAGTCACCTATTAATAAGTTTCCGCCGCCGCCTAACATTCTTGATATGATAAATGTACTTATGGCAGGGACAAAAACCATTGTTATTCCTGACATAATCCCCGGAAGGCTTAAAGGAATAACAACCCTTATCATAGTGGCAACCCTGTTACAGCCAAGGTCGGATGCCGCCTCTAAAACACTGTTGTCTATCTTCTCCATAACAGAATATAATGGAAGAATCATATAAGGCAGGTAGTTATACACCATACCCAAAACAACAGCTCCACCGGTGTTTAACATCTTAAATGGACCAAGCCCTATTAAACCGAAAAGGTGATTGATAAGACCCTCGTTTCCAAGCAATGTCATCCATGCATATGTACGAAGGAGAAAGTTCATCCACATAGGGAGCATCACTATCATAAGCATTGTGCTTTGGACACTTGCCTTCATTCGTGACAGAATAAATGCAACGGGATATGAAATAACAAGACATATAATTGTAGCAACAGCCGCCATCAAAATAGAACGGAGAAAGATATCACCGTACTTTCCAACTTCTTTTATGTATTCAAGTGTGAACTTTCCGTCATCGCCCACAAAGGCAAAGTATGCGACCATAATGATAGGTACTATTACAAACACAGCTGTCCACACAAGATAAGGCGCCGCAGTAAGCTTCTGTAAAAAACCGCCTTTTTTCTTCATAGCTGCCACCTTACCCTTCCATTTTATTCATTATATGTATGTCATCAGGTCCGAATGTAATACCTACCTCACTTCCTACTTCTGCCGCTTTTGTTGAGTGAACAAGCCAGCTGAAGTCTGAACTGTCAACAACCATTTCATAGTGTACGCCCTTAAATGTAACAGAGCGGACAATACCCTTGATTTTAACATCGTTTACATTTGTTGTAAGGGTAATATCTTCAGGTCTGATAACAACGTCAACAGGTAGATTTTCTTCAAATCCTCCGTCAACACATTCAAATTCCTGACCGCAGATTATAACAAGTTGGTCACGGACCATAATTCCGTCTATAATATTACTTTCACCAATAAAGTCAGCTACGAAAGCATTTTTAGGCTCATTGTATATATCGACAGGGTTTCCTATCTGCTGAATGTTACCATCCTTCATAACAACAACAGTATCACTCATAGTGAGGGCTTCTTCCTGGTCATGGGTTACATATACAAAAGTAATCTCAAGACTCTGCTGAATACGCTTAAGCTCCGTCTGCATTTCCTTACGGAGTTTTAAGTCAAGAGCACCTAAAGGTTCATCCAAAAGAAGAACCCTTGGCTTATTTATAAGAGCACGTGCAATAGCAACTCTCTGTTGCTGACCACCGGAAAGTGTCTGAATATTTCTCTTTTCAAAGCCTTTTAAGTTAACAAGCTTAAGCATCTCATCAACAGATGCCTTTATTTCACTTTCAGGAAGCTTTTTAACACGTAATCCAAAAGCTATATTTTCATAGACGTTAAGGTTTGGAAATAAAGCATACTTCTGAAAGACAGTATTTACGTTACGCTTATGTGGGGGAAGAGATGTAATATCCTTTCCGTCAAAGGTAACGTTTCCGCTTTCAGGCTGAATAAAACCACCGATAATTCTTAAGGTAGTTGTCTTACCGCAACCTGATGGACCTAAAAACGTCACAAATTCTTTATCTTTTATATCAAGGCTGATATTATTTAATACATTCTCGCCGTCAAAAGATACTGATATACCATTAAGACTGACAACATTTTCCAATAAAGTGTCCTCCTTTGTTTTAGAAAATAATACCCTATTTTTCACATAAGATATCAACTATAAGATTACAACAAAATCCTTAAAAAGTCAAGATAAATTCAATATTATTTAAGTATTTAATTTAACAATAAATATCCCTCGTATAACGGAGGGTATTTCATTTTCGGACATAGCCCTACCCACTACTGGCTACGCACAAGTGCATCTTTTTATTAGCCTGCCAGCCATACAACTTTTACATACTACCCATA
>JAZLCI010000097.1:0-32074 GCA_045614085.1 Clostridia bacterium
AGAAAAACAATTATACTATTCCGCCACAGACAATACTTTTTGGTATCAATAACGGACAGATAGAGTATAAAGGTGCAACGGACAAGCACGATAGAGACTATATGCTTGAGGGCATTAAAAAAAGCGATACAACACCGCAACGCGACGATTGCCGACAGTTTATTATTGATACATTGAAGGCTTGCGAGGACAACAAAATTTCATCTGCTGAATTATTGCAGGTAGCAAAGGATGAAGGCTATAGCAAAGGAACGTTCCAACGTGCAAAAGATGATATGCGAGAACGTGGAGAAATTATTTCCAAACGTGAAGGCGGAACAAAAAGAGGCAGCGGAACGTGGTACACCTGTTTAGGTGAAATTTGGACAGAATTACCAAAATATGAACAAACACCTTTTGACTTTTCCGAAGATGAAAAAATATAGCTCTCCGTCAGACATTCAAAACGTGAGTATCTTAATCTTAAATATACGTTTTTCCTGTATTTTTATTAAGGTACGCAAGTTGAGTATCTTAAAAACATTAAGGCACTCACTTGAGTATCTTAAACTTTTGTCAGTAGTATCAAGGGTTTGCGATTAAGATACTCAACCTGTGTGTTCCTGACGGAAGGTTGAATATCTTTAAAAGGTTTTTTTAAATGCCGATTTGTACAGCATCAACAAAGAAACTCCGCATCGAAGCGGACAGATGTTTGCCTGGAATATTTGCATGTATAATCAACAGATTTTCCGACACATTATGTTGCACAAACTGATACACAAACTGATACACAAAGGGTTTCTAATGATATTTGCAATTATAAAATTAAAAAATATTGTCGGAAAACTATTTGTCTTTTTAGTTAGCAAGAAAGTGGGGATCTTTATAAACATAAAAGAGTGGTTAGAGAGAGGAAAAGAGCTGTCAAAAAGAATATCTGAACTCGAAGAAGAAAAGCAAAGGCTTTATGAAATAGCAACAGGGACAGCCGATCGTACCAATGTTGACAGGGTTCAGACAGGCCATAGGAACAGCTCCGAAAGGAAAATGATACTATATGCAACTATGTCTGAACGGCTTGATAAGGAAAGGGAGAAGCTTCTTTCGGTTCTCAATGAAATCGTAAATCTTATTGCTTTGGTTGATGATATAACGTATAGACGTTTACTTTCAATGCGGTATATAGAGCTAATGAAGTGGGAAGATATTGCGGAAGAGATGCATCATAACGAGCGATACATCTTTAAGCTACATAAGAAAGCTTTATCTGAAGCAGAAGCAACACTTAACAAATAAGTTTGTGATAGTTTGTTGCTAAAAAGGGGATGATAAACATCATTATCAACCTGATAAAACTTGACATTTAACCTATATATAAAATTACAACGGAGCGGGCATATTACCCGCTCCAAAACACCACAAACACACAACAAAAGTACAACAAATTTATTAGAATATTCGTTACAGATATGTGCTTGACATCACTCGGTGTTAACTTTCCTTTGCTAAAGCTATCGAAATATCCCTTTCATAATCTTCGTTATGTTCTGCAAGATATCTTTTTATTTTACAAATTGTTTCTTCTATATTTTCTTCAGGATAGTATTCAGGATGTTTTAAACGACTAACAAGGCATCCAAGCTGCCATTTGTAATCAGACATCATAGGAACATCTACTATAGGTATGGAACCTACAATTTCCTTTTTATCATTTATTACTTTACATTGTCCTATTACAGGATATTCTTTTCCTTGTATTTCATATACGTTCATAATAATTTCTCCATTACGTAAAAATATTTTATTTGAGATATCTCTTTGACTATGATTACATTATACTATATTTGCACCAATATAGCAATAGACAAAAGTTATAATATTTACATCAATATATTGTGCAACTTGTATATTTACACCAATATGCAATTATGATATAATAATATCATCAGCAAGGGAACAATGGCGGTTGTTTCTGACACTCTCAAAAAGGGGGTGTTGATATGGAAGAAATAATATCTTTTGCTTTGATAGTGATGATAATAATCTTTTACATAAAGAAATAACCGCCCTTCTGCCAAAGAGCGGTTATTTATAATTTAACTGTTTATTGCAGGAACAACTAAAATTGTTCCCTTTCTGATATGAGTATAGCATATTTAAAAACATATGTCAAGAGGTGATTATGTGGCTACAACCAAAGCAGGGCAGAAAGCTGTTAACAAATATGTAAAAAACAATTATGACAGAATTAACTTTACTGTTGCTAAAGGCAAAAAGGATGTTATTCAGTGCATTGCAGAGCAGCAAGGAAAAAGTGTAAACGGATATATTAAAGAAGCTGTTACAGGTAAAATCAAAGCTGATACAGGTCAAGATATAGACTTATAAAGTAAATCATCCCGCTTCCTCAATACTTCAAGCAGAAGAATTTGACGGAGCGGGCATATTTTATATTATCCCTAAAATAATTCAACAAAAATTCAACTACATTTCAAAATTCAACTCAAAATCACAAAACATTAAAACACAATATATCTTCCAAAGCCGCATAATATCAAGCAAAACTAAACATTTTAAAAAGCAGCAAAACGATAGAGTTTGAACTCATAACCCGGAGGTCGGGGGTTCAAATCCCTCCCCTGCACCCAGAAACAGAAATCCTATCTTACGATAGGATTTTTTGTTTCTCTGTGTAGACGAGATTTTAATTTTTGATTTTCGGGTTATGAGCCCGACTCACCCTTTCCACACAAGTATATTATCAATTTTACGGTTTTCTTTTGTGGCAACTTCAAACTTGTCATTATGAAGAATAAAACTTCCTCCTCCATCAAGCTTAATAGCATCCTTTATACCAAGAACCTCTAAAAGATATACCATAAGCTCAAAGTCAAGCTTTGCCGCCACATAGACAAGACGATTATCCCTTATCCCTATAAACCCATGCCACGTGTCATATAATTCACTTCCAAAATATCCTTCTCTTTTTATATCCTCTACAGGCACCTTATAACCGTTTCGGATAATGGGTATGCCGCTTATGGCGTATTTTACATCAGGAACAGAGTTTAAACTGTCCGTTATCACAAATTCTGCTTTGTTATTATTATGAATAATAAGCGTCGTAAGCTTTTTCCCTGCTGTATTGAGCCACCTCTCCTGCGTTTTTGCTTCTGTAATAATTTTTCCATCTATAGCAAGATTTCCTACGGGAATTGTTCCTCCGCCTGCAGTTAGCCCGAAATACCCTGCATTAGCATAGTTTAACTCACATATATCCTTTTTCTTTTTAATCTCTCTCTTTAACCCAAAATTCCACACATCAATTACCTGAACGTGAACATCATCTAAGCTATACACTGTTTTTGACATATATAAAATCTCCTTTATGTTTTTTATATATTCTATTAAAAAACAGTTTGCCATAGAGTGCCAAAATAAAAATATACCCCTAAAGCATATGCCGACGTCCTTAATGACACTCAAAGAGCAGAAACACGCGTGTTTCTGCTCTTTTCATATGCAAAAGATTTTCTTTGTTATGCCTTGCCCGATTGCGCTCGCCTGCCCGAGCGCCTCTCCCCACCCCTTCGGTGTGGATTCAACAAAAGAGGCGTTGCCCCTTTTGAAACCCTTTGTAGCTCATGTAATTCGCGACTAAGATTGCTTCCCTTTTCTTGCAGGAGTGGGACCAAACGCAGTTTGGTGGAGTGATTTGTGGCAAAGGAAAACTGTCCTTAGCAGTACACCCCATATGAGATACTCCGTTTAATTATTCTGCTTCAGGGTCGTCACCAGCAGGGTTTATTGCCTGCTTTTTGTTATTATTAACCTTTTTATATTTATTCTTCTTTTTCTTTTTATCGTTATTAGCCTGCTTTTCAGGTTTTTCTTCTGTCTGAACTGTTTCCTCTGCTATAGCTTCTGCTTCTGCATAATCAGTTTCTTCAGGGGCAGGCGCTCCGCCAACAACCTTAAAATCTCCAAGCTTATAGTTTTCAAACTTAAAGCCATCACCCATTTCAAACTTAACACGGATAGCGCCCTTTAAGGTCATAACATCAAAAACCTTACCTACACCGTCAGGGGTTTCAACCGTTTCACCCTTTTTAGGAAGTTTTTTAAGCATATCTTCATAAGCATTCTGCTCATACTGAAGACAACACATAAGCCTTCCGCAGGTACCTGAAATTTTCGCAGGGTTTAATGATAATCCCTGCTCCTTTGACATCTTTATGGAAACAGGATGGAAGTCATTTAAAAATGTTCCACAACAAAGATATCTTCCGCAGATACCGTAACTGCCTATCTGTCTTGCTTCGTCTCTTACACCAATTTGGCGAAGTTCAATTCTTGTATGGAATATACTTGCAAGGGATTTTACAAGTTCACGGAAGTCAACTCTTCCGTCTGCAGTAAAGTAGAATAAAATTTTACTTCTGTCAAATGTATATTCGACGTCTACAAGCTTCATATCTATCTTGTGCTCACGAATCTGTCCTACAGCAATTTTATATGCTTCTTTTTCTAAATTCTTGTTCTCTTCTACCTGCTTAAAATCTTCTTTTGTTGCAATACGCACGATTTCGCGAAGTGGCTGAACAATTTCTGAATCCTCAACCTCCTTGTTTGAAACAACAACTCTGCCCATTTCTGTGCCTCTTGATGTTTCAACAAGAACATTTATGCCCGCCTTTATACTTTGCCCTTTAGGACTGAAGTAATAAATCTTACCTGCGTCATTAAAACGCACACCTATAATCTCAACCATTTATTTCCTCCCAATATTCCATTGCCATAGTTTGTACGGCTATGGGGTAATTAGTGTTTCTTTTTACGGCGAGAGAGTATTTTGTAATAACATCTCCTAATTTAAACGCCGTATCTCTTGTAACCAAAGATGCAAACTTTTTAAGTTCATCTTTTTTATCTGCATTTATTATATCACAATTTTCAATTATTTTCAAATGTAAAATATCGGATGACCATTCAGTCATTACCTGACATATCATATCAAAAGATGTTTTGTTCTGCTTTAAAAATTTTATAAAGTCATAAAGAGAAGTATAACTTTTATCCAAAAGCTTCATAAGATGATTTATTATCTCATCACGAAGCTCTGACGCCTCTCCCTCTTCAAGAAGAGTTAGCGCTCTTCCTATTGAGCCTCCGCTCATAACCGCTACTGCCTGTGCAGTCTTTTCATCTGTCTCTTTTTCTTCTCGTAAATATTCTTCCACCTCTGACGTCAAAAGTGGCGGAATTTTAATCAGATTCGCACGGGAACGTATTGTCTGCAAAAACAAATTTGCATTTTCTGCTATTAATATAATAGTACAGTATTCAGGTGGTTCTTCAAAAACCTTAAGCAAGCTGTTCTGTGCAGGTGCCTGCATCGTATCTGCATTTGGAATTATATAAAACTTTCTCTCTGACAGATAGGGTCTTATATACACATCTGCTTTCATACTTCGGATTGTGTCCACCAAAACCTGTGTCTGTGTCTTTTTAGAATCATACAGCTCATTTGTAACAACAATTATATCGGGATTATTTTCCGCAGTGAACTTACTGCCGCACGCCATTTGAGCAAAGGCTTTTGCCAAAGAAAGCCTGCCTACTCCTGCTTTACCCTCAAAAATATAGGCATGTCCTACTTTTCCGCTCTCAAAGGTATCACATAACAGCTTTTTAACTTTTTTATGTCCTTTTATAGCATCCATTTTCTATCTCCCGATTAATTACACAGAGCTGCTGCGTATATGCAGCAGCCCCATAGTTTTAAATTAGAATTTAATTCCGTCTCTGATATAATTAACAAGATCAGAAATCTTAACTCTTTCCTGTTCCATAGAGTCACGGTGACGAATTGTAACGCTTTCGTCTTCTTCTGACTCAAAGTCATATGTGATACAGAAAGGTGTACCAATTTCGTCCTGTCTGCGATATCTCTTACCGATACTTCCTGCTTCGTCAAATTCACACATAAATTCAGAAGCTAACATCTGATATACTTCCATTGCCTTTTCAGAAAGCTTTTTAGAAAGTGGTAAAACAGCAGCCTTAATAGGTGCGAGTGCTGGATGGAAGTGCATAACTGTACGAACGTCATTCTTTTCAGCATCAATAACTTCTTCATCATATGCTTCAACCAAGAATGCAAGAGCAACGCGGTCTGCACCCAGTGATGGCTCAACGCAGTATGGAATATACTTTTCATTTGTTTCAGGGTCAGTGTATTCCATCTTTTCACCACTGAAATCACTATGCTGCTTCAAGTCATAGTCTGTTCTGTCAGCGATACCCCAAAGTTCACCCCAACCAAATGGGAACATAAATTCAATATCAGTTGTTGCGTTACTGTAGTGAGAAAGTTCTTCCTGTTCATGGTCACGCATCTTGATATTTTCTTCTGCGATACCTAATGATAAAAGGAAGTTCTTGCAGTAATCTTTCCAGTAGCTGAACCATTCAAGGTCAGTTCCCGGCTTACAGAAGAACTCAAGTTCCATCTGCTCAAACTCACGTGTTCTGAATGTGAAGTTACCAGGTGTGATTTCGTTTCTGAAAGACTTACCAACCTGACCGATACCAAATGGAATCTTCTTTCTTGATGTACGCTGAACGCTCTTGAAGTTTACAAAAATACCCTGTGCAGTTTCAGGACGGAGATAGATTTCATTCTTGCTATCTTCTGTAACACCCTGGAATGTCTTGAACATAAGGTTAAACTTACGGATATCTGTAAAATTATGCTTTCCGCATTCAGGACATTTTATGTCGTTTTCTTCGATGTATTCCTTCATTTTTTCATCTGACCAACCGTCAGCTGAAATTCCTGCAGCATCTTCAATAAGCTTATCTGCACGGAAACGAGCTTTACATTCCTTGCAGTCCATAAGTGGGTCAGAAAATCCGCCTACGTGACCTGATGCAACCCATGTTTTAGGGTTCATAAGGATAGCCGCATCAAGACCTACGTTATATGGGCTTTCCTGAATGAACTTCTTCCACCATGCACGCTTAACATTGTTTTTAAATTCAACACCCAAAGGACCGTAATCCCAAGTATTTGCAAGGCCTCCGTAGATTTCAGAACCTGGATAAATAAATCCTCTGCCCTTACATAAGGCCACAATTTTTTCCATTGTTTTTTCTGTGTTTTGCATAGTTAAAAACCTCTCTTATATTATCTTAAGTTAGATTATATTACATTAAATAAATAATTTCAAGTATATTATCCAATTAATTGCGAAATTCTGTAAATAAATAAGGCAACCTCTACTCTGCTTGCGTAGTCGTTAGGCTTTATTGTGCCGTCACCATAACCACTCATAAGACCTTTGTCAACACAAGCCGCTATTGCCTCACGGGCATAGAAATAAATTTCGTCGCTATCTGCAAACTTGTTTAAAACAGTTGTGTTAGGGATTGATGTAAGAACGCCCTCTTTAGCTAAAACTCTGTATGCAAGAGTCGCCATATCCTGACGCTTAATCTGTGCATCGGGGTCAAAGCAGTTGTCACCTACACCTGATGCAATACCTAAAGCCTTTGCCATACCGATTTCTTTGTAGTAATATTTGTTTGGATATACGTCAGCGAAGTTGTCATTAAAATCAGCAGTTTTACCTAAAACTCTTAAAAGCAAAACTGTATTATCCGCTCTTGTAATATATGAGTCAGGGTCAAACTCTGTTTCGCTTCTTCCCTTTATAATTCCCTTTGAAGCAAGCTCATTTACTGCATCCATTGCCCACCAGTAATCGTTCATATCAGTGAACTTATTCTTATACTTATCTCCTGTCGGCTTATCCTCAACATTTGACATTCCGTCGTTGATTTCAGGGTCACTTGGCTTACTAACCGAAACCGCACCTTCAGGTGCTGATGCATCCTCATCATTAAGCTCCTTCATAAGCTCGTATATTGCATTGTTTTCAAGAAAATCGTTATATGTAAAGCAACAATATCCGCTTATATAAGAATTATCTCTTCCATTTAAGATATGAGTCTTAAGCTCGTTTGTACCTGCATCCCCTGTCCACGCAGGAAGTGCACTTGATGTTGTTCTGTATGCGCTCTCACCAATATAAAGCTTTACATCTGTGCCTTTTACAACATCTGCCCACCAGTCACATAAAACACTGTAGTCCGCGATTTCGTAACCGATATTCCAGTAAAGCTGTGGCATAATATAGTCAACCCACTCATTCTTAACCCACGCTCTTGAATCAGCATAGATATCAGAATACGAACTGCTTCCATTAGTGTTACTGCCCTCTGCCATTTCGCTCTTGTTAGCCCAAATACCACGTGGACTTATACCAAAGATGATATCAGACTTAATCGAATGAAGCTTTTCATCAAGAGTTTTTACAAGCTTGTTTACATTCTCTCTGCGCCAGTCACCAATATCTGAATATTCATCCTTGTAGAATGAATATGTTGTTTCATCGTTAAAGCTTCCGTCAGGATAGAAATAATCATCCATATGAAGTCCGTCAACGTCATAATTTTCAACTATTTCAGCAGCACCGTTTACAATAAGCTCAATAGACTTACTGTCACCGGGATTATAGTACATCTTGCCGTTTCCGTCTGTAAGCACAAGTCCGGGATTGATTAAAGCCGGATTGTTTACAGAAAGCTTTCCGTTATCGGATGCAGAATTTGTAATCCTGTAAGGATTAATCCATGCATGAAGCTGCATTCCTCTTTTGTGAGCACCCTCTACCGCATATGCGAGTGGGTCAAAATCGTCACTTGGCGCAACCCCCTGTGTACCTGTTAAATACTTTGACCATGGGAATACAGATGATTTATAAAAAGCATCTCCGCAAGGTCTTACCTGTAAGAACACAGCATTAAACCCCATATCCTCGCAGTTATCAAGTATTGTGTCAAGCTCATTTTTGAGGGTTCCTGCATCAGTAGTTGCCTTTGACGGATAGTCAATATTTGCAACAGTAGATACCCATACACCGCGAAGCTCTTCATTGCCTGCCGCCTGAGCATCAGTTATCGCAGATGTATAAAACACCCCTATTGATACTGCTGCACATAGCATAAGAGCCATAAACTTAAGCACAAAGCCTCTGTTTCTCATAAGTAATCATTCCTTTCGTTAATAAGTTGTCCTTATTAATGATTATGAGTATAACTATTAGTTAATACATAACAATTCATTTTACCACAAATTTTAAGAAATTTCAAATTACAATGTTGTTACGAAATTTATTTAGAAAGCCACTTCTTAAATTCCTCAAGCTTTTCTTCAGCCACTCTTCTGCCAATCTGATACACCCTCTCAAGCTCATCAGGGTTTTTCTCTGCAGCACCAATATTTAAACTCTCCTCAGGGCGTATAACAAAAACTCTGCCCTCTTTTTCTCTTTCCTCTATGTATCGGATATCCTCATTATAGACAATGTGTCGCCTCTCTGCCGCATCTATAAACTTCGGATATTTTTTATACTTGATTTTAATCAGCGGCAAAAATCGGTTAGGCTTTTTTTCATAACCTTTCGGTTGGGTAAGGATTACAAGATTTTTTTCATATCCTATACTCTCCATAAACTTAAGAGCAACGGAGTCAGCAACTCCACCGTCTAACATCTTCTTTCCGTCTATCTCCACAATATTTGCCATAAGGGGCATAGAAGCAGACGCCCTTATCCATTCAAGGTCTGTATATCTTCCGTCAGTACACTTATGATATTCTGCCTTTCCGCTTTCTACATTTGTGCTTACAGTATAAAACTCCATAGGGTTTTCTGAAAAGGTATCATAGTCAAAAGGATCCAATTCGTCAGGAAGTAATCTGTAGCTGAAATCTCTGCCATATAAATCCCCTGTCATAATAAGAGAACGTACACTTACAAATCTTTTGTCTGTGCAATATTTCTTGTTGTACCGTATGGTTCTGCCAATCTGTTTTGACTTATAATTGCAACCAAAAGCTGCCCCTGCAGACGTACCGACTGCACCATCAAACTCAATATTGTTTTCCATTAAAACATCAGTAACGCCGGCAGTAAACATTCCGCGCATAGCGCCGCCTTCCATAACAAGACCCTTTTTCATAAAACCATCCACCTAATCTTCCGAAAGATCATATCCTATCTTATACACATCTCCTGCGCCCATAGTGATAAGCAGGTCATCCTGTGTAAGTTGTGCCTTTAAATACCTTTCCATTGCTTCCATATCGTTTATATAAACTGCATCCTTTATCTTAAGTGCCAGGTCACAGGAATGAATCCTTCCGTCATATTCCTCTCTTGCAGGGAAGACATCAAGAATCATAACCCTGTCTGCAAGACTTAAGCTTTCTGCAAAACCATCAAGCAAGGTTAAAGTTCTGCTATAAGTATGCGGCTGAAATACAACACACACATTTTTGTTCATCTTTTTGGCAGTTTCAATTGTTGCCTTTATTTCTGTTGGATGATGAGCATAGTCATCTATAATCTCGCAACCATTCACATATCCTATCTTCTGGAAGCGACGTTTTGTTCCGCCGAATTCAAAAAGACCTTCTTTAACAGCTTCCATAGAAAGCCCTAAAAAATCAGCTGCCGCAGTAACGCCTAAAGCATTTAAAACGTTATGCCTTCCGGGAACGCTCAAACTGATTTCCACAAGCTTTTCGCCCCTCTTTATGACATCAAAAGTTGCACATCCGTCCTCTGAATATTCTATATTGCTTGCAGTAAAGTCTGCATTTTCATCATCTATACCATATTTTATCAAATTTTTGTCAACATTTTGCACAACCGCACCTGTGTATTTATCGTCAGAACAAACAATATTGCATCCAAGTGGTGATGTAAGGCTTGCAAATTTTTCAAAAGATGATATAATATGTTTAATACCACTAAAATAATCTAAGTGGTCCTCTTCAACATTTGTAATTATAGACAAAAATGGTCTGAAGTGGAGAAAGCTTTCAACATATTCGCATGCCTCAAAAGAGAGGTAGTCAGTTTTGCCTATTCGGTAATTCCCACCTATCTGAGGAAGCTCACCGCCAACCAATATTGTCGGATCTGTGTTTGCTTTTAAAAGCACCAGTGACAACATCGAAGTAACGGTGGTTTTTCCGTGTGTTCCCGCAACAGCAAGAGGATATTTGTAAAGCTCCATTATAGCTCCTAAAAGCTCTGCTCTCTCAATGGTTTTAATACCAAGAGAACGGGCAGCTGTGAGTTCAGGATTATTTTTGGCAATAGCCGCGGTATAACACACTAAATCAGGCGATTTTATATTTTCTCCTCGCTGACCTATATATATTTCTGCACCTTTTGTCTTAAGTTCTTTTATAAGGTCCGACTCGCGCACGTCTGAACCGGATACTTTATATCCAAGATAAATAAGTATTTCAGCAATTCCGCTCATACTTATTCCACCAATACCCATCATATGGATATGGGCACCTTCAGGAAGGTCTGACATTTGAAATCTATTCATTTTTCTGCCTTCTTTCCGCTAATTATTTTTTCCAGTAAAAGTTAATAATATTTTATCATAAAATATTATACTTTTCAATATCTTGGGTAAATTATTTTATGCGGATTTCTTAATTTTATGAAAAATAATTAATTTTTACATATGCCACATTTATTGTGGCGAGGAGGTTTTATTATGAACATTACAGACATCAGGGTTCGCAAAATAACATCGGAGGGCAGAATGAAAGCAGTTGTATCTGTTACTTTTGATGACGCATTTGTTATCCACGACATTAAGGTTATCGAAGGTCAGGACAAGCTCTTTATCGCTATGCCAAGCCGTAAGACTCCAGAAGGAGAATTTAAGGATATTGCACATCCAATCAATGCTGAAACTCGCGAATTACTTCACAGCAGTATTCTCGCAAAGTATCAGGAAGTTGTAGACAACGACGAAGAAGAGCTCTAAATTTATTATATTCTTCAAAAGAAAACACCCATCTGCTTTCGCAGTTGGGTGTATTTTTTATTCTTAATTAATTTTCTTTTTGTTTATGGTCTTTCTGATTATCTCGATAACGTTTACGTTGCCCATATTTCCCGCTATTGTCATTCGTGTAATATTCTCTATGCCCTCGCTTGGAACGTTTACGTCATAATCTTCCTCTGATGTTCTGTCGTCAACCAAAAGCTGTGCCTTATATCCTGAACGGCTTGCGATATTTTTAAGACTTTCATTATAGTTTCCGTAAGGATATGCTATCATATCACAAACCTTTCCCATATTTTTTTCCACATCATACTTTGACTTTCTTATTTCAAGGATTTGCTGTTCAAATGCCAGCTCATCAGTTTTCTTATGGGATACTGTGTGTGACTGAATGTCAATAAGTCCGCTTTCTTCCATTTCCTTTGCCTGTTCCCATGTGAAGTGAGAATAATTAACCTTTCCCTCACCGGCAACTGCACCTACAGTATCTGTTACAACAAATATAGTAGCAGGGATATTCAGTTCCTTTAAAATAGGGAAGCCAAGCTCATAATTACTTAAATATCCGTCATCAAAGGTTACAATAATCGGATTTTTAGGGATAGTAACGCTACCATCATCACATAAAACATAATCACAGTACTGTCTTAAACTTATAGGATTAAAATTTGCTTTTATAGCCGTCATATGAAGTCTGAAGTCTTCAGGAGATATTAAGGAAATAGCATCCTCTTTGCTAAATTCATCATTTGTTATATGATGATATAAGAGGACAGGAACTTTCACATTCTTTTTTTCCTCTCTCCACTTTTCTATTTCCTCTTCTTTTGCTATCTCTTCTTCGGTTAGTTCAGGTACTTCTTCTCCTGTTGCCTGCTGAAACCACGCAGGCGGCTTGGTTGTATCTGCATAAGCAGTCATATATCCTGACACAATCACCAAAGCTAAAAGTATAGCTAATAACCTACTGAACTTTTTTATCATATCCATCAAATACCTTTCCGCTGTTTACCACAAAATCCTTATTGGTTTTTGTTTTTATCATCCAGCTTATAATATTCT
Source organism: Clostridia bacterium (assembly GCA_045614085.1). Taxonomy (GTDB): domain Bacteria; phylum Bacillota; class Clostridia; order Monoglobales; family Monoglobaceae; genus UMGS1820. The sequence continues at coordinate 12,988 of JAZLCI010000097.1, forward strand.
CTGTTACTTCCATGGCAGGTCTGTCAGAGAAGGCTCTTCTGATTTTCCACATTGTTTCAAGCTCATCACGTGTAAGCAACAATTCTTCTTTTCTTGTTCCTGATTTCGCTATATCAATGGCAGGGAATATTCTCTTTTCCTGAAGCTTTCTGTCAAGGTGAACCTCCATATTGCCTGTTCCCTTAAACTCTTCAAAAATAACGTCATCCATTCGGCTTCCCGTTTCTATCAAAGCAGTTGCAAGGATAGTCAGGCTTCCACCCTCTTCTACATTTCTCGCTGCGCCGAAAAATCTCTTTGGCTTGTATAATGCCCCGGGGTCTAAACCTCCTGATAAGGTTCTTCCCGTAGGTGCTACCACAAGGTTATATGCACGGGAGAGTCTTGTTATACTGTCTAACAATATCACAACATCCTTCTTATGTTCGACAAGTCTTTTCGCCCTCTCCAAAACGATTTCTGCAACCTTTGCGTGATTTTGAGGTTCTTCATCAAAAGTTGAAAATATAACATCCCCCTTTATGCTTCTTTGCATATCGGTAACTTCTTCAGGTCTTTCATCTATAAGCAAAACAATAAGAGAAACTTCAGGGTTGTTTTCGGTTATGCTGTTTGCAATGCTTTTTAAAATTGTTGTCTTTCCCGCTTTAGGAGGCGCAACAATAATCCCTCTTTGCCCTTTTCCCACAGGACATATAAGGTCAATAAGGCGGACAGAAAAATCATTATTTCCTCGCTCTAACCGTAATCTCTCTGTTGGATATATAGGCGTAAGGTCATCAAAAGGCTTTCTTTTAATCGCTACATCAACAGGGTCACCGTTTACGCTCTGAACATATAAAAGCGCCTGATATCTTTCTCCTTCGTGTTGCATTCGGGAGTTTCCGATTATGAAATCCCCTGTTTTTAAGTTAAATCTTCTTATCAGATTCTGATGAACATAGACGTCATTTTCCCCTGACTGATAATTATCGCTACGCAAAAAGCCATATCCGTCAGCCATAACTTCAAGAACGCCACTCATCAGATTGGTCTTTCTTACAGGGTCTGTGTATTCACTGTCGTTTTTGACCTCTTCAGTTTTATTTTTTACAGCTTCATCGGATTTATTCTTATCCTTTTCATTTTGCTTATTTAAAATTGCATCAATAAGTTCCTGTTTTTTAAGCTTTCCTATTCCCTCTATATTAAGTTTTTTTGCCTCTTCCCGAAGCTCACTTATTTTCATTTCAGATATATTCATCATATTTCTCCATTTTGCTCATAATCTGTCTTTTCTTCCTTAACCATACTGTTTACTACAGGATTATTATTATACATTTTCTCAACAAAATATGACTCCTTTACAGCTTGACTTTCCTTTCCTACAGGATAAACCACAAAGGCTATCATTCCTATTATGTAAACAATAATTATTCCCTTCAAAAATCCTGTCAATGCTCCCAAAAGTCTGTTTATCCCCTTTAAAATCGGAAGCTTAACTGCGATTTTCAGAACTTTTTCAGCAATAAATATAATAATTCTTGAAACCAATAAAACAATTAAAAATGCTAAAATATTAAGTATTACGTCTGTTATACTGCTTGTTGCCTGAATTGTGGCAGCCTCTGTCCCTGCTTTGACTGAACTCTGCAAAAATTCAGGTATGGTTTCAAGCATAGCCCCACTGTCAGGGTTTATCTTCTGTAAAACAGCATTATAAACATAATCTCTTATACCAACCCCCATAAGCATATCTGCTATGACAGGGTATAAAATCCAGGCAAGGATAACAGATGCAACAAGAGATATAAACCCTACAAGATTTCCAACGAAGCCTTTTTTAAGGCCTGAAACAGTAAAGATTGCCAACGCAATCAATACTATAATATCTATAATATTATATCCCACAAAATCACATCCTTTTAAAAACTATTTTACAGAGATAATTTCTGCACTTGACGCACCTATCGCCAGAGCTTTTTTGCCATTTGCAAAATATCCTACATCCTTAACATCGTGGTCTATATTTACCACCTTACGCTCTTTTCCACGTCCATTGACGCGGACAACCCCTCTCTGCTCAACTACAACAGAACTTTTTCCCTGCATTGAAAAGGCATGGATATCGCCTGTCGCAACATATGTGCCCTTAAGCTTTCCTGACATATTATAAAGCTCAAGCACAGAGTTTCCTCTGTTGTCAATAACGTTTATACCTATCATTTTGTTGCTGTCTATATTATAATATTTCGCATCCTTGCCATCTAACGAAACAGAAAATCTTTCCTTTCCCTTTTTGCTGTATCCTGATATACAATTGTCAGTAACCACAATAAGATTCTCCGAAGAATTATACTTTACTTCAACAACAGCTTCTCCGCTTCTGTCTATTGAAGATATAACCTCTCCTCTTCCTGTATCTATTATCTGAATTCTGCTGTTAACTGTGCCTTCATCTGTCAAAAGCTGTGCCACAGCTAAATATCTTCCATTATCTGTTATATCAACATCTGTGATATATCCGCTGCCACTGTTCCATACATAGATTTCTCTGCCTCGTTTATTATACAGAGAAACCTTTCCCTTGTATCCATCAGTATCAGTAGCAAAAACCGCATACCCTTTTTTAGTTATCTTTCCTGATATAATATCGTTTCCAAGATTATATTCATTTACAACCTTTCCGTTTTTAAAGCTTTTGGCATAATGATTTCCTGCAAGGTCCATAAGAAGAAAATATTTTCCCCCAACATCTGCCAAAGGCTCTGACAAGGTTTCATTTACCTGCCATAATGTCTTTCCCTTGTCACTTAAAGCCTTAACGTTCTTATTATTATATATAAGAATATCCTTTCCTATATTCATTGCCTTATAAACATTTCCGTATTCAAAAGAAACATCTATATCCTTGTGCCCTATAATACCTGAAAACAAAGACGCTATAAGAGAGATACAAACCACAAAGCAAAGTATTGCTCCTAAAATCTTAAAGGGATAGTATGTAATCTTTCTTTTCCCTGTCCTCAGCACTGCTGTCTTATTAAGAACACTGTCAACCGTCGGCTTTATCTTATCCTTATAAAAGTCCGACACTTTTTCAAAATATTTATTTTTCATATAAAACCGACTCTTCCTTTCTGTTTATCAGTAATATACCTTTTTAAGAAACAATCCCTCCGGAGGTGCAGTAAGTCCGCTTTCCGTTCTGTCTCCTGTTTCTATTATCCGTGGTATATCCTCTGCCTCTATTCTGCCAAGGCCTACCTCAACAATAGTTCCTGTAATTATTCTGACCATATTGTAAAGAAACGCATCTGCTTCTACTGTTATTTCTATTAAATCTCCCTCTACTTCTACAAAACATTCTCTGATGGTTCTGACAGTAGTCTTCTGACTTCCTCCTGCTGCCATAAAAGCTGAGAAATCATGCTTTCCTTTGAAATGCTTTGCCCCATCAATCATCTTTTCTTTATCAAGCTTATAAGGAAGATACCAGCTATATCCTTTATAAAAAGGGTTTCTCATTCTTCCGTTCCATATTCTGTAAATATATCTTTTGCCCTTTGATGAAAATCTTGCGCTGAAGTCTTCCTCCACTTCCCACGCCTCAACTGCCGTTATGTCAGTGGTTAATCTGTAATTTAGCGCATAAGGAAGCTTTTCTGCGGGAATATTTGTGTTTGACTTGAAATTAAGCACATAATCAAGAGCATGGACCCCTGCATCTGTACGACTGCAGCCTGTAACCTTTATTTCCTCTCCTGTTAAGGCGCTCAAAGCCTCTTCAACAGTTTGCTGTACCGTTATTCCGTTATTCTGATATTGCCATCCGTGGTAATTTGTACCGTCGTACATAAGCCTCATAGCAATGTTCTTCATAAGACTTTCCCTTTCAACTCTAAATTTTAAAGAATATATTTATAACAACAATAACGCCTGCAAGTATAACAACAGACAAAGCCGCGCCTAAATCTCTTTTTCTGAACTTAAGCTCATGAAGGCTTGTTCTCTTTTCGGTTACGCCATAGCATCTGCACTCCATTGCAGTAGCCAATTCATCTGCTCGACGAAAAGCACTTACAAACAAAGGTATAAGGATAGGTACCATAGCCTTTGCTCTTTTTAAGAGGCTTCCGTTTTCTATATCAGCGCCTCTTGCCGCCTGTGCCTTCATTATCTTCTCGGTTTCCTCCATTAATGTAGGGATAAACCTCAAGGCGATAGACATCATCATTGCAAGCTCGTGGGCAGGAAGACCTATTTTCGTAAAAGGTTTTAAAAGAGCTTCCATTCCATCTGTTAAAGCAATGGGTGATGTAGTAAGGGTCATAAGGGTTGTGCCCAAAATCAAAAACGTCAGCCTTAAAACCATAAACACCGCAAAACGTATTCCCTCATAGGTTATCTTTAAAAATCCCCATTGCCATATAACTTCACCACTCGTTAAAAACAAATTAAAGAGAGCAGTTATAATAATAAATGCAATAATAGGCTTTATTCCCTTTAATACGTATGAAACAGGTATTTTTGAAAGGGCAATGCTTAAAATTATAAAAGCCGCCAAGGCAACATATCCCAAAATACTGCTTACGCAAAAGGTTATTACTATATAAGCAATAACAATTAAAATCTTTGTTCTCGGGTCAAGCTTATGAATAACTGTCTCTCCGGGGAAGTATTGACCCAATGTTATATCTTTTAGCATTTCTTCCCCTCCTTAAGCGCTTCTTTTATACAATAAAGAGCATCCTCCACTGTATAAATTCCGTCCTTTAAAGGCATACCTTTTTTTCTTAATTCATCTGTTATCTTAGTAATCTGCGGAACACTCAAACCAATTTCTGCCAATCTTTCACCGCACTTAAACACATTATTAGGTGTGTCAAACATCTCAACATTACCTTTGTTCATAACAAGAATTCTGTCTGCAAGCTTTGCAACATCCTCCATACTGTGAGACACAAGTACAACGGTTAAATTCATTCTTTTATGCATATCACGTATCTTATAGAGTATCTCATCTCTTCCTGCAGGGTCAAGTCCTGCAGTAGGCTCATCAAGAATTAAAATTTTCGGTTCCATTGCAAGTATTCCCGCTATAGCAACACGTCTTTTCTGTCCCCCTGATAACTCAAAAGGTGATTTTTCATAAAACTTTTCTGTTATGCCTACTAAATCAGCCGCATATTCAGCTCTTTTTCTTACCTCTTCTTCAGAAAGTCCCATATTGATAGGTCCAAAGGAAATGTCTTTTATAACTGTTTCTTCAAATAACTGATATTCAGGGTACTGCATAACAAGTCCTACCTTAAAGCGGACATCACGTAATTTTACCCCTTTTTCTGTTATATCAGTTCCGTCTATAATAACCTTTCCCTCGTCAGGCTTTATAAGACCGTTAAGCAACTGAATAAGAGTGGATTTTCCTGAACCTGTATGACCTATAAGTCCAATAAATTCACCCTGTTTTATGTCTATATTAATATTGTTAAGAGCCGTCTTTTCAAAAGGACCGCTCTTGCCATAGGTATAGCTGACATCTTTGAGCTTAATCATTTGCTATTCCCAGCCTTTCTATTCTGTCCACACATTCTGAAACCGTAAGCACATCTGTTCCTATATCAAAGCCTTCTTTTCCTAAAAGATAAGCAAGCTCTGTTGCCTGAGGAACATCAAGTCCTAATTTTTTAAGTCTTTCCACCTGTGAAAAAACTTCATAGGGGTTTCCTGTCATTTCTACAACACCATCGTCAATCACTATAACCCTGTCTGCCTGAGCAGCTTCGTCCATATAATGAGTGATCAAAACAATGGTCATTCCCTTTTCCTTATTGAGCCACTTTACTGTTTCGATTACCTCTTTTCTTCCGTTAGGGTCAAGCATAGCTGTTGGCTCATCGAGAACAAGGATATCAGGCTCCATAGCAAGCACACCTGCTATTGCAACCCTTTGTTTCTGCCCTCCTGACAGCATATGAGGAGCGTGCTTTTTAAACTCGCTCATTTTAACTACTTCAAGGGATTTGTCAACCCTTTCTCTTATCTCTTCACGGGGAACGCCTAAATTTTCAGGCGCAAAAGCCACATCGTCTTCAACTATATTTGCAACCATCTGATTGTCAGGATTCTGGAATACCATCCCCACCATTCTTCTGATTTTATAAAGATTTTCTGCATCCGAAGTGTCAACACCATCAACGTACACCTTCCCTGATGTCGGGGTATGTATGGCATTGAAATGCTTGGCAAGGGTAGACTTTCCCGACCCGTTATGTCCAAGAACGGCTAAAAATTCCCCTTTTTTCACTTCTATGGAAACATCTTTTAAGACATTTAAAACTTTGCCAGTTTCTTCATCTGTAAAATCAAAAAATAAGTTCTGGGTTTTTATAATAGTATCCATTTTTGAAAATCCTCGTTTAAATTATTTGCTTTGCCAACGTGTACTGTATCCACAAGGAAGCACAATGCTGCTGTTTCTTATAGGCAAGCCAACCTCATCCGCTGTAATAAATCCGCCAAACTTCTCTTTTATTGTAAGAGAGCATATATTCTTCATAACACTACCGGATAGACCTGTAGTGTATGAATTAACAAGAAAGAATAAAGGTTTATCGCTTAAAAGCTTTACACAAAGCTCAATTAAGTCAAATATTTCATCCTCTATTTTCCATACTTCTCCGTTTGGACCTCTGCCATATGATGGTGGGTCCATTATTATTCCGTCATATTTATGACCTCTGCGAAGCTCTCTTTCAGCAAACTTTTTAACATCATCAACTATGTATCTTATAGGATGGTCTGAAAGTCCTGAAAGAGCGGCATTTTCCTTTGCCCAGGAAACCATACCTTTTGCCGCATCAACATGGCACACCTTTGCCCCTGCAGCCGCCGCAGCAATGGTTGCTCCACCTGTATATGCAAAAAGGTTTAGGACATTTATCTCTCTGCCCTTTTCGTTTTTGATTATTTCAGAAAACCAATCCCAGTTTGCCGCCTGTTCAGGGAATAAGCCTGTGTGTTTAAATCCCATAGGCTTTACCCCAAAGGTTAAGTTTTTGTAATTGATTTTCCATGAGTCAGGAAGCTTCTTAAAATTCTGCCAGCTTCCTCCCCCTGTTTTACTTCGATTATATCTTGCGTCAGCAGTTTTCCACTCTGCCGCATTTTTGGGGCTTCTCCACACTATCTGCGGGTCAGGTCTTACCAACACCTTATTACCCCAACGTTCAAGCTTTTCGCCATCAGAACAGTCAAGGATTTCATAATCCTTCCATCCGTCAGCTATGAACATACAAATCCACCGCCTTATTCTGCCTTGTCTATTGAATATACTGTTGACTCACACTCTGCATACTTTGTAGTAATCATAGCAGATGTGCCCGCTCCTAAATACTTATTTGCAGCTGTGTAAAAACCGTTTTCACTTGCTTTTCCTGAAAACTCAACTGTAACATACACATTGTATCTTTCTTCAGGAGCAATCTGTTTAAAGCTTCCGTCAGCCATATTAACCTGATATAAGCCCTCTTTTACAACTACCTTTGTGATGTCGCCTATATATTCCTTTGACACCTTGTCATATAATGCACCTTTTTTATCAAGAGCATCTGCCGTGTAGTTTCTCACATTTTTAACTAAAAATGTACATTCTATCTTCTCTGATGAAGATACAACTGCTCCTGCCTGTCCACCAAACTTTGCATAAATCCCAAAGCCGAGTATAAGGATAATCAAAACAACTGCTATATCTACAATGCTTATTTTCCCGAATAACTTTCCATCTTTATTAATCATTTTTACACCATCCTTTCAGACTATTCCGCTTTAGTTTCAAGTCCTACTACATATCCCGTGCTTGACCAGCCATTACCAAATGCCGCAAGGTTCTGACCAATCCTTACAGGAATGTCGTTTATCTTTATTGCATCATTACTTTCAACACCGGTTGCAGTAAGGGTTACCTTTATATCGTTAAGAAGAGGTACTTCCGCCCTTAAAACTTTTCCGTCTATTATGTTATATCCTGTAGTCTTTGCAGGAAGAACTTCTACCTTTTCGATAGTTGTTCTCATCTTATCCTTTTCACCTACAAGAACAATATCTCCAACCTTTATGTTATTCTCATACCCTGCTTCTTTTCCTGTAAGCTCTATAGCAAAACTTACATTTACGTTTTGCTCATCCTTTACCGAAGATGCATCTCTTCCAAAAAGGAAATACGCACCTGCCGCTATAACAACTGCCAGAATGATTACAATAAATATATCCATTCCGTTAAATCTGAACTTTTTCTCACCTTTCATATTAGTCATTTCCTTTCTGTTTTTTTAGTACATTTTTGTAAACATCTTCAATATTTCTTGTGTTTACAACTGCAGTAAACTTTTCATTATATACCTTTATACACTCTTTGCTCATTTTTTCATACAAGTCACTGTCGCAGAAAAGCTTTTCAAGACAGTCTGCTGTTGCCTGTCCATTATGAGTAGGTGTAAGATATCCGTTTAATCCGTCTGTTATTACTCCTGGGTTTCCACCAAAATCCGTTACAACCGCAGGCTTTCCAAGGCTCATCCCCTCAAGAAGTGCAAGGCTTGTTGCCTCTGTCCCAAAAGAGCAGTTTACCTGAACATCCATAATATTCATAAGAGGCTCTACATCACTCAAAAAGCCTAAAAGCTTAACCTCGTTTTCAAGGTTCATATCCTTTATCTGCTTTTTAATGTTTTCCTCTTCACCCCCTGTGCCTGCTATAAGGAATTTAAACTTAACTCCCTTATCCTTTAATAACTTCGCCGCCTCAACAAAATACTTGTGACCCTTTACCTCATTAAGACGTGCCGCCATAACCGCAATCTTTTCATCATCATTTATGCCATACTCTCGTTTTATCTCTGAAACTTTTTCACTGCTGTACGGAACAAGTGTTTCCACTCCGTTTAAGATAACAGATATCTTCTTTTCTGATACCCCTGTCGCAGTTAAGTTGTCCTTTGCCGCCTCTGCAACAGCTATAATCTTATCAGCTGTGCCGTTATTTACCATTCCGTTTATAAGCTTTCCCGGGAACTTTGATATAAGCTTTGATGGTGGAAATACACTATGCCTTGTATAAACAACCTTTATATTTAAAAGCTTTGCCGCAATTCTTGCTGACATACTTGCGTGTGTATGTACCACATCAGGCTTAAGCTCCTTAAAAAGTTCTTTAAGAATTTTTATAGCTTTTATATCCAATGATTTTTCAGCAAGGTGCTTTACTTCATATACCTTAACTCCAAGAGCCTCCGCCTCAGGTTTAAGCAAGCTGTTTTCAGGCAAAACAACTGATACATCAAATTTATCTCTGTCATAATTTTTAAGGAACGTTAAAATACACTTTCCCGCTCCGCCTATGTTAGAATCTGATGAAACTTCTATTACCTTTATCATAGATTTTCTTCACTCCCTTGCTTTGCAACATATACACAAGCTCTACCCAGGGCTATCACGCACCAGAAAACAAGCATTACTCGGTAGTTATAGAAACAATTATCAAACATACCCTGAACCAAAAATCCGCAAACTCCTGCAGTTATCGCTGTCATAAGGGTCGACAAGGTGTCACCCTTTCCCCCATACTGATATCCTGTCATAACTCTGCGTAAGAAGAGAATCATTATAACAAGGAACACCACTATGCCTGAAATTCCTGATTCAACTAGAATCTGCAGGAACAAGTTGTGGGAGTGTGGCGCCACAATTCCGTTATATGAATAGAACGGATAAACCTGATTAAAAGCTTCCTGCCCCATACCGATACCTGAAAGCCAGAAATCCTTAATCATAGCAAGGCAACCCATCCATATATACACTCTGTAGGATGTAGACGAATCCTTCATATCCCCGATGCTTAAAAATCTGTTAATAATACTTTCAGGCAGTACCATAGGGAGAGCAGGTAGGGCAACAAGCAAAAGTCCCCAAAGCTTTCCTGCCGCAAAGGTTATAAACACAGCCGCCGCAATGATTAAACCAATCCAGCAACCTCTTGAGAAGGTGAGGATTAACGCTAAAAGCATTACAGCAGAAATCCCTGCATATAAAACCTTTGAATACGCTTCCTTCTTTGTCCACATAAGACCAATAGAAACAGGAAGAACAAGAAGTATATATTCACCTAAAACGTTAGGGTTATTCAGAGTTGAATATATACGCATCTTTATATCTTCAAACATTTCCTCGTCCATCCATGCCTGATTTGTATCCCAGCCGAAAACGTATTGTGCGATTCCGTAAAGACATACAAGCAAGCCTGAAAGAACAAAGATAATAAGCATATTGTTAAGTATCTTTTTGGATGTAACAGTGTTTATAATAACAAAGTACATTGCCATAAAAGCAAAATATATAAGCCATATGCTAAGGCTCTTCATCATAGCAAAAGATGAAAGGCCTGCCACCAAATATACTGCGATAAATACTATTATAAAGAACCCGATTCCATCAAACTTAAACTTAAAATCCTTGTGGGTTACTGCATATATAATAAGGGAAAAAACCGAAATAAGAACAAGTCCGACATCTGCCATTGTAGGAAGAATTGGTGCACCAAAAAGCACGAGAAACACCGAGAAGACAGGTTTTGATACAGAGAGCATACCTACCCCTATGCCTATAACTGCAATCGGTGCAAGAAGAACCATTCCATATCTTCCGCAAACAACACCCAAAATGGCTCCTATAATACCTATAAGGATAAGTCTGCCCTTTCCCTTTGTGTATTCTTCGTCATAAAAATCAAAATCTGTCTCTGCACCAAGAAGAGATATAACAAGCTTTAAAAGTGCTGAATTTTTTAAAAAATCAGTTATATTAACATTAATAAGAGAAAGTAAAATTCCAACAATCCCTAAAGCAACCATTAATATGTTTACTCCGCCATGACCTATAAAGGTTCCGATTATTGAGCCTATAGCAAATGCAACAGCCAAAACCCCTATAAATCTTGTATTCATAGCAAGAAGATTGTTAAGATACATTCTGCAAAGATTTAAAAGGCCACTTTTTTCTATTCCGCCACTTATAGCCTCTCCATACTTTTTCTGAATAAATTCAATAAAGGTAAATGGGCATCTGACAATCTTGCCGAAAAAAGTTTTTCCTAAAGCGTCTTCATTTATATGAAGAACCCTGAACCAACCTGCGATTTTACTATCATTCCAGCTCTTTGATATCTTTCCGTAAATTGTTGTCAAAAGCTTGTAAATAAAGCTGTTTTTTATTAAGTTCCAGATAAACAACCAAATTATTTCAAAAAATCCTGCATTACTTTTCAAACTGCTCACCTCTTTTTAAAAGCTTATTAAAAGCATCTCTTATTTCTGATACTTTAAGTATATATCCTGCGCCTACATAAACAACAAGGGCAGGGAAAGAACATATGCAAAGTCTTATTAAGGTCAGTATTGTTCCCCTTCCTATATTTTTTGCAAAGGCATCAATTCCCTTTGCCACAAGGAATGCTAAAACTCCACAAATAAGAATTTTTACAATATTTAAGATAAACTCCTTATTTATTACTCCACTTCTTCTTTTGTTTATCATATACAAAAGACATATTCCCATAACGAGGGAGCTAACTGCGCTTGCAAGAGCAAGACCACCTACGTCAAGCTTAAGTAACGCCACAAATACAAAAGCCGCTAAAAGATTAACCAAAATTCCTATAAGAGATGTAACCATTGGCGTCTTACCGTCTGACAAAGCATAAAAACTTTTGTTAAGGACCTCACATATTGCATATCCTACCATACCAAAAGAATAATAGAATAACGCCTTTCCTGTTATTGCCGATGCCTCTTTTGTAAATTCCCCTCTCTCAAAGACAACACTTATTATTGGCTGCGAAAGGGCAATAAACAAAGCAGATACCAAGCCGATTATAAGGATTATATATCCAACTGACATTCTTGTAACTTCTGAAAACTCGTCTTTATTTTCTCCAACGCTTAACCTTGAAAGCTTTGGAAAGATAAAGTTTGTTATAGCATAGGCAAATACACCTACCATAATGATATATATCTTGTTTGCCCAATTAAGTGCCGAAACAGCACCATCCCCTAAAGATGAACCAAAAGACATATTTATAACATTACAAAGGGGCTGAACCCATGAGCTTATTAAAACAGGTAAAGCAATAAGCGCCGCTTCCTTTATACCCTCATCCTTTAAGTCAAAACGAGGCATATACTTAAAACCAAATTTTATTAAATGAGGAATCTGAACAAAAAGCTGAAGGGCCCATGCAACAAGCATTGACACAGAAACACCAACAAGACCGAACTTATCTCCGAATATAATGAGGTAAAGTATCATAACTCCGTTTGAAACAACACTTATAAGGGACGGAATTGTAAACTCACCAAAAGACTGAAGCACCCCTACCGCAACATATGCAGAGGCAGTAAAAATCATAGACGGAAATAGAATGCGAAGAAGCTTTGCTGTCATTTCTACCTTTCCCGGAACATCTGCATAACCGGGAACCATAAGATTAACCAAAGGCTCTGCAAACAGCATGCCAAGAACAGCAGCAATAACAGCGATAAGGCCAACAATTGTTGTAAAGTTGTTGGCAAACTTCATTGCCTCATCTTTTCCATATTTTTCGATATATTTGTTAAAAACAGGAACAAAGGTGGATAAAATAGCCACCCCTAAAACCATATCAAAGAACAAAAGAGGGATTTGAGTCGCAGTATTTAAAATGTCCGACTCCATTCCCTGTCCGTAAATCCCTGCAACCATAGTTTCACGCAATAAGCCCATAACCTTTGCAAGCATAATTATAACAGCCATAACACCTATGGTTTTTGCCGCTTTTAAGCCTTTTTCGCCACTTTGCTTTGTCATTTACGGTTCCGTCCTTTCCTGAAATTATCTATAATATCCTCATTTTCTTATACTTATACAACATTAATTATATAATAAAATATATCAGTTGTAAACTGTTACGAAAAAACGTAACATAAATTTAAAAATGGCGCACCGTAAGGTACGCCATTTCTGTTAATCACCAAATTCAAATTTATCCATATTTCTCTCTTTAAAGATATCATACACATTTTCAAGAATATTATTCTCAAAAATCTGTTCGAGAGAGGAATCTCCATTCTTGTCTACTACCGTCTTGAAGATGACGATTTCAGTAACCTCTTCTTCGTCATCATCATAAGGAATGCAGATTACGTATTCTTCATCCTTATAAAGAACAGTATCAAGATGTTCAAAAACTTTTTTATTTCCCTCTTCATCAAAGAGGTCTATTAAAAATTCGTTTTCTGGAAGTTCTGCCATTTCATATTCCGCCTTTCTATATTATTTTAAGCTGTCGAGATATCCCTGCAATATATATGCCGCAGAGATACTGTCAACGCTGTCTTTACGTTTTTGCCCTCTTATATTAGTTTCATTCATAAGATTATGAGCTGATACAGTTGTAAGTCTTTCATCCCATAATATTATAGGAATATCAACAAGCTTTTTAATTTCTTCTGAAAGAATTTGTGTCTTTTCAGCTCTTGGTCCGATTGTTCCATTCATATTTTTAGGAAAGCCAAGGACAATTTTCTCTATCCCCAACTCTTTCACAAGAGAAGCTGTGTGCTCTGCCACAACTTCAAGCTTTCTGCACTTAAAGGCATCTAAGACATTTGCCGAAAAGCCTAAAATATCAGAAACTGCATATCCTGTTCTGCTGTCGCCAAAGTCAACCCCTAATATTTTCATTTTATCCCTCCAAAAAGCCTGCTTACAGTCTATATTTTATCAAACCCAAATGATAAAGTCAAGCTTTCTGCCACTTTTCTCCATAGTTTTCATTTTTATAACAATTTGTAAACAATTAATAAGATAAGTTGAATTAATTCTAATTCTGTGATATAATAAATTACAATTAACCAAAAACACAATGTATTTGAGGTGAAAAAATGAGAAATTTAAAGAAAGGGCTTTCGGGATTACTTGCTCTGATTCTTATATTGGCTATTATCCCGTCAGTCAGTGCATATGAGCCAAGTTTTTGGGCAAAGGATGCTGTTGACAACGCAATGCGTTTGAGTATTATTTCAGAGGAGTTTTCAAACAAATCATTTCAGACTCCTATCTCCAGAAGCGACTTTGTAAATGTTGCAGTCAACCTTTACGCTACACTGACAGCAGAAAACGTTTCTTCAAATGCCAAAAACCCATTTGAAGATACAACCGATATTTTTGCTAATATGGCATACTACACAGGATTGGTAAGCGGTGACGGCGAGGGTCACTTTTTCCCACAGGGCACACTTACACGTCAGGAACTTTGTAAGATAATCACAAGTCTTTTAGACTCTGCAGGGGTGCTTAGTCCATACTTCCCATCAGAATCAGTATTTGATGATATTGTAGATGCTGAAAATATTGCATCATGGGCTAAGAACCACGTTGCGTTTATGATTGACAACAACCTTATGGCAGGAGATGACACAGGCACATTCAGACCTACCGATGCTGTAACCCGTGAAGAAGCCGCTATTATTGCTTATCGTTGTTATGTTTCATACGGCAAAAACCTTGAAGGCGAAATTAAAACAAGTCTTCGCGAGACCAAGGATGCAAGCAAGAATTCAATTTATACTCTTGTAAAAACAATTACTCTTCCATCAGGTGCAACTGTTGACCTTCGTTATGCAGGTAACCCTGGTGCTGCAGGCGAAGATACCACATGGACAGGAAGTATCTTTACCGCTCCAAGCGGAACACCACTTCAGATTCCTGGCAAAGATGGTTTCTATCGTTTAAAGACATATACTGAAACCTTATCATCAGGAGAAGCTGCTGAAAAAGAAGCGCGTATCTTCCCAACAGGCAAGAAATACACTTCTAAAGAAGAAGCCGATCAGAATATGTCTGAAGTTACTGTAAACGTATGGAAGATTAACGAGGTTGGTGATAAGTATGCATCAACTCTTACATTTAAAATTAACACAAAGCTAAAAGATGACGTTATAGCTATATTTGATGAAATATTCAATTCTGACGATAAGCCTCCTCTCAAGGATGCAATCGCTTACGGTTGGAGAAACTCAATGGCAAGTGGTCTTTATTCTGACCATAACTATGGTACAGCCATTGACTTAAACTATAACGAAAACTACACTGTTTATGCAAGCGGTACAACAATTGGTACTTTCTATGATCCTGATAAATCTATCTACTCATTCCCGTCAAACGGAACTGTTGTACAGACCTTTGCAAAATATGGATGGCTCTGGGGCGGAAACGCATGGATAAACGGAACTGTTGACTATATGCACTTTACATATTTAGGTAAATAAAAACTAACATAAAAAAGATGTTTCACATATTGTGAAACATCTTTTTTTATATTCTGCATATATCATACTGACTTGCAACGGACAATTTTATATCCCTTCCTACCATTATTTCTGCTTCCGCAAGGGCAAGCTCAACAGTTTTTTCTGCAAGGTCCGGATAATTATTCTCCTCACTCAAATGTCCAAGAATAATATTCTCTGTTCCAAGCCTGACTAAAAACTCTGCCGCCTTTCCCGCATCATCATTTGAAAGGTGACCAAAATCTCCTCTTATTCTTCTTTTGAGATGTTCGGGATATCTGCCGATTTCCAACATATTCACATCGTGATTGGCTTCTAAAAGAACAGTCTTACTTTTCTTTACAACCTCAAATATATCTTTTTTAAGAATCCCTATATCTGTGGCAACAGATATCTTTTCTTCTCCCTTTTGAAAGCTATAACCTACAGGGTCAGCCGCATCGTGAGAGATACCAAAAGGCTTTATTCCTATATCTCCTATTTCAAATTCACCACTATGTACCTTTTCAAGACTTACATCTATCTTTCCAACCTGACCTTCCATTGCAAGCCACGTATCTTCATTTGCCCATACAGGAAGCTTGTATCTTCGCATCATAACCCCAATCCCTGATATATGGTCACTATGTTCATGTGTGACAACAATTCCGTCAAGGTCACTGGGAGAAATGTCAAGGGAAGATAAAGCTTCTTCGATTACTTTTCCGCTTACACCGCAATCAACCAATATTTTTGTTTTATCTGAAAAAATCAAAGCCGCGTTTCCGCGGCTTCCACTTCTGAGTGAAACAATATCCATTAAATCACCTTATCCTATATCGATGCGAGCATCATCATCTGTGCCACGTCTTGCTATCTGGGCACCAAGCTTTCTGAACTTTTCTTCAAGGTTTTCATATCCTCTGTCAATATACTTAATGCTATAAATTTCTGTCACGCCGCGACCCATCAGACCTGCTATAACCAGTGCAGCACCTGCACGAAGGTCAGTTGCACTTACGGGAGCACCCTTTAAGCATTCAACGCCCTCTACTGCTGCAACCTTTCCCTCAACGGTAACCTTTGCACCCATGCGAACAAGTTCGTCTATATACTTAAATCTGCTGTCCCATACGTTTTCAGTAACAAGGCTTGTACCCTTTGCAACAGATAAAAGTGTTAAAATTTGTGGCTGTAAATCTGTTGGGAAGCCAGGGTACGGCTGTGTCTTTACATTAGCACACTTAAGCTCTCTGTCATCCATATATACACGGATAGCGTCATCATATTCTTCAATACCAACGCCCATTTCTTCAAGCTTTGCACTTAAAGATTCCATATGCTTTGGAATAATATTTGTAACAGTAACATCGCCTTTTGTAGCCGCAGCCGCAATCATAAACGTACCTGCTTCTATCTGGTCAGGAATAACACTGAACTCTCCACCGTGAAGCTCCGGTACGCCAACAATCTTAATCTTATCTGTACCTGCACCCTTGATGTTTGCACCCATGCAGTTTAAGAAGTTTGCAACATCAACAATGTGAGGCTCTTTTGCAGCACTTTCAATTATTGTTGTTCCCTCTGCCATTGATGCCGCAAGCATAATATTAATAGTTGCACCAACAGACACAACGTCTAAATATATACTGTCACCAACTAACTTGTCAGCTTTCATATCAACAAAGCCATGTTCTGAATCAACTTCTGCGCCCAATATTTTAAAACCTTTAATATGTTGGTCAATAGGTCTTACACCAAAGTCACATCCACCTGGCAAGCCAACTCTTGCGCGCTTGAATCTGCCAAGAAGTGCGCCCATAAGGTATGAAGACGCTCTTATACGACGAACAGTTTCATAATCTGCTTCATATCCGCTTAAGTTTGTACAATCAATTTTGACTGTACCCTCAGATATAAACTTTGCCTTTCCGCCAAGCCCCTCAATTATATCAAGCAATACATATATGTCACTAACGTGAGGAACGTTATCTATACGGCATACACCTTTAATTAATATGGAGGCAGCCAAAATAGCAACGGCAGAATTTTTCGCACCGCTGATACAAACTTCACCTGTAAGTTTTGCTCCCCCTAAAATTACTAACTTTTCCATAAAGATACTCCCATCCACGGATTTTATCAATATCTTGTATTACTTCAAGCCTTTTTTACTAAATACAGTTGTTATTATAACAATAACTATACAATAATGCAAGCATTATTTTAAAAAATAATCACATTAACCCATAGGTATTATAACATAAAGATGTTACATCCAAATTACATATATATTAAATGTTTTCAAAACATTTTAAAAGGACACGCATATTATGTAACATAAGAACTTTATTCTTATCATTTTTATAATTGGAGTGATACTATGGCAACCAAGATTTTTGTTGATGCCGGCCACGGCGGAACTGATCCGGGTGCACTTGGAAATAATGTGCGTGAAAGCACCGTAAACTTAAGCGTTGCTCTTCAGCTTGCTGACCTTTTAAAAAGAAATGGCTACGATGTAATGTTGTATCGCTCAACGGAAACAGAAAATGTTCTTCCGGGAAAGAGCGCAGACCTTACAAACAGAGCAAGAATGGCAAACAATTGGGGTGCAGATTATTTTGTGAGTATTCACACAAACAGCTCACCAAACCCTGCAGCAAATGGCGTTGAAGCTTACGTCTATAGGTTAGGCGGAAGAGCACAAGCTCTTGCCGAATCAATACTCAAATCCTTTGTGGCACGGCTTGGCTCAAAAAATAACGGTGTTCGTGCAGCAAATTTTGCTGTCCTCCGCCAGACTGACATGCCATCTGTTTTAGTTGAACTTGGTTATTTATCTAACCCAACCGAGGCATTGAACTTAAACAGTTCCGCATGGCGCACCGCCGCCGCAGAAGCCATATATTCAGGCATCTACAACTATGTAAAACCATAAAAAATCTCGCAGATGTTTCTGCGAGATTTCCTTTACACATTTTTTAACGCTTCTGCAAGTTGGGCAGGGCAAGATGTTCCTCTGCCGTTACAGTCAATTCCGCTTAAAAGCTCTATTACCTTATCCTTTTTCATACCCTCAACAAGCTTTGATATCCCCTGGGTGTTACCACTGCAACCACCGCCAAAAACAACGTTTTTAACTATATCTCCGTCTAAATCAAAGGTAATAAACCTTGAACAGGTTCCTCTTGTTTTATAGTTATAACTTTCCATAATAATCTCCTATTTTATCTTAAGATGTACAGGCAATCCGTTCTTTGTAATCTTCTCTACCTCGCCCATTATAAGAGGTTTTGCGTATTTGATAAATTCTTCTGATACATATGTTCCGTCATTTATTATCCATTCCTTTGGGATAACCTTTTCTACATTGGCAATACCCTTTATATCAGCAGTATCAGTCTTATAAGAATATGGCTCGTCTGCCTCGCGGACAATAATGGCCATCTGTGCTGACTTTCCACTCAATGCCGCACGCACAGCTGTTTCGCCCATCTTAAACCCTTCGTCTATGTCCTGCTTTGACTGAATGTGAGCAGCCGCTCTCTGTGGAGTATTAAGCTCTATACCTCTTGCCTTTACCCCTAAAGCCTTACCTAAATACTGTGCTAAAAACTGACCTGTGCCTGACATAATCTTATGTCCGAAGGCATCAAGACCTGCATGAACAGAACCTTCTGTTGTAATATACTCACCATTTTCATCACGAAGAGCCTCAGAAACTGCAATAACAACTGTATCCT
>JAZLCI010000098.1:0-7352 GCA_045614085.1 Clostridia bacterium
GAGCGCTGACGGAAGAGGAAATTAAAGGATACCTGGTAGCTGAAAGCAAAAAAAGTAAAGGCGACGTTAATCAGGGGATGTTTTTAATCGTGGCTTGTATTGTCCTTTTTGTTCTTGCTGCCTTGGTAGTGCTTTACTTTAAAATGCTTGAAGTAAAGATTAACAAGAACAGAGTTACAGATGCCGATACAGGAATCGGAAATATTGCGTATTTTGAAAAAGCTTTTGAAGCTGTGATTAAGGATGCAACAGAAGGCGATTACTACATAGCATACATTGTTATTGACAGTAACTATCTTCAGGTGTATCACAGTGAAGCTATATTCACAGATGCCATAAAATACACAGCAAGTGTATTAAAGTCTTATGAAGAAAGTGATGAGGTTGTTGCGAGAATTACGGAAAACGGATTTGTGTTTATGTTCAAAAGTCCTGATATCAATAATGCAAACCTCAGAATTTCAGAGATATCCGATAGTCTGAATCTGTATATCAAGGATGAAGACAGAGAAGGTAAGCCATTCTTCTACATAGCGGTATATAACTTAGATGAAAATGACCGAAACTATGAATTGCTACTCTTTAACCTGCGTAAAAACTGTAATAAGCTTATGGGTACAGATAAGCAGATGATTATGGTTGACAGAAGAATGATGTACAGAGCAACAGAAGAAAAAGCTCTTATTGGGAGAATAAACAGGGCGTTTGAAAATAAAGAGTTTAAGCTATATCTTCAGTTTATTGTAAAAAATAAAACAGGTGAAATCGTTTCAGCAGAGGCACTTTCCAGATGGCATGACCCTGAAAGGGGTATAGTAAGCCCTGGTGAATATATTGGGTTGATGGAAAAGTCAGGGATTATTACAAGACTTGATTACTATATGTTTGAACTTGTATGTCAAAAGCTTCATAAATGGAGAGAGACAGAAAATGGTAACCTTACCCTTTCCTGCAATTTCACACGTATAACAATATCAGAAGAAAATTATGCGCTTAAAATAAACGAGATTGCAAGCAGATATGTGTTTGACAGAACGAAGCTTATTATAGAAATAACAGAAGATGCAATAGAGAAAAACCATTCTGTTGCAATGAAAAATATTTCAAGGATCAAAGAATATGGGTTCAGAATTGCTCTTGATGATATGGGAAGCGGATATACTTCCTTTGGAAACCTTTGTGAATATCCAATAGACGTAGTTAAGCTTGACAGGGATATTCTTTTAAAGACCGACAAGAAAAACGGCAAGGATTTGTTTGTTGGTTTAGTTGCCCTGATACACAGCCTTGGATTTACAGTTGTGTGTGAGGGTGTTGAAACGGAAGAGCAAAACATGCTTGTTGGCGAAACAGAATGTGATTATATTCAAGGGTGGTATTATTCAAAACCAATGCCAACAGATGATGCAGGAATGTTTTTGAAAGACTATAAGGAAAAGCATCATAATTAACAGAAATGCGGAAGAATTTGTATAGGATGTGAGTGAATGAATAAGTTCAGGAAGCTAAAGCAAAGTATAGATATGTTTATAGGTACCCTGATAACGGTGGCACTTCTTCTTGGGGTAGTTGTGGCTATGACAGCCCATGTATATAAAGAAGCAAAAGGAGACGGGTTTGAGGGACTGCACCTTGAAACACAGCAGATTAAAAGAAACTTAAATCTCCAGATGCTATCTGACCGAGAAAACCTTATCACTATGGCAAACTTTGCATCAGAATTGTATGAAAAAGGGGAAGGATATGACTTACTTTTCAGCTCCTTTGAAAAGATAGGATTATTCGACAACATAGGTCTTATTTTGCCTGATGATACTGTTTTGACAAAAAATGGAGTAAGTGATGCTTCCGGTATGATATCATTTAAAGAGGAAGCGGCAAAGGGAGCATATATAACCGGAAGAGTAGAAAGTCTGACTTTTCCGGGGTTACAGGTTGTGAGAAGCTGTGTTCCTGTTGTTTCAAAGGATGGAGAGACGGTTGCGGTTCTTTATGGCTTGATCAGACTTGATACCCTTAAAGAAAGATATGCAGACGATGCAGAAGCAATAAACGCAAAACTCTATGTTATTGAGGGTGGAACAGGTAATTATATAATTGACACAAGGCACGAAAGCATAGGAAGTATTACTGTTTTAGAGGCGTCTTCCTTTGAAGATGGATATTCTTACGATAAGTTGATAGAGGATATAAGCAACGGTCAGTCAGGATACTGTGCATATATGGCGCAGACAGGAAATGAACTTTTGTATGCTCATTATTCGCCACTTGATTTTTCTGACTGGCAGATTATGCTTTCTCAGCCTGAAGATGTAGTTTTTGCTGATGCAAGATCAACAAGTAATTATCTTACAAGTATGGCAGCAGTAATTATACTTATAATGATATTCTATATACTCTTTTTGATTGTAGTAGAAAGGAAGAAACTTAAAATAAACGTTACTGCGTCAAGCGTAAGAAGACGACTTCTTGAGATAAATCAGCAGTTTGACAAAATTTATGATGCACTTAAAATGATTGCAGAATTTTCAGGTAGCAGATCCGCTTTTGTTATGGATACATATGGAGAGGAATATAACTATATCATGCCGTCTTTAAAAGACAAGGAACTTACAGGTGATGAGAGAAAGTACTTTGTAAAAACACTTTTAAACTTTGCCGCAAAACAGCGCACTGAACAAGGTGCGACTGTCAGAGTGGCAGAACTTGTTACAAATAACAGATTCAGCAAAATTGACCCTGAATTCCGCGGATTTTTAAAGGAGCATAACATCGAAAAGGTCTTGTTTGCTGTGGTTGTAACCAACAGCAGTAACATCAGTGTAATTGGTGTTATTAACCCTAAAAAGAGTCAGGCAAATGAGCTTGTAAGAGATGTTGCAGTATGCTTTTCTATGGCTGTTCATAATAACAAATACCTTGCAAGAACAGAGGAAATGGCATTTGGCGATGCCTTGACAGGTGTAAGAAACCGTATGGCTTACAAGAACGATATAGGATACATAAACGAAAAAGAATGCAAGGATTTAATTTGTGTATATATAGATGTAAATGAACTTCACTATTTTAACGGTCAGTACGGCCATGCGGCAGGAGATCAGATGCTTGTCTTTATTGCAGAAGCCGTGAAGTATGAATTTTCAGAAGAAAATGTTTACAGAATGGGCGGCGACGAATTTTTAGTATTGGCAAGAGGCATCGGGGTTGATGCTGTCACAGAAAAAATGAGAGTCGCAACGCGAAAAATAGAGGAGATGAAGTATCACATTTCATACGGCATAAAGCAGATTGAAGAAAATATGCCTATTGAAGAAATGGTTAACGAAGCTGAAAAGATAATGCGCGACGCAAAAGCAAGGTATTATCAGAACAGAGAAGTTAAAAAAATCCCTCGTCTTTCTGAAAGAAAGATGGAAGCAGACTTTACAGGAATAAAAGAAATTGATGCCTTTATCTCTGTTATGAGCGTTACCTGTCTTGGAATTTTCTGTGTATCCCACAAGGCAGATAAGTCAACACAGATTTTGTCGCCTGCATATTTTTCGGATATGATTGAGGCGGAGGGTAGCTTTACAGGTGCGGTACGTAAATATACCCATGAGCTTGTAAAGCCTGAATATCACAGAGCATTATTTAGCCTTTTAGATTATGAAGACCTTGGCAGACAATTGTCAGGAGGCGTTAGTACAAAGGTTACATATACAAAAATAGATGGAGAAGCGGTAGCCTTAAGCGTATATTCAAACGCAGAAAAACCTGACGATGACATTGATACAGTATGGGTATTTGAAAAGGCAGAAACAGTATAATATATTTATCCCCCCCGAAAGAAACTTCGGGGGGATTTTTTGCTATTTTTTAAGAAATATGTTTTAGATGTTACAATAATGTGAAAATAATATAAAAAATGTCAAAAAAGCTTGCAAAATCAAAGGTTTTTATTGATATTACAAGATTTTTATGTTATATTAAAATAGAATGATTATATTTTGGGGGAGTATGCCCATTTTTAGGAAAACGGAGATTTTTTTTATGAGTTACGATTTCTCAAAAGATTTGTACAGATACTATGGTGATGAGGGAGAGCCTTTGGCAAAACGCCTTTTAAGACCACTTGAACTCAAGTATATTAAGTTAATGAGAAAGGCGCAGAATTGTAAGTTCTCTCCTCTTAAAATGTACTACACGTTAAGACTTAAGAAGATGTCAGACAGGACACAAATTCAAATCCCTGCCCGTACACAAATCGGCGAAGGGTTTTATATAGGTCATCTTGGGAGGGTTATTATTCACCCTGATGCAAAACTTGGCAGAAATATAAATATTGGAACAGGGGTCACCATAGGAATTGAAAATCGCGGAGAGAGAAAAGGCGTTCCCACAATCAAAGGAAATTGCTGGATTGGAACAAACTCTGTTATTGTCGGGAATATAAATATAGGTGAGGATGTTTTAATTGCACCTTTGACTTTTGTGAATTTTGATGTTCCTGACCATTCAATTGTTGTTGGAAACCCGGGAAGGATAATACCTAAGGAAAATGCAACCCAGGGTTACCTAAATAACCTTGTATAAAATTAAAGGAGAGCAGATGTAAAAGTGGAAAGAAGCGGACAGAAGATAAAACGCAACTTAATATCAGGTATTGTATATCAGGTTGTCCTGATAGCTTTAAGCTTTTTGTTGCCAAGGCTCTATCTTGAAAACTTTGGTTCAGAGGTAAACGGTGTATTGTCAACCATAAAGCAGATTTTTACTTATATGTGCTTACTTGAAGCAGGGGTTGGACTTGCAACAACACAGGCTCTTTATAAGACTGTTGCTGAAAAAGACACAAAAAGTGCAAGTGCAATTTTGTCTGCAACAAATATCTACTACATAAGAACAGGTATAATATATGCGGCAATTGTTTTGATTATTGCATCGGTCTATTCCTTCTTTATTCCAACAGGAATAGACAGCGGAGTATTATTCTTTATTATAATCTTAAATGCTGTGCCGGCTTTGTTTAGCTATTTTATTCAGGCAAAATACAGAATATTGATGGAAGTTGATGGCAGAAAGTATGTAATAAATAATTCTGAAACACTTTTACAGCTTTTATCTAATATCTGCAAAATTCTTGTGCTGATGCTGACAGACAGTCTTATATTAATTCAGCTTTCCTATTGTGTAATCGCTATTATGCAGCTTGGATATCTATACTATTATGCAAGAAAGAAGTATAAGTGGGTTAACTTAAAGGAAGAACCTGACTTTAAAGCTATATCGCAAAAGGAGTCAGTATTGGTTCATCAGATATCAGGAATGGTGTTTAATAACACAGATGTACTTTTGTTGTCATTTCTTTGTGATTTTAAGGTTGTCAGTGTCTACACTATTTACAATATTTTCTTTTCGCAGATTCAGGCTTTTATAACAAGTATAATTTCAGGCTTTAGCTTTGCATTGGGTCAGATGTTTCACACAGACAGAGAAAGGTTTGACAAGTGCTATGATATGTATGAAACCTTGTACATAATGGCGACGTTTATAATATATACATTAATGGCAGTTTTTCTGCTCCCTTTGATACAGATTTACACCGGTGGGATAAACGATGCGAATTATTCAAACGTGCCACTTGTTTTCCTGTTTGTTATTATGAACCTTTTGTCAAACGGAAAGCTTCCGTCAAATCATGTTCTTGAATATTCAGGGGTGTTTAAAGAAACAAGGTCCCATGCAATTATAGAAATGACAATTAACATTGTTGTGTCAATTGTTGCGATTTTAAAATGGGGTATCTGCGGTGCGATTTTAGGCACAATAGTAGCCCTTTTGTATCGTGGCACAATGATGATTTATTATGCGAATAAAAAAGTTTTAAGAAGAAGTATGTTTAAGACATACAGAATATGGATATTAAATGGTATAGTTTTTGCCGCTGTAATGATGATTTTCTTCGTTGACAGCTTCAGTGGTTTGTCATTCGGTCAGCTTTTGATAAAGGGCATTATCCATTCTGTGTGGATTTTGGCTTTGTATCTGGGAGCAAATCTGGTGTTTCGCAGGAGTGCCTTTTGCACGTTGTTTGAGCTTTTAAGAAAGAAGGAAGAAATATGAGTATCCCCAAAATAATACACTATTGTTGGTTTGGAAGGAATGAGCTTCCAAGATTATACAAAAAGTGTATTAAAAGTTGGAAAAAGTTTTGTCCTGACTATGAGATAATATGCTGGAATGAAGATAACTTCGATTTCACCTGCAACCAATACGTAGAGGAAGCATATAAGGCAGGAAAGTGGGCATTTGTCAGTGACTATGTTCGCCTTAAGGCTGTTTATGAGTATGGCGGAATATATTTAGATACTGATGTGGAGCTTATAAAATCACTTGAGCCATTGCTTTGTGAAAAAGGCTATATGGGTTTTGATGAAAAGGGGATTGTGGCAACAGGTTTAGGCTTTGGTGCAGAACCGAAAAATGAGATTATCGGTGAGATGCTTAAGGAATATGACAATATACATTTTTTGTTACCTGACGGAAGCTATGATTTAACCCCTTGTCCTGACAGGAATACTGATACATTAAAAAGACTTGGGATGGATACAGAAAACACAGATCAGACCTTTATGGGTATGAGGTTTTTGCCCCGTGACTATCTTTGCCCTATGGATTATTACACAGGGAAGTTAAGTATAAGCGAAAACACATATTCCATACATCGTTATTATGCTTCGTGGACATCACCTGTAACGAAGAGGACAACTCGTATTAAAAGGATTATAGGAGTAAAGCTTTATGATAAGCTTTACGGCAAGTTTTTGCATAGATTTAAGTGGTTGGAGTGGTAAATATGCCTGAAAAACTTTTTAAGAACTTATACAACAGAATATTATCACAATATAAGGTGTGCTTTATTACAGCAGTTATTGTGGGGCTTATAGCTCACTTTTATAAGATTACCAACTGGCTTCCTAACTGGGACTCTTTGGTTTTTCGTTATGACCCACAGAATATGGTACATATGGGAAGATGGTTTTTGCCGGTAGCGTGTGGTATAAGCTCATTTTACGACTTGCCATGGGTCAATGGAATATTATCAATCATTTTCCATGCCCTCGGCGCAGTTTGTATATGCAAAATATTTAAGGTGGAGAAAACTGTAACTGCTGTATTGACAGGGGCGCTTGTGGAGGCTTTCCCTGCTGTTACATCTGTTATGATGTATAACTACGTTGCAGACGGATATGCGATTTCGTTCTTCCTTGCCTGTTTAGGGGCAATGTTTTTAACAGAGAATAAGCCAAAGTATGTTTTAGCTGCCATTATGATAACTTTGTCAGTGGGGATTTATCAGGCATATATAG
>JAZLCI010000099.1:0-30735 GCA_045614085.1 Clostridia bacterium
ATCCTACAGTGCAACTCTTGGCATAATTTTGTTTACCACTCCATTGTCAAGTAAGATATTTATGGCATTATCAAAGATAAAACGCAAAAAATATTATCTTAAACTTAAACTCCCTCTAAATTATTCAGCAAACTCTATCGCCCTCTCCGTAAGCGGAATCATAGGCACTGCATACTTTACCTCACGTTTCTTTGGTAGGATTCCTCTGTCTGGCATTCTTGCAAATCTCTTTATAACACCCCTTGTTGCTGTTATCTTCATTGGTGGTTATATCAACTGCTTAATATACTATATCTCTGCACCCATATCAGAATCCATTGTTCTTTTTATATTAAAGCCTGTTTTATATCTTACAAATGTCATGGCAACCTTCTTTGGAAAAAATGCATTATCTCTTGTAGTTCCACGTCCGGGCAAGGCATTCTTTATTGTATATATTGTAATTGTTTATATATTATATATATTACTTGCAAACAAAAAGACTGCTGATAATCAGCAGTCCGAATAAATTCTTATTTAAGGGCATCTCCACGCTCGTATGCTATTTCATACCCTGCTTCTTTAACCCGTTTATCAAGGATTTTCAAATGCTCTGCGCTTTCTGCCCCTGTACACAACTTGTTATCATATAAGTTATAAAGAGCCTTTGTGTCCTCGGGGGATAGGTTTGGCATTATTACATTTGCCCCTGCTTTTAAGCCTCTTTCCCGTCCGTC
Source organism: Clostridia bacterium (assembly GCA_045614085.1). GTDB lineage: Bacteria > Bacillota > Clostridia > Monoglobales > Monoglobaceae > UMGS1820. The sequence goes on from JAZLCI010000099.1 coordinate 717, forward strand.
AGGCGCTATGGTTCCCAGCGCTGTTGTAGCAGGGAGCAACACTTTAGGGAATGTAAGCCTTAATATAGACAAAAGCTTTAATGTAAGGTTTATATCTCCCGACTTAAACTTTGCAAATGGTGTATCTTTATGGGTGATAAATGGTCCTATCCCTATCATTTCAGGCTTTAGCTCCTGTAAAAATCTTATGTCTGATAAAATACTTTCAGGCGTTTGATAAGGGGAGCCAACCATAAAGCCACTTCCCGTCTGATATCCTATCTCTTTTAAATTAAACAAACATTCTTTTCTGTCTTCAAGCTTCATCTTTTCAGGGTGAAGCTTTTTATAATGTTCATCCGATGCAGTTTCATGTCTTAAAAGATATCTGTCTGCCTCTGCATCAAACATTTTTTTATAGCTGTCATAACTTCTCTCGCCTAAAGACAAAGTTACTGCGCAATCGGTGTATTTTTCTTTTATGCCTGATATAATGTCACACATTACTTCATCAGAGTAGTAGTTATCTTCTCCGCCCTGCATAACAAAGGTGCGAAAGCCAAGCTCATATCCGATTTCGCATCTTTTGAGTATATCTTCTTCTGAAAGACGAAATCTGTCCGCAAGTTTATTTGAACATCTTATTCCGCAATAAAAACAATCATTTTTGCAGTAATTTGAAATTTCTATAAGACCTCTTAAATAGACCTTCTTTCCGTAATGTTTTTGCCTTACTGTATCAGCAGCATTATGAAGATACTCCAAATCAAAATCTTCTTTAATAAGCTTTAAATATTCTTCATCTGTCAAATCCTGATTTTTTATAAGTCTGTCGATTATCTCTGTCATATATCAGCACTCCGTTTATTATATTAAAGGCTGTCGCATTCTATGAATACAACAGCCCTATATATTATTCTTTCATATTTTATCTGTTCTTACGCAAGAAGACAGGTACGTCTATACCGTCGTCATCCTTTCCTTTAGCAAAAGGACTTGGTGCAGCTTCAGGTGTAGCAGCCGGAGTTGGATTTGCAGTAGCTGTAGCAGTTGCTGACTTACCGTTTCCAAATCTGCTTAAGAAACTGTCAAATGAATTGTCGTTAGTCTGAGGAGCATTACCCTTAAAGCCTGTAGCAATAACAGTAATCTGAATTTCATCTCCAAGACTTTCATCAACGATTGCACCGATGATGATGTTTGCATCATCATCCGCAGCCTCTTCAACTAATTCAGCAGCGGTCTTAACCTCTAAAATACCAAGGTCAGCACCACCTGTAACGTTAAGAATAACACCCTTTGCACCTTCAATTGTTGTTTCAAGCAATGGGCTATGTATAGCCTTTCTTGCAGCTTCTTCAGCACGGGTTTCACCTGTTGCACGGCCGATACCCATGTGAGCAAAGCCTGTGTCTTTCATAATTGTCTTGATATCAGCAAAGTCAAGACTGATAAGACCAGGACGTGAAATAAGGTCAGAAATACCCTGTACACCCTGTCTTAAAATATCGTCTGCCATACGGAAAGACTCTGTAAGAGGAGTTCTGTTTTCAGCAACCTCTAAAAGCTTGTCGTTAGGGATAACAACCAATGTATCAACTGCGCCCATAAGGTTTGTGATACCTTCATTACTGTTAGACTGACGAACCTTACCTTCAAACCAGAAAGGCTTTGTAACGATACCAACAGTTAAAACTCCCATTTCTTTTGCAATTTCTGCAACGATAGGAGCAGCACCTGTACCTGTACCGCCACCCATGCCGGCAGTAACGAATACCATATCTGCACCCTTGATAGCCTGTGCGATTTCTTCGCGGCTTTCTTCAGCAGCTTTTTTACCGATTTCAGGAACAGCACCTGCACCCAAACCCTTGGTAATCTTCTCACCTATCTGGATTTTCTGGGAAGCAGCAGAAAGAGCCAAATCCTGCTTATCTGTATTTACAGCAATAAATTCAACGCATTTTACCTCTGCTTCAATCATTCTGTTGACAGCGTTATTACCGCCGCCACCTACACCAATAACTTTAATTTGTGCAGGGTTAGTGTTTTCTGTGTCAAACTGGAACACTATAAATTCCTCCTAACTGTACATTACTAAAACAGACACCTGTCTGTCATTTTCATCTTTGAATATATATAGTTACCCATTTAATTACAACTATATATTCTATATTATACCACGAAATTTTATTTTGTAAAGATATTTTTCATATTTTTTAAAAAAATGTTACAAACTCTTTACATAAAACTTTATTGCCCTATATTCTTTTATTCTTCCTGTTCTCCATCCATCTTCATAGAGCTATCTTCCCGTGGCTTTTCTTCCTCAGCAGGCTCTTCTGTCTTTTCTTCTACCTTTTCTTCCTCATTTTCTCCATCAGTCTTCTCTTTGTCCTCTTCGGCACTTTCCTCAGCACTTTCTTCAAGAGTTTTTATATCCTTTTTCTCTTCCTCAAAGGTTCTTGCATAGATATCATCACGGGTATAATCTAAAATCAATGATTCATAGGCAGATATTTTTGTGTTTATAACCTCTGCCAGAAACTTTGCTCTGTATTCGATATTTTCCATTGTGCCAAGCCTTACATCAAGGCGGTTTTCTATGACAAGATTAATATTTTGCATATCTGTTACATTCAGATATGTTGCTCTGTTTAAAAGACCTGCATCATTTAACCCATTGCAGATTTTTATAACATCTTCAAATTTACCTTCATCACTGCATTTTGCCTTTTTGTTTTCATCAGTATTCTTTGCCTCTATTCCCTCAATCAATGGAATGCTGAAATACTCTTCTGCATCTGTCTGCTCTTCAGGAGCAGTTTCAGCCTCTTCTTCAGGAGCTTTCTCTTCTTCAGGCTCTTCTGACTTTTCTTTTAATTTATCGAAATCAGGGGTCAGCTTTTTAATCAAATTTGCCGCCTGATCACTTTCAACTTTTTTTATTATAATGCTTTCATTATCTATAGCTATACACTCTGTTCCTGCTTTTATATAGGCAACAGGAACTCTTTCTATAACAGCAATGCATATTTTATTAGGGAAAACTCTTTTTATGTTTGCTTCTTTAATCATAGGCAGTTTTTCTACATTCCTCTCCGCCTTTCCAAGACCGATAAGGAATATATTTTTTCCACCTGAAATCTGTGCATTTGCAAAAATTTCTTCACTTTGCACTAATGAGTTTCCCTCGCAGTATACTTCTGCAACCTTAAACCCGGGCGCCATAAGAACACCCGCTGCAACAACAATTATAACAAGAACCGCAACCAATATTCCAAAACGTACAGAAAATGGCATTTTACTCATCTTGTTTCGCTTGGATTTTTTTCTTTCTTTTTCCACGGGTTATTCCTCCTATGTTTTTATTCTGTGTATATCTGCACCTATCTTCCGCAGATTTTCCTCAATGTTTTCATAGCCTCTGTCTATATATTCAGTTCCATCCAGAATAGTCTGCCCATCTGCAAAAAGACCTGCACTAATCAGCGCCGCTCCTCCACGCAAATCAGATGCATATACATCTCTTCCGTATAACCTTCTTACACCTTTTATTATAAGGGACGCTCCCTCTGTCCTTATATTTGCGCCCATCTTCAAAAGTTCTGTCGTATATTTAAATCTGTTTTCAAAAATGGTTTCGCATATTTCTGAATACCCCTCTGCTGTTGTCAGCACCGTAGCTATCAAAGGCTGAACATCCGTAGGGAAACCCGGATAAGGAAGTGTTTTAAGAGATTTTATACCGGAAAGGCTGTTAAATGATTTTATTCTTAAACTATCATCATTTTCTTCTATTTCACAGCCTGTTCTTTTTAGCACCTCTGATACAGCTTTAAAATGGGGACATATCACATTATTAAGGCATACATCTCCTCCACATATAGCGGTCATACAACAATAGGTTGCTGCAACAATTCTGTCAGGAATAACTGTGTACTCACATCCGTACAGATTTTTCCTTGGGTAAATCATTATTGTATCAGACCCAGCACCTCTTATATCCGCTCCCATTCGGTTTAAAAAGTTTTGCAAATCTACTATTTCAGGCTCTCTTGCAGGGTTTAAAATCTTTACTTCTGCGCCGCTTCCCGCACACATAAGCATAAGGTTTTCAGTAGCGCCTACACTTGGATAAAGCAAAACAACCTCATCAGATTTAACCTTTTCAAGTCTGCAGAAAATACAGTCACCTGCTTCTTCTATGTCTGCCCCGAGCCTTTTCATAGAGTCTATGTGTATATCAATAGGTCGCTCCCCTAATCTGCATCCTCCCGGTCTGCATATAACAGCCTCTCCTTTTTTTGCAAGGAGCGGCCCTAAAAACATAACCGAAGAACGCATCTTCTTCATCAATCGGTCAGGGATTTTTGTTTCATCTGTGTTTTTGGTACAGATTTCCACTCTGCCATCTTTATATTCTGCTCTGCAGCCTAAACCCTTAAATATTTCAATAGACGAAAAAACATCGGAAATATGCGGACAATTATGTATTATACATTCCTCGTCCGTCAAAAGGGTTGCTGACAAAATCGGAAGAACAGCGTTTTTACTTCCCTGAACACAAAGTTCACCATTTAACTGTCTTCCGCCCCTTATTATAAGCTTGCTCACTTTAATTCCTCCACTTCAATCATATAGGTAAAGCTTTTCACATTACCGATATATGAGACAGAAGCCGGTTGTGTGCATTAAAGCAGGCTCATAATTTCCTTATAAATAATATCTGCCGAGTCAGGCACTCCCATTTTGAGAGAGCCCTCTCTCATTTTTTCAAGAAGGTCAGGACTTTCTACTGTTTCTCTGACAAGCTTATCTATTGTTTCAACAGATAAGTCTTTTTCAAGCAACACCTTTGCTCCGCCGCCGCTTTCTATGGCACGGGCATTATGCTCCTGATGATTATCCGTAACATAAGGCGACGGAACTAAAATTGCAGGCTTTCCTATGGCAGTGAGTTCTGCCAATGTGCTTGCCCCTGCCCTTGAAATAACAAGGTCTGCCGCATTCATAGCTATATCCATATCATAGATATACTCTGACACTTTTATATCCTTATATTTTTCAGGAATATATCCGTTTTCATCAAGTCTTGCCATTACACTTTCATACTGATTGCTCTTTCCTGTACCCATAAGGATTTGATACTTTCCCTCATCCTTTACCTTACAAATCCAGTCGGCAAAAGCCTTGTTAAAATCTCTTGCGCCAAGGCTTCCTCCAAAAATCAGAATGAAAGGTTTATCATTAAGGCCAAGCTTTTCGCGGGCTTCTTTTTTATTAACACTTAATATTGACGGTCTTATAGGGGTGCCTGTATGCACAACATTTTTACAGTCCCCAAGATGCTTCTTTGCCGCATCAATTCCTATAGCTACTTTATCTATATACTTTGCTAAAATCTTTGTGGTAATCCCGGGGAATGCATTTGATTCGTGAACAAATGTGGGTATTCCCATTTTTGCCGCCGCAAACAAAACAGGGCCGCATACATATCCCCCTGTGCCAATAACAATGTCAGGCTTAAATTTTTTGATTATCTTCATTGACGAAACAACAGCCATAGGGATTTCTGTCAATGTCTTTATCTTTGCAAGGGTACTGCTTCTGTCAAATCCATGAATTTTAATTAAATCAAGAGGATATCCGCTGTGTGGAATAAGGCTTACTTCAAGTCCGCCTGCAGTTCCCACAAAGCTTATCTCTGTATTTTCGTTCTTTTCACTAATATCCTTAGCAATAGCAAGAGCAGGGTTTATATGCCCTGCTGTTCCTCCGCCTGCAAATAAAATTTTCAAAATAATTCCCCCTATATAGGTAACTTGCTTTGTTTTGAAACATTAAGTACAACACCCATCTCCGCCATGGTGATACATAGTGCCGTTCCTCCGTAGCTGAAGAAAGGCAGTGGCATTCCTGTAACAGGAACGGATGATGTTACAACGGCTATGTTAATAAGAGCCTGAAGTGTAACAATGCCAACGATACCAATTACCAGAAGCGTTCCAAAAAGGTCGGGCGCTTTCATTGCTATCTGAATTCCACGAACAAGTAGGGCTATAAACAAAAGGATTAATATAATCGCACCGATTAAGCCAAGCTCTTCACATACAACCGAGAAAATAAAGTCGTTCTGTGGTTCAGGCAAAGCCTGAAACTTCTGCTTGCTCTGTCCAAGTCCCACACCGAATATTCCGCCTGAGCCTATTGCATAAAGGGACTGAACTATCTGCCATCCACTGCCTTGTGCATCTGCAAATGGGTCTAAAAATGACACAACTCTTTGCAAACGATAAGGTTCTATGGCTATAAGAGCCACGATACCAACAACTGCAGGGATAAGTATGTATCCAAAATGTTTAAGAGGAACCCCTCCCACAAACAGTATAATCATAGATGTTATAGATATAAGCATTACGCATGAAAAGTGAGGTTCAAGCATAAGAAGGAATACATATATGCCAAGCAATATAAGATATGGCAAAAATCCATTTTTAAAGGATTTTATATCTTTTTGACCTGATGCTGTGCTTATATTGTATGAAAGCAAAACTATCATTGCTATTTTCGCAACCTCTGATGGCTGAAAACCAAAGAGCCATCTTGTAGCACCATTTACCGTTGTACCAAGAGGAGTAATAACCAAAAGAAGAAGAACCACGCCCCCTGCATACAAGGCACCTGCAAGCTTCTTTCCTAATCTGTGATAGTCAAAATTTGCAATTACAAACATGGCGGCTGTTCCCAGTATAACCCAGAATGCCTGCCTCTTTACAAAATAAAAGACATCATCATACATAGCATAGGCTCTTGCACTTCCTGCACTTAACAGCATCATAAGTCCATAGATTGCCAAAAGACCTACTATTAAGAGAAAGACATAATCCATTTTTCCGCCTACGGATATAAAATTTGACACAAACTGAACTATGCCGCCGCTTTTCTTTTTACTCTTTTTATATTCACCGCTGTTCATTATGCTTCCTCCGATACATTTCTGTATTTCAAAGAATTACCCAAAGAAGAACATCAAAGCACAAACTATAAGGGTTACTCCTGTAAATACAGCTACAATTTTTGTCTCTTTCCATCCACACATCTCAAAATGATGATGGATAGGACTCATTTTAAAAATTCTCTTTCCTGTTGTCTTAAAGGATATTACCTGTAAGATAACAGACAATGATTCAATAACATAAACAATACCCACTATAATCAAAGCAAGTGGTTGCTCTAAAATAATTGCCATACCACTTATTGCTCCGCCTAAAAACAGAGAGCCTGTATCTCCCATAAATACCTTTGCAGGGTATTTGTTGTAGAACAAAAAGCCTAGAAGACCGCCTACAACTGTTGCTGCAAACAATGCAACTGTAGGATTTGGAAATTCTCCAAACTCTGCAAAGAGCATATAGAAGAGAGCAACAACAATCGTTATAGAAGTTGCAAGTCCGTCAAGACCGTCTGTTAAATTAACACTGTTGACAGTAGCTAAAATAACAAGAACCGAAAGAGGTATAAAGAAGATACCAATATCAAATGCAAGGCTTGTGAAAGGAATTCTTATTTCTGTGCTTATTCCCTCCCCATATACTGCCCAGCATACAAAGCCGATAGCCGCAATAAGCTGAAGCAAAAACTTCTGTTTAGCAGTAAGACCTAAATTTCTTTTTAATATTACCTTTATATAGTCATCTATAAAACCGATAAGACCATAAACCAAAGCCACGATTAACAAAAGAAACATTGTTGAATTACATGGCATATCGACCCCTGCAAAAATCCCTGTCAAATAACATACAGCTGTCATAATCATAATAGCAAAGATAAATATAAATCCGCCCATTGTCGGAGTTCCTGACTTGCTCTTATGCCACGCAGGACCCTCTTCTCTTATTTCCTGACCGAATTTAAGACGTCTTAAAACAGGTATCAGCAAAACCCCTAATATCAATGAGATAATAAGAGCGCCAACTCCGCCTATCAATATGTACATATTCATCACAGCCCTTTCTGCTATTTCATATTTTCTTCCATGAACTCTGCTATTTTTTCAAGTTTCATTCCTCTTGATGCCTTAAGAAGAACAACATCATTTTTCTTGAGTATATGAGGGAGTTTTTCATATGCATCCTCCTTTGTCTTAAAGGAAAACACGTTTTTCTTATCCATTCCTGAAGAAATTGCACCTTCTGCAATAAACTTCGCTCTCTCCCCAATGGTTATAAGACAGTCAAAGCCATAGTCAGCTACAACCTTTCCTATTGACAGATGCGCCTTTTCAGTTATTGTGCCAAGCTCAAGCATATCTCCAAGACAGGCTACCTTTCTCTCTCCTGAATTATTAAGATTTAATACTTCAAGCCCTGCCTTCATTGATGTAGGGTTTGCGTTATAACAATCCTTTATAACAGTATAGTCGCCGATTTTAACTACTGCCTGACGCATACCTACAGGTGCAAACTCACCCATACCCAGAATAATATCATTTACAGGTACGTTATACTTCATACCAACAAGGATAGAGCTTAAACCGTTATAAACATGATACTTACCCGGAACGCTTATTTTTGCCTTGTACTCTTTTTCCTCTGCCATAAAAGCAAATTCTGTTTCATCAGAATATGTGTTTATACTTGTTGCCATAACATCACAACTCTTGTTTTCAATACCATAATATAAGGTTTCAAAATAAAGAGTCCCTCTTATGCTCCAAAGCATATCGTCATCACCGTTTAATATAACAGTGCCGTCTTCAACCAACCCCTCTAAAGCTTCAAGCTTTGCCTTAAGGATTCCCTCTCTGCTTCCTAAATTTTCGATATGGGATTCTCCTATATTTGTGATAACAACGGTGTCAGGTTTAACAGCCGCAGTAATCCTTGAAAGCTCGCCAAAGTTGCTCATACCCATTTCAACAACGGCAATCTGATGTTCAGAGTTTAATCTGAACAAGGTATGAGGCACACCTATTTCGTTATTGAAGTTCCCCTCTGTCATAAGGGTGTTATACTTCTGTGCAAGAACGTTTCCTATCATTGTTCGGGTAGAGGTTTTTCCCACACTCCCCGTAACAGCAACGATTGGGATTTTCATTTCTCTTCTGTATGCTCCTGCTAAATTCAAAAGTGCCTGAGAAGTACTTTCAACCTTTATCACAGGCAAGTCTTTATCAACATCTGCATCTTTGTTTACTACACAACAAACAGCCCCTGATTCTATTGCCTTTCTGACAAATTTATGTCCGTCAGAGTTTTCTCCCTTTAAGGCAAAGAACAGTGCACCCTCTGTAATGGTTCTTGTATCTGTAGAAACTGATAAAACCTTTGATTCAGCATTTCCGTTGCAAAGCTCCCCTGCAACTGCTTTTGAAACATCCCTTAAATTAAATATTGCTTCCATAAAATATACTCCTCTGATTATTCACCCTGAATATCCAAAAGTGTTCTGACAATTTCTCTTTCATCAAAATCTATAGTTCTGTCACCGAGAATCTGATATGTTTCATGTCCTTTGCCTGCAAGAAGGACAATATCATTCTCACCTGCATGGTCAAGGGCATATTCTATTGCTTCAAATCTGTTGACAACCACAGTGTAATCTTTTCCTGTTACACCCTCTAAAATCTGGTCTATGATTTTCTGTGGGTCTTCGCTTCGTGGGTTGTCACTTGTTACAACGCAAAAATCTGACATAGCTGATGCTATTCTTCCCATTTTTGCTCTCTTTGTTGTATCTCTGTCACCGCCGCAGCCAAATACTGTTATAATTCTGCCTTTACAGAAGCCACGGATTGTACTTATTACGTTATATAAGCCGTCAGGTGTATGGGCATAGTCTATTATAACACTGAAGTCTTTTCCTGTTTCAACTACTTCAATTCTACCCTTTACTCCTCTTGCAAGCTTAAGGCCTGCCACAGCCTCTTCCATAGAAATTCCTGCCGCAACTAAAGTTGAAAGAGCTGTTAATGCATTATAAACTGAAAACTGTCCTGGGATAGAAAGCTCAACATTATAATCCTTTTCCTCATATGCTACGTTAAAGCTAACTCCCTTTTCAGAAAGTTTTACATCAGATGCCTTCATATCACATTCTTTTTCGATGCCATATGTGAGCATACTGTCGCACTTTGAAACACCAAGGAGATATTCTGCACCCTCGTCATCTGCATTGACAACACCTGCTTTTGAGATGGTGTAAAGAATACCCTTTGCCGCAAGATAATTTTCCATTGTTTCGTGGAAATCAAGATGGTCCTGTGTTATGTTTGTAAACGCCCCAACATCAAAGGTACAGGCTGTAACTCTGTCAAGATAAAGGGAATGTGATGATACTTCCATAACCACATATTCAGCACCCTTTTCTGCCATAAGTGAGAAAAACTGCATAAGCTCTAAAGAGTCAGGTGTAGTATGAAGAGAAGGAATAACTTCTGTCCCTATCATATTCTGATTTGTTCCTATAAGGCCTACACACTTACCCATAGACTCAAGAACAGACTTTATAAGGTATGTGGTTGTTGTCTTTCCGTTTGTTCCTGTAATACCGATAAGCTTAAACTTTCTTTCGGGATGGTCATAGAAAACAGCAGAAATTTCTCCAAGGACAGGTCTTGTGTTCTTGCATATAACACAAGTAACACCAAGCTCACTTAAATCCTCTTCTGCAATGATTGCCGCCGCACCTCTTTCTACTGCATCCTGTGCGTATTTGTGGCCGTCAGTTTTAAAACCTCTTATGCATACAAAGACGTTTCCCGGCTTAACCTCACGGGAATTATATGCTATGCCTGTGATATTAAGCTGATCGCTCCCTATTAACTTTTCATACTTTGTTTCAGACAATAACTCAATAAGTTTCATAGTTATATCCTTTCTTTATCTAAAAGACTATTAGTCCGGACCAATTTCAGAATAAGCAAAATCAAGAGTGATAACTGTACCCGGTTCTACAGATGTACCTGCCGCAGGACTTTGTCCCGAACAGGTTACCCAACCTGCACCTGATACACCCTTTATTCTTGCATTGAGTCCTGCGCTTATTATCTCTGCTGATGCATCTGCCGCACCCATTCCCTTTACGTCAGGAACAACTATATTACGAGATGCCGCTGTACCCTCATAATAAGCAACAACTGTTGAGCCTGCAGTAAGCCTTGTATGAGCCTTTGGTATCTGGTCAGTGATTATCTTTCCGCTTCCTTTTGTTCTCATACTGAAGCCTGCCTCACCTAAAAGTCTGTAAGCCTCATCTGCTGTCTTTCCTGAAATATCAGGAACCTCAATCTCAACATATTTCTTTTCTTCTTCGCTATACTTTGGTTCTACATCAAGATAACGAAGGGTTTCTTCTAAAATATTCTTTACAACAGGTGCTGCAATAGTACCACCATAATATGGCATACCGATTTCAGGCTGATCAAGAATAACAAGACACGCAACCTTTGGATCATCTGCAGGAGCAAATCCTATAAAGGAAGCTATGTACTTTTGATTTCCTCTTGGGATTTTTTCTGACGTGCCTGTCTTACCTGCAATTCTGTACCCTGCAAGATATGCGTTTTTACCACCGCCCTGGGACACAACAGACTCAAGAACAGAGCACATTGTCTTGCTTGTTTCCTCTGAAACAACCTGTCTTACAACTTCAGGCTGTACCTTTTCAATAACAATATTGTTTGAATTAACTATTTCTTTTACAAGATGGGGTTTATATAATGTTCCGCCGTTAGCAACTGCACTTACAGCTGTAATCATCTGAAGTGGTGTAACGGTAATAGACTGACCAAAGGATGATGTTGCAAGGTCTATCTCTTTAAAATCTGCCTCCATAAAGCCTACACCTGCAGTTTCACCCGGAAGCTCAATACCTGTTTCTTCAAAAAAGCCAAAGGCACGCATACTCTTTAAGAACTGCTGACCGCCTATCTTCTGTCCAATAGCAATAAAGGCAGGGTTACAGGAATTCTGAACCGCCTGTGCAAAGGTCTGATGACCGTGTCCTGATCTGTTTGCACAATGGATTAAATCAGGGCCTACCCTTACAGAACCTCCACAGGTAAAGGTGTCACTTAAACTACACGCACCTGTTTCAATAGAGCTTGCCGCAACCAAAGCCTTAAAGGTAGAACCCGGCTCATATGAGTCAACAACCGCCTTGTTTCTTCTGACAGTTTGAATAACCTCGTTAAATCTTGTTATATAGTCAAGTCCGTCCAAGCCTTTAAGCTCTTCTGTGACCCCTGGATTTTTTTCTTCTATTGCTGATGTTATTTCAAAAGGCTTGTTTAAATCATAGTCAGGCTTTGTTGCCATAGCTAAAACTTCACCTGTGTTAACATCCATTACAATTGCCGCCGCACCCTCTTCAAGTCTGTTTCCGACACGCGCCTGTTCCAAATACTTTTCTGTATAGCTCTGGATAACCTCATCAATGGTTAAAACAACACTGCTTCCGTCCTCTGCCTCGATATAACTTTCATATCCGGAATTTGATTCCATCCCTGCTGAATATCTTGTTGTTACAACTCTTCCGGGAATACCACTTAAGCTGTTGTCATATACGCTTTCTATCCCCTCAAGACCCTGATTGTCATCTCCAACAAAGCCGATAACATGTGACGCTAAATTGTTATAAGGGTAATATCTCTTCACATCTTCAACAAAGCTTATGCCCGCTACTCCCTTATCCTCTATATATTCTCTTAATTTATCTGCTTCTTCTTTATCAACCTTTTTCTTGATATATTCAAAACCGCTTTCTCTGTTTATCTTTTTTTCGATTTCCTCTTCATCCAAAGAAAGAATTTCTGCCATATCTTCTGAAATGGTTTTTATAGACATATTTTTATTTTTTGCAGACTCTCTCACGTTTTTAGGAGAGATACTTATGGTTTCAACTGTTACATTGCTTGCCATAACCTTATAGTTTCTGTCGTATATCTTTCCTCTTTTTGCTCTTACCGTTGTGTCACTTGTCTGCTGTTCAAGGGCGGCTCTTGATAACCATTCACCGTTTATAATCTGTATCCATGCCGTTCTGAATACAAGCAAAATAAATATAAAAATAGCAGCAACGCATAATATCTTTGCTCTGCGTCTGTTTATGAGCTTATTTTCCGTTATATTTTCATTGGAATTACTCATTTTTTTATTTCCGCTCATATTTTAACACCTCTTTTATAAATCCAAATATGCCGCCCACACTGACAGGTCGGACGGCACCTACAAATAGTATATTCAAATTATGCTTACTTTAAAACCCTGAATGCATTAACCAACGCCCCGGGAACCCCCTGCATTGTATTTGCAGTTTCTGTGGATATGGTTCCTGTGTTTCCACCGTCACCCATATCCATATCTATGTAAAAAATCTGATATGCCTGTGGCTTCATCATACCAAGCTCTTCTCCGGCATATTTCTCTATTTCTCCTATTTCAAGCTGCTTATCAATCTTTGCCTGTTTGGTCTGATTTTCTGCAAGAATTGCATCTACTTCTTTCTCAAGAGCACGGATTTCCTGATTTGACTGAAGGATTATTGCATATCTGAACAAAACAGCAAAACACAACGCAATAAAAATTCCTGCGCAGGCAATAAATCTTGCAAATCTCTTTTGGTTTATTTTAACCGTCTTACGTGTCTTTTTAACAGGTTCTTCCTTTTTTGGTATATCAAGAGGGATAGAATGACGTTTTGGATATTCTACAGGAATATCATACACTGTGCCTGTTCCTGAATATAGTCTGCCATACTCACTGCGATTACCATATAAACTGCTGTTGCTTCTGTATTTTGTTGGTGTTGGCACAGTCATTCATCCTTTCTTTTATATTTTAAAGCTTTTCTACTATTCTAAGCTTTGCACTGTGAGCTCTGAAATTATTTTTAAGCTCTTCCTCTCCTGCTATAACAGGCTTTCTGTTTATTAACTTCACAACAGGCTTCCCTCCGCACACGCAAACAGGGAAATCCTTTGGACATGTACATCCTTTGGTAAGGTCTGAAAAGACATTCTTTACAATTCTGTCCTCCAAAGAATGAAAGGTTATTATGGCAAGTCGTCCGCCCTTTTTTAAAGAGTCTACAAAATCGCGAACTGCATCTTCCAATCCCTCAAGCTCTCCGTTTACCTCTATGCGGATGGCCTGAAAAGTTCTCTTCGCAGGATGCTTGTCCCCAAACCTGTCACTTACAGGAAAGGCTTGTTTGATTATCTCTGATAACTCAAAGGTTGTTTCTATGGGCTTGCTCTCTCGCTTTTCGCATATAGCCTTTGCTACTCGTCTTGCGTGTCTTTCCTCGCCATACTTAAATATTATATCAGCGAGACGCTTCTCTTCATATGTATTGACAAGGGTATATGCATCAAAAGGCGATGACTTGTCCATTCTCATATCAAGACGTGCATCAGAGTTATAACTAAAACCTCTCTCCGCTGTATCTAACTGATAAGAAGACACACCTAAATCCAAAATTGCACCATCAAGGGCATCTACACCAAGATTATTTAACACTTCTTTTATATTAAAGAAGTTGTTATGACAAAAGCTTATGTTGCACTTGTATCCTGAAAGCCTTTCCCCTGCCGCACATAAAGCATCTTCGTCACGGTCAATTCCTATAAGTCTTCCTTTTTCAGAAAGCTTTGAACATATAAGAGAAGAATGACCTCCCCCGCCTAAAGTTCCGTCAGCATATACTCCATCAGGATTTATATTAAGCCCCTCTATACTTTCGTCTAAAAGAACAGATATATGCTTAAATTCCATAGGAAAGCCCCCCTATATGCCAATATTCTTCATTATTGATGAAATCTTATCCATATCAAAGGCATCATTTGAATATTCCTTCCATTTATCAAGGCTCCAGATTTCAACCTTTGTATGCTCACCAACAACAACGATATCCTTTGTAAGTCCGGCAGCAGCTCTGATATCCCCCGGGATAACCGCTCTGCCCTGGGTGTCCAGAGTACATTCAGAAGCGTTATCCTGAATAAATCTCATAATCATAGCTCTGTCTTCAACATCTATCTGCGAAACCCTTTCCATAAAAGCATACCACTGTTCCTTTGGATATACATTGGCACAGTTTTCGCCAAACACAGGACCGAAAGCGACAACAAAGCTTTCGCCTAAATCTGCCCTGAACTTAGCAGGGATATTAACTCTGCCTTTTGCATCTATGGTTTGTTCATACTTACCGACAAGCATTTTGCCGCATCCTTTCCTTTTTATCAATGACAATATGAGCAAAAAGGATTTATCGTCACAAGCATCAAAATTGGGTCATTTTTAACCCACTTTGATACATTTCGCTCCATTTCGCTCCACTTTTTATTTATTTTAATACATTTATAAGAAAAACGCAAGTGTTTTTTTGAATTTTTTTTAATTTTTTTTTACAATTTTCTTTCAAATGTGATAAATTACCAAAAAATTATAAAAAATTTGGTAATTTATATAATTTTGACACACAAAAAAACCACAAGCGAATACGCTTGTGGTTTTTGGATTTTAATTTTAATTAATAGATAATTCTTCTGCCACCGGCAAATCTTTCATAGTAATAGCCGCTGTCGATTTCTGCGTATCTGACAACATCACCTGTATGAGGTGCGTGAATCATAATTCCGTTACCAACATACATACCGATATGTCCGATATAGCCGCCACCAGGACTGCTGTAGAAACCAACTAAGTCACCAGGCTGAAGATTTTCCCTTGAAACAGGAACACCGTTCTTCATCTGATCTTCTGCAACACGGTTAATTGTATAACCTAACTGCTTATACACGTACTGCATAAGACCTGAACAGTCAAATCCTGACGGAGATGTACCGCCCCATACATAAGGAACACCTAAAAACTGTGCCGCAACATTAACAGCCGCCTGACCTGCCCCTGAATATACAGGCATCTCACCTTCGAATATATTGATATAATCAGATGATACATAACCCATAAGGCCATCATTGTTATATGCAACACATACCCAGTCAGGTTCAACCCAGTTAATCTTTACGTATGCATATTTAGAAACCTCTGCAACAACAGGTGCTTCAGGGTCTGCATAAGCTCTGACATTAAGCACATCAGTATCAACTACCCCATAAAACTGTCCAAAATCAATAGGCTCTTCATCTGCAAAAGCAGGTGCTTCAACTACTGCAAATGCTATAATAATAGTACAAATAAGAGCAAGTATTCTTCCTATCTTACTTTTAATACAAATCAAAATAATAACCTCCAAATTTTTAAAATACGTTTCTTTTTTCTTCATCTCTCCTCTCACAAATTTAAGGCACATATTAACTGCGTATTGTACCCTATACTCGTACATTATACAACGGATTTATAAAAAAGTCAACCTTTTTGGCATATTTCAGCTATTTTTACGGCATTTTTCAGTATGCAAACCATATATTTCCCCTTGAACTACAAGGGTTTGAAGGATTATTAACAAAGTGTTAACATTTGTGTAACTGCACACATATTTAATTCCAAATTAAATATTTTATGTAAATATTTTCATATAAATAATAAAAGCGGATAAGAATTTTTATTCTTTTTCTTCTATTATAATAATATAATTCAAGCATCCAATAAACTTATATAAATGCCGATTTTTGGCAGAATGGAGATTGTTATGAAAAACGTAAGAATGTATGAGGATTTAACAACCCTATGGGTATATATGAGAGAACTTTTACTTTTCCTGAAGGTTTTAGAGGAAGACGTACATATATTATGTTCGAGGGTGTTTCTTCCTATGTTGAGCTTTTTATAGACGATAAGTACGTAGGCTTTAGTACGGGCTCCCACAATGCTGCTGAATTTGAGCTTACTGATTATCTTAAGGAAGGCAAGAACACAATTTGTGCAAAGGTCAGAAAATGGTGTGTTAGCAGTTACTTAGAAGATCAGGACTGCTTCCGTTTTTCAGGCATCTTCTGTGACGTCTATCTTTTATCAAGAGATTCAGACCACGTAAAGGATATCGAAATTTATTCTGACGATAAAACTATCAAATACAAAGGCGAGAATGAGTTTTTGCTCCTTGATGCAGACAAAAAGCCTTGATATGAGAAGCTATATGTATGCAAGCTATCAGACTATGGTTGAGCTTGCAGAAGACGACGATATGCGCCCTGTATTCCAGTGTGAATACGCTCACTGTTTAGGCGCAGGCCCTGGTGACTTAAAGGATTACTGGGATATATTCTATAAGTATCCAAAAACAATTGGCGGCTGTATCCGGGAATGGGCAGGCCACACAGTATATGACGAAAAGGAAATTGAATTCTCATTCAAAATCAGTATTTAATGTATAAAACCCAATAAATAACAAAGACTAACGGTAACGTTAGTCTTTTGTTTTGGGTGAAAATATGAAATTTATAAAGAAGTATAACAGACATATTATAATAGGTTTAATCAGCGGACTTTTAAACGGTCTTTTCGGTGCAGGGGGCGGAAGCATTGTTGTTCCTGCAATGGTTAAGTTTTTGGATATTGAACAGAAAAAAGCTCACGCAACTGCTATATTAATTATCCTTGTTATGTCTGCCATAAGCTCATTTTTCTATATCAGAAACGGATATTTTGATTTTGGACTTTGGCTTCCTGTCACAATAGGCGGATGCGTAGGCGGAATGGTTGGTGCAAAGGTTTTAGACAAAATCTCTGTCAAATGGCTTAAGATAATTTTCGGTTCGGTTATATTAATTACATCATTTAAAATGATATTTTGAGGTAGAATATGTCAGTTATTATAGGAATTTTAAGCGGAATAATAAGTGGGATGGGTATAGGCGGCGGTGCAATTTTAATCCCTGCCCTGATTCTTTTAAACGGAATTGACCAAAAGCTTGCCCAGGGGATAAACCTTGTGTACTTTCTGCCAACAGCCATATTTTCTCTTATTGTTCATATAAAGAACAAAAACGTTGTATTTAAGACCGCTGTAATAATTGCCCTCTGTGGTGCTTTAGGGGCAGTTGTCGGCTCCCTTATTGCGATGAAGTTAGACAACAGCCTTTTACGCAGGCTCTTTGGAATCTTTTTAGGGCTTATCGGCATAAGAGAAATATTTATTGGGATAAAAATAAAGAAGAAAAAATAGACATTATTGCCTTGTAGGGACCGGCGTCCCCGACGGTCCGCAAAATGATTCACAAACGTAAATATTATTCGATACTGTAGAGAATGGTTTAAAACCGTTCATTTTTGAAAAAATTATTATTTTTATTATCTCTACTTTTGTGCGACAAAAGTAGCAAAAACATGGGGGGAGTTTCGATTCTCCCCCATACCCCCTTAAAGCGTCACATCGCAGAAAACATACCTGTGATATGTTTTCAGATGGGATTGAGTCACGGTAGTGACGGAATGAAAAATAACTTTGTTATTTTTCGTCATAATGTGCAGGGGCTCTGCCCCTGGACCCCGCTCATAAAACATTCACTGTTTTATAAAAATTGTGGTCAGCCCTCTGTCAAAAAAGTGCATAGAAGCCCACCCATATACCCCTGCATTAAAAAGGAACGGTTTTAAACCGTTCCTTTTTAAATCTTTAATTCCTTACAAACTTCTCCCGTTTCGACATCTTTCCAGAGAAATGTTTTATCTTCATATATCATATAACTATGACGAGAATTTTCTTTTGGAATAGAAACTGAACCTGGATTTAAGTGAATATATCCATCACACTCATTCCATACAGGGATATGTGTATGTCCGCTTATTACTATTCCTCTTTTTATGCTTTCAGGAATGTTATGTCCATGAATCAAAAACATTTCCACCCCGTCTATCCAAACGTTCATATATTCTGCCATAACAGGAAAGCTTAAAACCATCTGGTCAACTTCGCTTTCGCAATTACCACGAACAGACAAAACCTTGTCGGACAACTTATTAAGCTCCTCAATTACACCTTTTGGGTTATATTCCTTTGGCAAATCGTTTCTTGGCCCGTGATATAAAATATCACCAAGCAGAAAAAGCTTTTCGCATTTTTCTGCTTCATATCTCTCCAAAAGCTTTTTTAAGTAGTATTCCGACCCATGTATATCAGATGCAATCATTATCTTCATATTTTCTTCCTCCTATGGCTTGTTTGCAAAAGGATAATGGTAGGCACCTGCTGACATCTGCATTGGCTTATCCTTAATCAGATACAGAATAATAGCAAGAGGCAGTCTTCCAAACCCACACAAGATTGCGTAAATCAATGCTCTTTCAGGACAGAACAAGTAAAAGAACTTATGCATAACAAGGGCTATTACAATCCCTGCCCCAAGACCAATTATCCCTGCACCAAAAACTGTAGAAAATCTTGTCAAAATCTGAAGCAGTGCCAATGCGCACATAACCCATTCAAGACGCTTTATTCTGACACCTAACAGCTGATATTCCTCGCATATTGAACCTATTATATAATATTGCAGAACAGGAACAAAAGCAAGCCACGAATTTTTTACGTTGTTTCTTCTTCCTATTACATAAAGGCTGTAAGCACAGGCAATATACACCAAAACAGTATACACAACCTCAAAAATCATATTCAGGCCTTTTATAAAAACCATTTTATCATTTCCTCTCTTAAAAGGCTTTTACTATCTCCTTAAATGTATCGCCTCTTACCTCAAAGTTTTTAAACAGGTCAAAGCTTGCACAGGCAGGTGATAGGATAACTATATCTCCGTCTTCCGCCACCTCTCTTGCCTTTTCTACTGCTTCTTTAAACTCTGTACATCTGTAAATCGGCAAATCACTGTAATTGTCAGCTTCCTTAACCGCTTTTTCGATTTTTTCTGCAGTAACCCCAACTAAAACAAGCTTTTTAATTCTTTCGTTTATTACCTTTCCAAAATCATCAAAAGGTATCTTCTTATCGTATCCGCCTGCGATTAAAACAAGGCTCTTATCCCCAAATGAAACAAGTCCAGCCGTTGTTCTTGCAGGGGTGCTTGCAATAGAATCGTTATAATATTTAACTCCATTAAGCTCTCTTACAAACTCAATTCTGTGAGGCACTCCTTTAAACTCAGTTGCAGTTTCTCTTATAACCTCGTCAGAAACAAGCCCCTCTGTTGCGGCAATAGCCGCCATATAATTCTCAACATTGTGCATCCCCGGAATATAAATTGTATCTATATCCAAAACCTCACGCACAACCTTGTTATTTTCACATTTAACTATTTTATTATCTTTAAGCTGATATCCGTCAGCAATAGAAGTTTTTGACGAGAAGTAAACCCCTCTGTCAAGTCCATCGCCAAAGCCTCTTGTTATATCATTATCATAATTTAAGACAACTCTGCCGTCCTTACCCTGATAGTTAAAGACAGCCTTTTTTGAATTTGCATACTCTTCATAATCAGTATGCCAGTCAAGATGATTAGGTGTAACGTTTGTAACAACAGCTATATCTGCGCTTTTCTTCATTGTATGAAGCTGAAAGCTTGAAAGCTCAACTACAACCATATCATCATTTTTCATATTCTCTGCATCGCAGAGCAGTGGATGACCAATGTTTCCACCCAAGTGGCAGGTATATCCTGCACGTTTTAACATATCGTATATAAGACTTGTGGTAGTAGTCTTTCCGTCACTGCCTGTAACGGCAATAATCTTTGCAGGGCATACCTCAAAAAACAATTCCATTTCAGATGTTATTATTGCACCCTTTTTCTTTGCATCTGAGAGAGCAGGCACATCTACCCTTACCCCGGGAGTTTTAAAGACATAATCAGTACCGTCTTCGATTTTATCGAGATAACTCTCACCTAAAATCATATTGACGCCAAGGTTTTTTAAGGTATAGTAATCATCTTCAAGCCCATCCTTTGTCCTCTTGTCGTAAACAGTAATCTCTGCTCCGCTTTCAGCTAAAAGGTGCACTAACGGAAGGTTACTTACGCCAACGCCGATAACCCCTACCTTTTTTCCTTTTATATTATTTTTAAAATCCTGAATTGTCATTTTAAAACCTCCGCAAAGATAAACAGGCTGTTTCACATTAATTATATGCGAAACAGCCTTTGCTTTTAAAAATTATTCTTCTGTAGCAGTTTCGTCTGCGTCAAGAATATCGCCTAAAGTGAATGAGCTTTCTTCTGTGTATGAAACAGGAGCTTCTTCTTCAGCAGGAGCAGCTTCTTCTTCAACTTCAACAGGAGCCATAAGAGCCTTCATAGAAAGACCAATCTGCTTTGTTTCGTTGTTGATTTCAACAACCTTTGCGTCAACAACATCGCCGATAGCTAAAACGTCTGATGGCTTGCCGATTCTCTCATTTGAAATCTGTGAAATGTGGATAAGACCATCAACGTAAGGAGCGATTTCAGCAAATGCACCGAATGGTAAGATACGAACAATCTTACACTTGATGTCATCGCCAACAGACAAATCACTTGTAGCCTTAACCCAAGGACTGTCTTCTTCCTTCTTGTAACCAAGAGAAACCTTACCTGTTTCCTTGTTTAATTCCTTAATGTAAACAGTGATTTCTTCACCCTCTTTAACAACTTCTGATGGGTGCTTGATTCTCTGCCATGAAAGTTCAGAAATATGAACAAGACCGTCAACACCGCCGATATCAACAAATACACCAAACTTTGTGAGAGACTTGATGATACCTGTGTACTGCTTGCCAACTTCTGCATCTTCCCAGAAAGCAGCAGCCTTCTGTTCTTTAAGTTCCTTAACAAGAGAAATTCTGTTCTTTTCCTTGTCGAGTTCCTTGATGTAAACTTCAATTTCGTCACCAACCTTAACAACTTCTGATGGGTGAGAAATTCTTGTAGCTGATAATTCTGAAATGTGGATAAGACCGTCAACACCGCCTAAATCGACGAAAGCACCGAATGATGTAAGAGACTTGATTGTACCCTTATATAACTTACCCTCTTCTGCGTCTGCCCAGAATGCAGCAGATGCCTTATCGCTTTCTTCCTTAGCAACAACCTTGATAGAACCAACAACTCTCTGTCTGCCGTGTCTGTCAACATCCATCTTTATAATTCTGAAGTTCTTTTCTGAACCGAGTAATACTCCTAAATCTGAAATATATCTTTCAGCACATTCAGACGCTGGGATAAATACGCGAACGCCCTTTACGATTGTAACAACGCCGCCTCTAACCAGCTCAATAACACGACCTGTTAAGATCTCGTTATTTTCGAATGATACCTTAAGTTCTTCAATGCCTTTTGCAGCATCAATCTTCTTCTTTGAAAGTGTAACAACGCCGTCTCTGTCGCTAACGTGAACAACAAAAACTTCAACCTCTTCTCCTACCTTTACGAGCTCTGCAATGTTTGCGTTTGAGTCATCTGTAATTTCATCAGCAGGAATGATGCCGTCATACTTGTTGCCAATATCAACACGTACTTCAGTAGGTGTAACGCCGATAACGACACCCTTAACTACCTCTCCTGACTTGATTGGCTTTAAAGTTTCCTCCAACGCCTCTGCAAAGTTCATTTCATTGTTTTCCGCCATGGTTAAACATACCTCCTTGATTACCGAATCAGGCGTAGACGCCCCCGCGGTAATGCCTACTAATTTTTTTGTTTCGGGAATTTTCCCTTTGTTTATATATTTTTTTAATTCTTTTGCATTTTCAACGCAGAAAGTGTTTTCGCAATGCTCCGAGCATAACTCATAGAGCTTACGTGTGTTTGAACTGTCCTTACCACCAATAACAATCATAAGGTCAGCTCTTTCGGCTAAACTTTCTGCCGCTTTTTGTCTTTCGTCAGTCGCACTACATATTGTATCAAATATTTCCGCATTTGTAAAATGTTTTTTTAAAGTTTTTGAAATTTTTTTAAAAAAATCTTTGCGGATAGTGGTCTGCGCCACTACTGTAAGGGGTTTTTCGGGATTTTCAAACTGAATTTTCTCTGCCTCTTCATCGGAATTAATCACCTTCGCAGAATTTTCACACCAGCCGTTTATCCCTTTTACCTCGGGATGAACAGGGTCACCCACAATCACTATATTATTTCCTTTGGCATATGCTTCGTTTACAATAGAGTGAATTTTCTTAACAAAGGGACAGGTGGCGTCTATAATATTTGCCCCTTGCCCCAAAAGAAACTTCTGCTCCTTTTCAGGAATGCCATGGGCTCTTATTATAACGTTTTCGCCACTTTTTGCATCTTTTGTATCATTTATAACAGAAACGCCTTTTTCCAAAAGCTCTCCCATTACATCCTGATTATGTATAAGCATTCCGTAGCAAACAGTTTTTTCTTTTCTTTCGGCACTTTCATAAGCAATCTTAACTGCCCTTGCAACACCAAAGCAAAACCCCGCCTTATCTGCAATTTCTATTTTCATACTGTTTCCTCACCACTGTTTATCGCTTTTGGCGCCATAGGTACTTTTGCAAGCTCTGATATTGTTGGCATAAGCTTGTTGTCAACTATATCGGTTATTGTTTCTGTATCAATCTTTTTATCAAAGTTTTCTGACAGGTCAATAGGCTTTCCTATTCTGACTGTCATTTTAGAGAATAACTTATATGTACCCTCTATTCCTACAGGGATTATATTCACCTTTGACTTAACAGCGATTAATACAGCTCCACCTTTGCCTTCGTTCATATGTTCATTACGGGATCTTGTTCCCTCGGGAAAAACAAGAAGGTGTCCGCCATCGTGGAGAGCCTTCATAGAAGCTCTTATTGCTCCAAGATCTCCCTTTCCTCGTTTAACAGGAAAAACATTAAGGGATTTTAAAAGCTTTTCAAAGATTTTGAATTTAAAAACTTCTTCCTTTGCCATAAAGCTGAACTCAACCGGAACACTTACTCCAATTACAGGTGCATCAAGGATGCTTTTATGATTTGCACACATAATAAAGCCTTCATCAAGGGGAACGTTTTCCACTCCACAAACCTCAATACGAAACATCACTTTAAGTATGCATCTTACAAACCCTACTGCAAATTTATAAAAGCTCATTTACTTTGCCGCCTTTCTTTCAAGCACAATCTCACACAACTTATCAACTGATTCCTCTGCAGAGATATCGGTGTTATCAAAAATTATGCTGTCATCGGCAGGCTTAAGCGGTGCAAACTCTCTTTCAGAGTCATTCTTGTCACGATATAACATATCTGCCATAACTGACTCATAATCTGTCTTTACACCTTTTTCTAAAAGCTCCTTATAACGTCTGTTGGCACGTTCTTCAGGAGACGCAGTTAAGAAAATCTTAACCTCTGCATCAGGGAGGACATATGTTCCTATATCACGTCCATCCATTACTACATCATTTTTTGAAGCAAGCTCTCTCTGAAGTTCAACAAGCTTAAGTCTTACCTCAGGGATAACAGCCACATTAGATGCCGCAACAGAAATTTCAGGAAGACGTATATCTGTAGATACGTTCTCACCATTTAAGAAAATCTGCTGACCGCTCTCGTCATATGATAATGTAATATTAACCTCATCCAGCACAGACACAACTCCTGCCTTATCGGCAGAATCAATCCCCTTGCGGAAAGCATAAAGCCCTACCGCACGGTACATGGCTCCTGTGTCTATATAAATAAACCCAAGTTTTTTGGCAACTGCCTTTGATATAGTGCTTTTGCCCGCTCCTGCAGGCCCGTCAATCGCAATTTTCATTTATATTACCTCTTATCTGTTACTATGTATCAAAATCAATGCATCACGCATATTATTTACGCAATAAGGATATTCAATCCCTGCAGAATGTGTGTTATAAACTTTCACACCCTTATCCTTTGCCACATCAATAAGCTCATCAGTTATACTTTCTTCAGTGAATATAACCTGACCAATTTCTAATTTTTCTATGGCCTTTTTTATTCCATCAGCTTTGGTAAACTCCTCAAATTCCTTTACATTCAAAAGTGGAATTGAATATTCGAGTGCCTTTTCCACATCAAACACAGGTGACTTTCTTACAGTAACAAAAATCTTGTCTTCCTTTTCATCTGCATATGATGCTATTGCCTTTGTAACCGCCGCCGAGCCATAAATCAATGTATTTTTCTTTATGGTCTTTACCTTATTCCCAAGGTCTTTGTATGAAAGAACCGCTTCCGCTCCTTCATATTCTTTGCATTTAGCAAGCTTGACATATTTAATCTTATCACCACAGGCAGAAAGAGCAGCCTGTGACAGCTTTGACACAGGCTTCTCCGTTGCATCAATAACAGCATCTATCTTGTTTTCCTTATATGCCCTTTCTATCTCTCTTTTTAAAGGCTTTACTATTATAACGTTACCCTTTCCAAAACGGGACGCCGCTATAAAATCCGAAAACATAAAGACGTATTTATCATTATGCAACTTGAGTTGTTTTTCTATCTCAGGGATTTTCTTTCCACCGTCTGATAAAACCAATATCATAAAAACTAAACCTCTTCAACTTCGCCCTCAACATCAACGGTCATATCTGCACCGCATGATGGGCAAAAACTCATTGTGCTGTCAGAAGGCTTTCCGCAGACAGGGCACTTAAAATCCCCTTTTCCGCCATTGTTCTTAAGAGCCTCTATTCTTGCAAGCTTTGCGCTTACAATTTCGCACTTCATTCTGATACTGTCTGTGTGGTCTTCTTCCTTTTCAACAGACAGATATGTGAGCTTTCCTATTTCGTAATAGAGCTTCTTTATGTCATTATTCAGATCAAAAATCGCATACTTTGTTTTAGAAGCATCCCAGATTTCTCCGGACTTTTTTGCAACTGTCTGCGCAGTGTCATTTACTGCATTTTTTACATTTGCCAAAATTTCCTTACCATTAAATTCCATAACTCTCTACCTCTCTTTTTTAAAATATTTTAGACATTAAATCTGAAAAGAACGATATCTCCGTCCTTCATAACATACTCTTTACCTTCCGAACGGACAATACCCTTTTCCTTTGCCGCTGTCATAGAGCCACACTCTATAAGATCATTATATGCAACAACTTCTGCACGGATAAAACCACGTTCAAAGTCAGTATGTATCTTTCCTGCCGCCTGTGGTGCCTTTGTGCCTTCCTTTATTGTCCAGGCTCTTACCTCAGGCTTGCCTGCTGTTAAATAACTGATAAGTCCCAAAAGCTTGTAGCTTGCTTTAATAAGCTTGTCAAGACCTGATTCAGTTGCACCAAGTTCTTCTAAAAATGCTGCCTTTTCGTCCTTTTCAAGTTCTGATATTTCTTCTTCTATTCTTGCAGAGATTACCATAACCTCTGATTTTTCTGTCTGTGCAAACTCTTTTATCTTTTTAACGTATTCGTTTTCATCTTCCGGTACAGCATAGTCATCTTCCGACACGTTTGCCGCGTAGATAACAGGCTTTAATGTAAGCAACGAAACGTCAGAGAGCAACTCCATTTCATCATCGGTGATATCCATTGTTCTTGCACACTTTCCGCTCTCTAAAACCTCGCGGAGTCTTTCAAAGAACTCAAGCTCCTTAAGGGGCTTTTTATCTCCGCCCTTTAAAGCCTTTTTAGACTTGTCAATTCTTCTGTCAAGAATTTCAATGTCTGACATAATAAGCTCTAAGTTTATAGTTTCAATATCTCTTACAGGGTCAACTGAACCTTCTACGTGAACAATGTTATCGTCATTAAAAGCACGTACCACGTGAACGATTGCATCTACCTCACGGATGTTTGACAGGAACTTGTTTCCAAGGCCTTCACCCTTGCTGGCACCCTTAACAAGCCCTGCAATATCAACGAATTCAATAACGGCGTACGTGGTCTTATCGGGTGAGTACATCTCAACAAGCTTGTCTATACGATAGTCAGGCACAATAACCGTACCCACGTTTGGCTCTATTGTACAGAAAGGATAGTTTGCAGATTCCGCTCCTGCCTGTGTTATCGCGTTAAAAAGTGTACTCTTGCCCACATTTGGCAAACCAACTATACCTAATTTCATAATTTATCATTCTCCTTTATTTAACCGCTTTGGCATATCTTTCATTAATAACTTTAATACCTATTCTGCAAAGCGGGTTTGTCTCTGCTGTACATTTACTTTACTACATCACTGTACGTTGATGTATACTTATACAAATTTATTATAGCACAAAATATAATCAGTTTCAATAGAAACAGGAAATATATTTTATAAATTTTTCTCTGCTATTTTTTACTTTCTGATATATTATCAAGTCTGAAGTATTTAAGTATTTCATAAAACTTATCCTGACAGGAAAGGATTGTATCACGCAAAAATCCTTTTTCGTTATTCCATTCTTTTAAGCCTCTGTAATAAAACAATTTATGTTGCTCATCGATTATAAATGGCGTGATGTTATGTTTAAGGCACTCTTTAAACATAACGAGTCTGCCCACACGCCCATTGCCGTCCTGAAAAGGGTGTATGCGTTCAAATTGAACGTGGAAATCAATAATATCATCCAACGCAACTTGTTTTTTTGAATTATACGCATCCAAAAGCTTTCTGATTTCGGTATGAACATTTTCAGGGAGAACAGTTTCCATTCCACCGACTTCGTTAGGAAGTTTTTTATAGTCACCAACCTTGAACCAATCTTTTCTGCTGTCCCCTGTGCCGCTTTTTAATATGAGGTGCAGTTCTTTTATGAATTTTTCAGAAAGCTCATATTTAGCATTATCAATAACAGAGTCGATGCATCTGAAATGATTTGTGGTTTCTACAATGTCATCCACATTCACACTTTCATCCGTTATGCCGATGGTATTGGTTTCAAAAATATATCTCGTCTGGTCGTGGGTGAGACGGCTACCCTCAATATGATTTGAATTATATGTCAAATCAATTTGTACGCGATGATAGATTCCGCCTGAAAGCTTGCTGTTCTTTTGCTCTTTTAATATATCAAGAAGCGTTTGCGGCTTGCTTGATTTTCTTTTTGCCCGTTTCGGCTTTTCGCTGTCTTCAGGAATGTTCCATGTTTTGCCCGTTAAAAATGCCCCGGGAATTTTACCATCTTGACAATACTTTCTGACACTTCGGTCTGTTAAATTCCATTTTTTCGCTACTTCTGTAACTGATAAATACTTCATACAAACAAACTCCTTAATGTTTATCTGTATATAGTATAACATATTATCGGAAAAACATCAATATTTTTATTTTGCAAAATCTCATTTTATTTTTCCTATAGAGGAAACTTTCTCTTTATATTTACATACAACAAATTAAAGTCATAAACCTTGATATCATTTAATCAGCATATAATTCAAATTACAATTCTTTAAATCAATATTTTCACTGCAATCAAAAATCACAAATATTATGTACCTAACAAATAAATCTTTCCTCTTCGCATATACTATAAACGTAAATTCGCTTCTATATATTAACATTATGTTAAAAGTTGTGTCTTATCTCTTGTTTTTTGGTTAATACTGTGATATAATTACATGATATAATTACCAAATTATAGAAAATTTCTGAATTATACAGACACGGAATTCAGTATAGGAGGATATAAAGTGAAGAAAACAATAAAAGGTATCGGGTTTTACCTGATAATGTTTGCAATCATAATTGGAATATTCACCTTTGTTTCTTCTCCCGAAGAAGCAAATAACGAAGTTTATTCTGACCTGATTATTAAAATTCAGCAGGGCGAAGTAAGTGAGATATCCGTTGTTGATAACATTGCTACTGCTACCCTTAAAAAAGACGGTTCAGTTATAAATGTTGAGGTTCCAAGCTACTATGTATTAAAAGATGATGTAGGTCCCGCAATGCAGGATCAGATTAGCGAGGGAAAGCTTAAGGTTGAAACTCCTCTTCCCTACAGTCCACCATGGTGGCTTACCATTCTTCCAACACTTGGTCTTTTGATTGTATTTGGTATCTTCTGGTTTGTTATCATGCGTCAGGCAAATGGTGGCGGCGGCAGAGGCGCTATGAACTTTGGTAAAAGCAAGGCTAAAGTTACCCTTGACGGAAAGACAAAAAAGACCTTTGAAGACGTTGCAGGCGCAGACGAAGAAAAGGCTGAACTTCAGGAGATTGTTGAGTTTTTAAAGACTCCTGACAGATTTATGAAGCTTGGTGCAAGAATCCCTAAGGGTGTTTTACTTGTCGGCCCTCCGGGAACAGGTAAGACATTGCTTGCAAAAGCAGTTGCAGGGGAAGCAGGTGTTCCTTTCTTCTCTATCTCCGGTTCTGACTTTGTTGAAATGTTCGTTGGTGTTGGTGCATCACGTGTAAGAGACTTGTTTGAAACAGCAAAGAAGAATTCACCATGTATTATCTTTATAGACGAAATTGACGCCGTTGGCCGTCACAGAGGCGCAGGTCTTGGGGGCGGACACGACGAAAGAGAACAGACCTTGAACCAGCTTCTTGTTGAAATGGACGGTTTTGGCGAAAACGAAGGTGTTATCATTATTGCCGCAACAAACAGACCTGACATTTTAGACCCTGCTCTCTTACGTCCGGGCAGATTTGACAGACAGGTTGTTGTTGACGCACCTGACGTTATTGGACGTGAAGCTGTACTTAATGTACACGCAAAAGGAAAGCCACTCTCTGAAGATGTTGACTTGTCTGTTATTGCAAAGACAACAATCGGTTTTTCAGGCGCAGACCTTGAAAACCTTATGAACGAGGCGGCTCTTATCTCCGCAAGAAACGGTGAAGAAACCATTTCAATGAAGAACCTTGAAGATGCAATTATGAAAGTTATCGCAGGCCCTGAAAAGAAGTCACGTAAGGTTACTGAAAACGAACGTAAGCTTACTGCATACCACGAAGCAGGCCATGCCGTTGTTTCAAAGATGCTTCCAACCCAGGACAGAGTTCATCAGGTTTCTATTATTCCTCGCGGAAGAGCAGGCGGATACACTTTATCTCTTCCAAAGGAAGATTCATTCTTCAGCTCAAAAACTGAAATGCTTGAAGAAATCGTTTCTCTCCTTGGGGGACGTGTTGCAGAGCAGTTGGCTCTCTCTGATATCAGCACAGGGGCATCCAATGATATAGAACGTGCTACAAACCTTGCAAAGGCAATGGTTACAAAGTATGGTATGAGTGAA
>JAZLCI010000100.1:0-9745 GCA_045614085.1 Clostridia bacterium
AATGTCAGCATTATTTTTACGATGTGGATATAAATAATTTTTTCTCTTTTGGTAAATTTGTTCAGGTGCAACATCTTTGTTCCACGTTAACTCTATTTCCCCTGAGCTTTCAAGCTGAGTATAATTTATATAATCCACATTTGATTCATTATCGGTTTTATAATCTTCTATATCTCTTAAATTGGACCATACTGTTTCCTGGATATAACTTTCATCAGGGTATGCAACATATATTATTTTTTCTCTCCCTTTACTGTCAACATAATTATATGGCACACCTAGCCTATATTCATAATAATCTATATAGTCATCCTTTACATACTCAAAGCCATAGCCTGAATCAAAACTGCTATATTCTCTGTAAATATTTAAATCAAACCCATTTTTGCCCGGCAAGGACAAATCCTTTTCTCTAACAACCACTGCGCCTGTAGATGTATCTACATTGCCCTCGGGCAAAACGAAAGGAGTGTCAAAAGAAACGCCCGATTGCGCTAAAAGAGAGTTTTTAATACGATTATCGAGCAAGGCATCTGTTGTGGCAGCTTCTACCGATAAAGAAGCAAACACCATTATTCCTATTACAAAAATAAAACTTTTGATTATTTTCGATAAAGATTTAATTTTGTTCATTACGTTTTCTCCTTTCTATATATTCCTGTCTCTCTTCTCTTGTTGTTTCCTTGTAAATATTTCTATTGCGCAAATCCTCTTCAATTTGCTCAGATATCTCTTCTTCTCTTCTATCTAATATTTCTTCAATGTCTTCCCCATCAGCAATCATTTCATAATATGTAGAAATCGGTTCCTTTGTAAGTCTGCTTAACTCTTCAGCCATTATAATATCATTGCCTTTCATTTCATTTAAAGCCTTGTCCTCATCTTTGATATCATAAACCTGAACCTTATCCTGTGCTATAATTTCTGATGGTAAGCTTTCAACGGGAACTTTATTTGTAACAGCAGAAATTTCCGCAAAACTTGCCCCTTTAAGCCTCATATCTAATATTTCCTGAATTGTCAATACTCCTTTTCTGCATAAAATGTTTGCGCTTACAATATCAGCTTCAGTTAAGCCTTTTCTTATGTATTCGTTCACATCTTCTGTTTCCAAAACTCCGCATTTATTTTCTGTTACATAATTAAATGCGTTCTCAATCCAGGTTTCTGTTTTATAACGCCATTTTACGTCATAGATATCCTCAATAATTGTTATATCTTCGTTAGTATCAAACCAAAAATAGCATATACTAACAATATCTTTTGGATTTTTTCCGTCAATAACTAACTGGTACAAATAATCCATTTCTTCATCAGACAGATTATATGCCACCTTAAGATATTCATAGTTATATACAATTAAATTAAATTCAACAGGGCTATCAACAATTCCCTCTATTGCCAATAAAAAGGTCTCATATTTTGACATTTCATCAACATTTTCAACATTGATTACCTCGTCAATTTTTTCTTTTCTCTCCCTATCTTCAATTTGTGTTTCGGTGAGTGCTTCCTCGCCATTGTTTGTGATAAAAGTAGATGCAACAACATATACAGATGCACAAACAAGCAGAATAATCAATCCAATTACTACGTATTTTTTTGTTATTTTTCTCATATTTTACCACCTCATCTTGATTTTAGCATATACACAGGTAAAAATCAACAGACTTCGTCATTCATTTTAAGACATAAATATACAAAATGCGTCAATACCCCCAACTATATTTTTTCCTATATTCTATTTCTTATATTGACTTTGTTTCTTCTAAAATATATAATATAAGTAAGTATGATAAATTATAAAAATGTGAGGATTTATTTTTGAAAAAGTATATAACAAACAGCGAAAACGAAACTCAAAATATTGGCAGGGAATTTGCAGAAACCCTCACCCCCGGATCTATTGTGGCTCTTGTGGGTGATTTAGGTTGCGGAAAAACAGCTTTTGTAAAGGGTGTTATGTCATACTTTGGCGACCCTTTGGAAGTTTCAAGCCCTACATATACATTGGTAAATGAATATGCTGGGGACTTCCCAATCTACCACTTTGACGTTTACAGACTTGAAAACCCTGACCCCTCACAGTGTGACTGGATGGATGACTACTTTTTCGGTGACGGAGTTTGCCTTATTGAATGGGCAGACAATATATCTGCTGTTTTACCTGATGATACTGTCCGCATTGAGTTTAAAAAGCTTGGGGATATGGGCGAAACTGCAAGAGAGATTACTATTTTATAAAGGATGATACACAGATGCATATATTAGGAATAGACACCTGTTGTATGGCGGCAACATCTGCCGTTATAACCGATGACAGACTTGTGGC
Organism: Clostridia bacterium; assembly: GCA_045614085.1. Lineage (GTDB taxonomy): Bacteria > Bacillota > Clostridia > Monoglobales > Monoglobaceae > UMGS1820. The sequence goes on from JAZLCI010000100.1 coordinate 2,333, forward strand.
ACAGGTGGTCCAGAATAACAACAAAACACACTCCCAGAGCATAATGCCAATGATTGACTTTATGCTGAAGCAGACAGAACTTTCAATAAACGATATTGACGGTTTTGCTGTGGCAGTTGGTCCAGGCTCTTTCACAGGGGTGAGGATAGGTGTTGCTACTATAAAGGCTTTGGCACACCCTTTTAACAAGCCTTGTATTCCTGTTTCAACTTTAGAGGCATTGGCTTTTAATGTTGCACCCTTTGACGGAATAATCTGCCCACTCCTCGATGCAAGACGAAATCAGGTTTACACTGCAACATTTTTAAACAGCGAACGTCTTACAGAGGACAGAGCGGTTTCTGTAGAAGAGCTTATAGATGAGTTAAAATCAAGCGACAAAAATATCATTTTTGTTGGTGATGGCATAGGTGCATATGGAGATGAGATAAAGTCTGCCTTAGGGGATAAGGCTATCTTTGCAAGCCGAACACTTCGTATGAATTTAGCATCATCTGTTGCTGAACTCGGCTATGAAAAAATGCTTAAAGGCGAAACTGTAAGCTATTCCGACTTAAAACCTACTTATCTTCGTATGTCACAGGCAGAAAGAGAAAGGCTTGAAAGAATGGGAGGAAAAGACAATGAAAAATAAATTTACTTATTTGCTTTTAACCCTTATTCTTTCATTTTCAATTCTTTTGTGTCAGGTTGTTGTTGCAGTAGATGACGAAATCACATCAATATCTGATACAACTGATAAAAAAGAAGACGAAAAAAAGACAGATAAAAAAGATAAAAAAGAAAGTGATAAAGAGGACGAAGAAGAAACTGTTGTCCGCAAGGAAGGTCAAAAGCCTGTAATCCCTGAAAACGAAACTGCAGTTTTAATAGATGCCTACAGCGGAAACATTCTCTTCGGTGCAAGAGAAGACAAACGTATGTACCCTGCAAGTACAACAAAGATTATGACATCAATTGTGGCTTTTGAGGCAATCGAAAGAGGAGAAGCCTCAAAAGATGATATGGTGCAGATAACCGAGGCTATGCTTGCAGATGCCGATATTGACGGCAGTAACATCGCCCTAAAAGCAGGGGAAGTTATGTCCCTTCACAATCTTATAAAGGGTATGCTTATTGCATCAGGTAACGACGCCGCCTCTGCCATTGCTTTTCATATAGCAGGAAGTAAGGCACAGTTTGTGGATATGATGAATCAGAAAGCAACCGAGTTAGGCCTTGCCGACACTCACTTTGAAAATCCTGACGGTATTCACGATGATGACCATTATACAACTGCGGCAGATATGGCTAAAATGGCATTTTATGCTATGAAAAAGTTTGACTTCCGTGATATTGTTGACTGTGCACATATTAAAATTCCGCCAACAAACATATCACCTGAACGTTATTACATAAACACAAACGGTTTGCTCTCTACAATGAGATATTTAGACTATGCTTATAAGGGCGCAAACGGTATAAAGACAGGTTACACAGGCAAAGCTGGAAACTGTCTTGTTTCTTCCGTAAAACGTGACGGAATGGAGTTTATCGGTGTTCTTTTTGGTGGAAAGACTGTCACCGACTCACACAAGGACAGCATACAGATGTTTGACTGGGCATTTGAAGCTCACACCTTTAACACCCCTGTAAGAAAAGGCTCTATGATATGCGAAATCAAAGTAAGACAGGGCAAGGGAACCGACAGTATTGCTCTTTCAGCAGCTGCTGATGCAACCGTTATTGTTCCAAAGGATGCAGACCTTGAAGCATTGGAATTTAAGCCAAACATTCCTGATTATGTTGTTGCACCTGTAAAGGCAGACGACAAGGTGGGAACGGTTTCTGTTATGTACAAGGGTCAGGAGCTTGCGTCCTGTGACCTTCTTGCATCCACATCAGTTGAACGAAGCTTCTTCTGGCCTGTTATGGCTGTTGGAACCTTCCTGTGGGAAAACCCATTTACAAAAGCTATAATCATTATTATTTCAGCTGTTGTCATAGCCTTTGTATTTCTGTTTGCTGCGGGCATATACAAAAATGTCAAAAAAGCGCGCAAACACAAGACATTGCGCAATAAAAATCACCACTAAAATTTATCTTGAAAAAAAGCTTTTCCTGTGATATACTATTTCTAATATAACTAAACGAGAGGAAGGTTAACATATGTCAAAACCTCAAATCGAAGAAACACAGAAGACATCAGGCAGCAGAAAGGTTCTTGCCATCTTTGGTATTCTGTTTGTTTCATTAGGTGTATTTTTAGCTGCTTTTGGCTTATCCTTTAAGGCAATTATGCTTCCGAAGGAAATTAAGCGAAGTCAGAGCGAAATGGATGCTGAAACTGACCGACTTAAAATATCAGCATCACAGCTTGAGGAAGAAAACAAACGTCTTAAAGAAGAAAACGAAATCCTTAAAAACGGAAGCAAATCAACTTCTTCTAACAGTTCATCAACTTCTTCATCAAGCACATCAACAAGTAGTTCTTCAAGTACATCATCTGGCAGTTCGTCAAACACATCAGGCAGTTCTTCAAGAACTTCTGCAAACACTTCGACTGGTAATAATCAGTAAAATATGAATATTGATTGTTTTATATAAAAGGAGAGGAATTTTATGAATCCAAAGTACAAAAGAATTATGCTTAAAATAAGCGGTGAAGCTTTAGCTGGCGACAAAGGTTTTGGTCTTGACCAGAAAACCATTGATGAAGTCGCAAGCAAAATCAAAGACTGCTACGATATGGGTGTTGAAATCTCAATTGTAGTAGGCGGCGGTAACTTCTGGAGAGGACGCAGCGGTGAAGGTATGGACCGTTCACGTGCAGACCATATGGGTATGCTTGCAACCGTTATCAACTCCCTTGCAATGCTTGACGCTCTTGAACAGTTAGGTGTTGAGTGTCGCGTTCAGACCGCTATTGAAATGCGTCAGATTGCTGAACCTTATATTCGTTTAAAGGCGGCATCTCACCTTAAAAAGGGAAGGGTTGTTATCTTTGCCTGCGGTACAGGTAACCCATTCTTCTCAACTGACACAGCAGCTGCTCTTCGTGCGGCAGAAGTTGATGCAGAAGTTATTCTTCTTGCTAAAAAGGTTGACGGTGTATATGACAGTGACCCACACATAAACCCTGATGCTAAAAAGTTTGACAAGCTTTCATTTATGGAAGTTTTAAGCAAAGAACTTGCTGTTATGGACTCTACTGCAACATCTCTTTGTATGGACAATAACATTCCTCTTGTTGTATTCGGTCTTGACGACCCTGAAAATATCAAACGTGCCGTTATGGGCGAAGATATCGGAACTTTAGTTACAAAATAAGTTACACAAACAGAAAGGCTAGGTATAAATTATGCAAAACACAGAAACAAAAATGAACAAAGCAATAGACTCTTTGGTTAACGACTTTGCGTCAATCCGTGCAGGTCGTGCCAACCCTGCTATTCTTGATAAAATCACTGTTGAATATTATGGTGTAGCAACACCTCTTGCACAGGTTGGTACTATTTCAGTTCCAGAGGCAAGATCACTTGTTATTCAGCCATGGGACGCATCTGTTTTAAAGGAAATCGAAAAGGCAATTCTTGCATCTGATTTAGGTCTTACACCTAACAATGACGGAACGTCTATCCGCTTAAACTTCCCTCCTCTTACAGAGGAGCGCAGAAAGGAACTCTGCAAGGGTATTTCAAAGCGCGGTGAAGAAGCAAAGGTTGCTGTAAGAAACATCCGACGTGATTCTCTTGAAGATTACAAGAAGCAGAAAAAGAATAACGAAATCACAGAAGATGACTTAAAGGGCATTGAAGACAAAATTCAGAAGCTTACTGATAAGTTCGTTAAAGAAATTGACAGCATCACAGCTGACAAAGAAAAGGAAATTATGGAAGTATAAAATCCTGTCAGCATTAAGTGGGGTATATTATGTTTTTTAAGAAGAAAAAGGAAACTCAGGATGTCCTTGATATGTCACGCATCCCTGAACATATAGGGATTATTATGGACGGAAACGGCCGTTGGGCAAAAAACATGGGTCTCCCTCGTAAAGCAGGTCACCGTCAGGGTGCCAAAACAATAGAAACTATTACAGACTATTGTGCAGAGCTTGGGGTAAAGGCTATTACCGCTTACGCTTTTTCAACTGAAAACTGGAGCCGACCTCAGGAAGAGGTTGACGCCTTGATGGATCTTTTGTATGAATATCTTGTTCAGGTTGAAGAAAAGTTTAAGAATGACAAAACAAAGTTCTTAATAAGCGGTGATATTTCAAAGCTTTCTCCAAAACTTCAGGATGCGATTAATCACGCAATTGACGTTACCAAAGACGGTGACAGAATTGTGTTTAACATTGCACTTAACTATGGCGGAAGAGATGAGATTGTCCGTGCTACAAAAGCTATTTGCAAGGATGTGACAGAAGGCAACCTTAATGCAGACTCCATTGATGAAGAGAAATTCTCTTCATATCTTGACACAAAGGGTTTGCCTGAGGTTGACTTGATTATCCGCCCCAGCGGTGAGCAGAGATTGTCTAACTTTCTCCTGTGGCAAGCCGCATATGCTGAATTCTGGTACAGTGATATTTGCTGGCCTGATTTTTCTGAAAAGGATATGGAGGCCGCTATAATAGACTATCAGAAAAGAAACCGCCGCTATGGTGGTGTGTAGAAAGGGGATGTAGTTATGAATGCATCTCTTAAAACCCGGGTACTTACTGCCTTAATCGGCGTTCCCCTTATTATACTTATGCTTTTATCACCGACCCCTGTTATTTCTGTGTTGGTGACAGCTGCATCTTTAGTTGCCTTGTATGAATATTTTAAGGCTGTGGGAATTTGTGACAAAAAGATTTTATGTATTTTGGGATATGTTGCATCACTTGTTATTTCTTTAGGTTCAGTTTTTACTGCATCTGTATCTTTAATCCTTGTGTATGCATATATGCTTATACTTTTTGTGACAATGCTTTCAAGCAAGGGAAGCATTAAGGCAATGGACATCTGCAAGCTTATTTTCGGTCTTGTATATATTCCATACTTTATGTCACATATTATATACATCCGTACTCTTGATTTTGGAAGCATTTATGTATGGCTTGTATTTTTAGGTGCCTTTATGACAGACAGTGCCGCGTACTTTGCAGGCACATTTTTAGGAAAGCATAAGCTTTGTCCTTCCATAAGCCCCAAAAAGACTATTGAAGGAGCAATTGGCGGTGTCCTTGGCGGAGGTCTATCCTTTGTTCTTTATGGCATCATTGTAAACTCCTTCTTCACACAGGCTTTAGATGGAAAGAGTATAAACATTATCCTTATCTTTGTCCTTGGACTTATGGTTTCAGTCGTATCCCAGATAGGTGATTTGGTTGCATCATATATAAAACGCGAATATGATATAAAGGATTACGGAAACCTTTTCCCCGGACACGGCGGTATGCTTGACAGATGCGACAGCATAATACTTGTGGCACCGATTATATTCTTATTTTTGAGTAATATTAGTATCATATAAGTAAACATCCTCTTATTCAAAGGGGATGTTTTTTCTTGTAAAAATTTCTTGCTTTTTTATGTATTTTGGATTATAATAAACAATGGAGTAATTTGAAATATAACACTTTATTCGGAGGTGCTTTAATGGACATTTTTTCAATACTTACATTAATAGGCGGACTTGCCATCTTCCTCTATGGTATGGATATGATGGGGGACTCTTTAAAGAAGCTTGCAGGCAGTAAGCTTGAATCCTTTTTAGCAAGTCTTACTTCAACCAAGACAAGAGGCTTTTTGTTAGGTCTTGTTGTTACAGCTATTATCCAGTCATCTTCTGCTACAAGCGTTATGCTTGTTGGTTTTGTAAACTCTGGTATAATGAAGCTTTCACAGACTATCAGCATTCTTATGGGTGCCAACATCGGTACAACTGTTACCGCCTGGATATTAAGTTTGACAGGTATTGAAGGTGACAGCAGTATCTTCTTAAAGCTTTTAAAGCCTGATTCATTTACACCTGTTCTTGCTCTTATCGGCGTTATTATGATTATGGCATCATCAAGCGACAGAAGAAAGAACATCGGTTCTATTTTGATAGGCTTTTCATTAATTATCTTCGGTATGGATATGATGAGTTCATTGGATGCAGAAGCATTCAGCGATATACTTATTAAGTTCTCAAATCCAATAATGGCTATTTTAATAGGTACAATTATCACTGTGATACTTCAGTCATCATCTGCATCAGTTGGTATTTTGCAGGCACTATCACTTACCTGTGCAATCCCTTACTCTGTTGCTATTCCTATTATATTAGGTCAGAATATCGGTACAACTATTACTCCTGTTTTATCTGCTATTACAGGTAACACATCATCAAAAAGAGTTGCAGCAGCCGCTGTATATATTAAGATTATCGGTGTTGTAGTTGTTTCTGTTGCCTTTTACGTATTGGATGCAGTGCTTGATTTTCCTATTATGGACCAGAATGTAACTATACTTTCTATTGCCATAGTACACACACTCTTTAATATATTATCAACATTTATACTTATACCGTTTACAAAGCAGATTGAATGGCTCACTAAAAAGACTATTAAAACCAAACCTGGTGAAGCTGATGAAGAAGTTGATATCTTCTCAACTCTTGATGACAGATTTTTGTCTATGCCATCATTCGCCGTTGAAAAGTGCCGTGAGCTTGTGTACGAAATGTCAAACATCACAAAGGATTCTGTTTTAAAAGGTACTGACGTTTTATACAACTATGACAGAGCTTTATACAAAGAAATAATCGACACTGAAGGCGTTATCGACAGATACGAAGATAAGACAGGTTCTTACCTTGCAAAAATCGCATCCCGCGACCTTGCATCAAAAGACAGTCTTGAGGTTAATCGTCTTTTACATGTAGTTGGTGATATAGAACGTATCTCTGACCACTCTGTAAACATTGCCAACGCGGCAAAGGAAATGGATGACAAGAATATTTCTTTCTCAAAGCATGCATCAGACGATATCAAGGTTATCACCGAGGCTGTTAATGAGATTATCACCATCACAATTGATGCCTTTATAAACAATGATTATGAGCTTGCAAAGAAGGTTGAACCTCTTGACAGTGTAATAGACAAGCTTAAGTATAAAATCAAAGACAACCATATTCAAAGACTTCGCGAGGGCGGATGTACTGTTGAACTTGGCTTTATTCTTTCAGACTTGCTTATAACCTACGAACGTATAGCAGGACATTGTTCAAACATTGCTGTATCACTTTTAGAACCTGAAATGGAAACTCTTGAAACCCACGATTACTTCAATCAGATTAAGTCCGAGGGCGACAATGAATACGTTCAGGAATATCAGAATTATAAAGAAAAATATTCACTTAAAAAGAATGCCTAAAAAAATTCCCCTTGCAAAAGCAAGGGGA
>JAZLCI010000101.1:0-41328 GCA_045614085.1 Clostridia bacterium
GGAGTTGTTGGTGCCGGTGGCGCCGGATTTCCTTCTTACGCAAAGCTTAGTGAAAAGGCAGACACTATAGTATTAAATTGTGCTGAGTGTGAGCCTATTCTTACGCTTCACAGACAAGTTCTTGAAAGATATGCTTCTGAAATTGTATATGCCCTTAATGAGATAAGAGAAGCAGTAAATGCAAAAACTGCAATAGTTGCAGTGAAAAAATCCTACAAGGGTGCAGTGGATGCGGTTAAAGAAGTTTTAAAAGATTATAAAAACGTTGAAATCAAGTATCTGCCGGAAATATATCCGTCAGGTGACGAGGTTGTTACTATCTATGAGGCTACAGGAAGAGTTGTTCCTCCCGGAAATATCCCGATTTCCGTTGGGGTTATAGCCTTTAATGTAGAAACAGTCCTTAATATATATTATGCAATAAAAGAAAACAAGCCTGTTACCCATAAGTACATAACTGTTGCAGGTGAGGTTAAAAACCCAAAAACTGTATATGTTCCTATTGGTGTTACTTTTAAAGAAGTAATAGATTTAGCGGGCGGAGTTACAACAGATGATTTTACTATTATAAACGGCGGACCTATGATGGGTGCTGAAGCAAGTATATATGAATCTGTTACAAAGACCACAAATGGTCTTATTGTTCTTCCTAAACATCACTATGTTATAGAAAGAAAGAATTCAAACAGCAGAATAGACATAAAGAGAGCGATGAGTTCTTGTTGTCAGTGTAAAATGTGTACTGACTTGTGTCCAAGACATCTTCTTGGTCATCCTATTACGCCAAGTGATTTTATGCACGCGGCATCAAGCGGCAAGGTCAGAGATGTAAAGCCTATGATAAATACTGCGTTCTGCTCAAGCTGTGGTTTGTGCGAAATGTATTCCTGTATGCAGGGTCTTTCTCCGAGAAAGCTTATGGCTGAATATAAAATAGAACTTAAGAAACAGGGAATTATGCCTGATAAGGATACAAAGGCAGCTCCTGTGTCAAAGCTTCGTAAGTACAGAGGAGTATCAAAGGAAAGATTGGTAGCAAGGATTGGTCTATCAAAATATGATGTTCCTGCGCTTATAGAGGATGGAGAATATAAATTCAAAAAATATACCGTTAGGCTGAACCAACATATCGGTGCACCTGCAGAGGCAGTTGTTAAGGTTGGCGATAAGGTTACAAAAAATCAGCTTATAGGTAAGGCAAAGGATGGTGCCCTTTCGGTTAATGTTCATGCACCGATTAGCGGCACAGTAGACAGCGTTTTAAACGGAAAGATAGTTATTAAGGGGGAAAGATAAGGTATGGCAAAGGCAATAGGTATGGCCGAATACCAGACGGTATCTACCGGTGTTGAAGCGGCAGACTTAATGATAAAGACTGCTGAAGTAGATGTCATAGAGGCGCAGGTTGTCTGCCCCGGAAAGTATATGATATTGATTACCGGAGATTTAAGTGCAGTTAAGGCATCAGTTGATGCGGCAACGGCAAAGTTTGGTGAAAAGCAGATAGACAGTTTTGTGTTGGGTAACCCTGACGAATCTATCTTCCCTGCAATATATGGGGTAAATGAAGTAGAAGAAAAAAAGGCTCTGGGAATTTTAGAAACATTCTCCTGTGCGGCAATGATAGTAGCGGCTGATACAGCAGCAAAAACATCAGATGTAGAGCTTATAGAAATGCGTCTTGCCCGTGGTATGTGCGGCAAGTCATATATGTTTATTACAGGTGAGGTTGCGGCAGTTAAGGCTGCAATAGAGAGGGCACAGGTTGCTGCAGGTGATAAGGGGATGCTTCTTGACAGCTCAATTATCGCAAATCCTGATGATAAGCTTTGGGAAACAGTAATGTAGTGGATTAAATAGGAGGAATAGAAATGGTTATAGATGAAAAATACGTAAGCGAAGTTGTTGCAAACGTTGTAAAGACAATGAAAGAAGCTGAAAAGGCACCAAAATTAAAGGGTGTTTTTGATACAATGACAGAAGCGTTAGAAGCTGTTAATAAGGCATATAAGGAACTTCGTGGTTATTCTGTTGCACAGCGTGAAAAGATGATTGCAAACATCAGAAGATTAACTTTAGAAGAAGCTGATGTTATGGCAAAGATGGGTGTTGAGGAAACAGGCATGGGCAGAGTTGCTGATAAGATTATCAAGCATCAGCTCGTTGCTAACAAGACCCCTGGCACAGAAGATTTAAAGCCACAGGTTATGACAGGTGATGATGGTCTTACATTGGTTGAGCCTGCACCATTTGGCGTAATCGGTAGCATCACACCATCTACAAACCCAAGTGAAACAGTAATCTGTAATTCAATGGGTATGATAGCAGGCGGAAACGCAGTTGTATTTAACCCACACCCAAATGCATGCAAGGTTGCAAACTATGCAGTTGACCTTGTAAACAGAGCTATTTTGGAAGCAGGCGGTCCTGAAAACGTTGTTGTTTCAGTTAAAAAGCCAACAAGACAAAGTTCAGACGAAATGATGGCATCTCCTGTTGTTCGTATGCTTGTTGCAACAGGCGGACCTGGTGTTGTTAAGGCTCTTTTATCTTCAGGTAAGAAAGCTATCGGCGCAGGCGCAGGTAATCCTCCTGTTATCGTTGATGATACAGCTGATATTGAAAAGGCAGGTGCAGATATTGTTGCAGGCGCAAGCTTTGACAATAACCTTCCTTGTATCGCTGAAAAAGAATGTTTTGCATTCAAGAACATTGCTGATGATTTAATCAAGAGCATGGAAAAGAATGGTGCGTACCTTATTAAGGGCGCTGATATAGATAAGCTTGTAAAGCTTTGTCTTGTTGAAAAGAATGGTAAGTATGATATTAACAAGGACTGGGTAGGCAGAGATGCTTCAAAGTTCTTAAAGGGTATTGGTATTGATGCAGAAGCAAGACTTGTTATCTGTGAAGTACCTGCAAACCATCCATTCGTTCAGGTTGAAATGATGATGCCTGTTTTAGGTATTGTCAGAGTAAACGACATTGAAGAAGCTATAGAATTAGCAGTTCAGGCAGAACACGGAAACAGACATTCTGCTCACATTCACTCAAAGAATATTGACAACCTTACAAACTTTGCAAAGGCTGTTGAAACTACTATATTTGTTAAGAACGCACCTTCATACGCAGGTATTGGTGCAGGCGGTGAAGGTTATACAACCTTTACAATCGCAGGCCCAACAGGAGAAGGTTTGACTGCGGCACATTCATTCTGCCGTGCAAGACGTTGTGTAATGGTAGATAATTTGCATATTGTGTAAGATTTGATTTAGACTTAAGGAGTAAATTCTATGAAAGCACTTGGAATGATTGAAGTATACAGCTTTACTACAGCTGTTTGTGTTGCAGATATTGCTGCAAAGGCTGCAGATGTCAGAATTATTGCTTTTGACAGAAACAGACCACTCAGCCCTGATGTTCCTGCTCCACTTGTTATGGTGGTTAAGATTGAGGGTGACGTTGCGGCAGTACGCGCTGCAGTTGAGGCAGGCGTGGATTATGCAAAGGGAGAGAATAAGTACATTGTTTCTCATATCATAGCAAGACCTGATGACCAGACAGAGAAGATGGGTTATCTTATGGATGTTAATAAGGATAAGTTTAACAAGAAGATGCCTAAGTCTTTCTTGGGTGTTGATTATGATGCAAAGAGTCCGGGCAAGGCATTTGGTTTAATTGAAATCCAGGGCCTTGTTGCAACTATCGAGGGTGCAGACTCTATGCTTAAAACTTCTGATGTATCTATTATACATACAGAAAAAAGACTTGGTGGCCGTCTTTGTACCCTTGTTATAGAGGGTGAAGTTTCTGCAGTATCAGAAGCTATCAGAGTTGGTGAAAAGAAGGCAAGTCTGATAGGCGAGATTTTTGGAACAGCTGTTATACCAAATCCTCACGGAGAGCTTGTTAAGTTCTTCAAGTATGGAGAAGAGTAAGCTAAGTGAAAGGATTGATTGAGATATGAATAAGCAAATGGTTGAAAGCATTGTTCGTGAAGCGCTCAAGAACGTTCAGTTAGACCACGAACAGATTAAGGTTGGCGTTTCACAGAGACATATTCACTTATCAAGAGAAGATTTAGATATCCTTTTTGGTAAGGGATATGAGCTTACTAAAATGAAGACCCTTATGGGAAGAGAGTATGCCTCACAGGAGACTGTTACTCTTGTGGGTCCATCGCTTAAGGCAATCGAAAAGGTAAGGGTTTTAGGACCGGTCAGAAATAAGACACAGGTTGAAATTTCTAAAACAGACACCTTTGTTTTAAAGGTTAGCCCACCGGTGAGACCGTCAGGTGAGGTTGCAGGTTCTGAAAAGTTGGTTGTAGTTGGACCAAAGGGTAGTGTTTACTTAAAGGAAGGCGTTATTATTGCAAATCGTCATATACACTTATCTACAGGCTATGCTGAAAAGCATAACATTAAGGATGGGGAATATGTAGATGTAATGATAGATGGAATTAAGCCTACAAAGTTCTATGATGTTCAGGTCAGAGTAAGAGATGACTTTAATATTGAAATGCATATAGACACAGATGATGCTAACTCTGCAGGACTTAAAAATGGTGATATTGTTAGTATAATCAGATAAAATAAACAGATGCAGCCAACACATGAAAGTGTTGGCTGTGGTTTAATAATTGCAGAGAGGGGGCGTAACAGTGTTTGCGCTTGAACGCCAGAAAATGATACTTGAGCTTTTGAGTCAGGAGGGTGCTGTTTCAGTAAGCCGTCTCAGTGATGAGATGGGCGTTACGGAAGAAACTGTCAGACGTGACCTTGAAAAGCTTGAAGAAAAAGAGTTGTTAAGACGTACCCATGGTGGTGCGCTTCCTGTGGAAGAAGGCTCTAATGAATTGTCTTTGAACAGACGTAAGTCTACTAACGTAGAGTCAAAGCAGAAAATTGCCAAAGCAGCTGTTTCGATGATAGCGACAGGTGATACTATTTTCCTTGATGCTTCAACAACAACCTTCTTTATTGCGAAAGAGCTTAAAAGAATGAAGCAAGCCGTTACTGTTATCACAAATTCTCTTCGTGTTATAGGGGAGCTTGCAGACTGTGACAGCGTTAAGCTTATAGGTATAGGTGGATTGGTCAGCAACAATCAGTCCTTTATAGGTAGATTTGCAGAAAATTGCATCGAAGGTAATTATTTTGCAAACAAAATGTTCTTCAGTGGCAAAGGTCTTGTTCGTGGAAGTGGTGTTTTGGAGAGCAACGAGCAGGAATGTGCGGTAAAGCAACAAATGTTTAAAAATTCAAATGAACATTATTATCTTTGTGATAAAACAAAGGTTGGAAGAATAGGTTTTATTAAGCTTGCAGATATTGATAGTCTTGCAGGAATAATAACCGATGCAGATATAGATGAAGAATGGACAGAAGAGCTTAATGAAATCGGAGTAAAGATTATAAAGTGTTAAAAAGATGGGGTAAATGCCCCATCTTTTTTTGATGTCTGAACAAAAAATGTCGAAAAAGCCAATACCATAAATGACACCGTAAGTCAAGAAAAATTTAAAAAGAATTATGTAAACCTCTGTGTAACACAAATGTAACATAAAGCGACAAAGAGCTGTGGGTTGTTAAAATTTTTTCCACCTTAAAAGGTGCGATTTTTAAGTTATTCACAGACTTATACACATTTTCCACAGGGTAAAGAGAGAGAATTTTAAAAAATTCAGGGTTTTTCAGGAGTTATCCACAGGTAACGATTTTATGGGAAAAAACAGGTATCAATCTTGTTAAAATTAGTTTACAATAATATTACAGAAAATATAAAAATTTCTGAATTTTTTTGTAGAAAGAATTATATCTGACCTGCCTGAATATAGTTTTAGTACAAAGCTATAAGGCAGGGTGTTTATATGATGAATTATATATGGGGAGCAATGATTTTGATAGCTATCATTGTCTCTATATTCACAGGGAGGATTGAAGAAACGGTTCTTGCGGCAACAGAGGGAGCAAAATCAGGGGTTGAAACAAGCATAGGTCTTCTTGGAATAATGTGCCTGTGGACGGGAATCGCCAGAATAGGCGAAAAGGCAGGTATGATAAAGGCCTTTGCAAAAGTTTTAAAACCGATAATAAAACTTTTGTTCCCCAAAATAAAGGCAGATGGTCCGGCGGCATCGGCTATGGTTTTAAATATGGTTGCAAATTTTATGGGAATGGGAAACGCGGCAACGCCTTTGGGTATAAATGCCACAAAGGAACTTCATAAGTTAAATGGATACAAAGCGGTTGCTTCAAATGAGATGTGTATGTTTGTTGTGATAAATACAGCGTCATTGCAGCTTATTCCAACAACTATAATATCTCTTCGTCAGGGATATGGTGCTACATCTCCTGCAGAAATATTCTTGCCTGTGTGGATGGTAAGTATTGCTGCCCTTGTTGTAGGGGTAACCGTTGCAAAAATCCTTGAAAAGAGGTCTTTATAGTTGAAGAGTTTATCGGTGCTTGTTCTTCCTGTTTTTATATCCTGGGTATTGATTTTTGGTTTAATAAAAAAAGTAAATGTTTATGACAGCTTTATAGAAGGGGCAAAAAGCGGATTAGAAAGTACGGTTTCAATATTGCCTGCGCTGATTGGACTGATGGTGGCAATATCAATGCTGCGGGACAGTGGCGTTGTTGAGTTTTTAGCAAAAGGTGTAGGAAAGCACCTTGAGAATTTTGGGTTAAGTCCCGAGGTGTTGCCGCTTGCTCTTCTTCGCCCTATATCGGGAAGTGCATCGTTGGCGGTTGTTACTGATATATTTAAAAACTGTGGTGTGGATTCAAAGGCGGGTCTTGTTGCTTCAGTAATGATGGGCTCGACAGAGACAACCTTTTATACTATTGCGGTGTATTTTGGCGCAGTAGGAATAAAAAAGACAAGGCATACGTTAATAGCAGCCTTGTCAGCAGATATAACAGGAATACTTTTATCTGGAATAATAGTTAAATATTTTATGTAAAAATGGGAGCTATCTTACGATAGCTCCCTTCTTAACAATTAGCAACAGCCGTTATTTCTTTCGCAGCCACAACCGTTATCGTTGCCACAGCAACAAGCAATGAGGATTATAAGAATAATAATCCATAAACAACTGCTATCACCACAACCATTATTACCAAAGAAACACATAAAGGAGACCTCCTATTTATAATATTTTAGATTTGAGCTTCATAATCTGTTTTTCAGATTATGTATAGAAGTTGTTAGTCACAGCAACAGCTTCCGTTTGATGAAAATGTGTTACCGCAAGCATTGCCGTTGTTATTACCGCAACAGCAACAGAGGATTAAGATAATAAGGATAATCCATAAGCAACCGTTGTCACCACATCCGTTACCAAACATATTTTTGCACCTCCTATTTTGTTTTCAATTTATCATACGCGGAAAATAAGATTTGGTGACAGAGTGTAGTAAAATTTTTCAAGAAAATATATAAACTGTGTTTACAAAGGGGTGACTTTTGTGTTATTATATAGATATCTTTTGAATGAAAAGAGGTTTTTGGAAATGAAAACTGATATTGAAATAGCCCAGAGTGCACAAATGTTACCAATTAAAGAGGTAGCGGCAAAGCTTAATATGACAGAAGATGATTTAGAACTTTACGGAAAGTATAAGGCAAAGCTTTCTGATGAATGTATATCTAAAGCAGAGAATAACAAAGACGGAAAGCTTGTTTTAGTTACTGCTATTAATCCAACTCCGGCAGGCGAGGGAAAGACCACTGTTACTGTTGGTCTTGGACAGGCTATGCAGAAAATAGGAAAGTCTGCAATTATTGCCCTGCGTGAACCTTCTATGGGTCCTGTTATGGGGGTTAAAGGTGGTGCAGCAGGTGGCGGATATTCACAGGTAGTACCAATGGAGGATATAAACCTTCACTTTACAGGTGATATGCACGCAATCACCGCGGCAAACAATCTTTTGTCTGCGGCTATTGATAACCATATACATCAGGGCAATGCTTTAAATATTGATGTAAGAAAGATTACATGGAAGCGTTGCTTGGATATGAATGACAGAGCATTGCGTGAGGTTATTGTTGGTCTTGGAGGTAAGGTTAATGGTTTCCCGAGAGAAGACGGCTTTATGATTACTGTTGCAAGTGAGATTATGGCTATCCTCTGTCTTTCAAAAGATATGAATGATTTAAAGGAAAGACTTTCAAAGATTGTAATTGGCTATAACCTAGAAGGTAAGCCTGTTTTGGCAGGTGAACTTGAAGTTGCAAATGCCATGGCACTTCTTCTTCGCGATGCAATAAAACCAAATCTTGTACAGACCCTTGAAAACACACCTTGTCTTATGCACGGTGGTCCATTTGCAAATATTGCACACGGATGTAACTCCGTAAGGGCGACAAAGCTTGGTATAAAGCTTGCTGACTATTGTATCACAGAGGCAGGTTTTGGCTCAGATTTAGGTGCTGAAAAGTTCTTTGATATAAAATGTCGCTTGAGCGGACTTAAGCCATCTTGTGTTGTGTTGGTTGCAACTGTAAGAGCTCTTAAGTATAACGGCGGTGTAAAGAAGGCGGACTTAAATGAAGAAAACACAGAGGCTTTAAAGAAAGGCATCGTAAACCTTGGTAAGCATATAGAAAATATGCAGAAGTATGGTCTTCCTGTTGTTGTGGCTATGAACCGCTTCCATACAGATACAGATGCAGAGCTTGAGATTATCAAGAGCTTCTGTACAGAAAAGGGTGTAGAGGTTTCTCTTTGTGAAGTATTCGCAAAGGGTGGCGAAGGCGGAGAAGACCTTGCCAATAAGGTTGTTGCCGCGATAGAAAACGGTGAGGCTAACGGTACAATTAACTTTGCGCCTATATACGATGAAAAGCTTCGTATTAAGGAAAAGATTGAAGCCATAGCAAAGGAAATTTACGGTGCAAAGGGCGTTGTTTACACATCAAAGGCAAACAAGGCGATTGCTGAACTTACAGATTTAGGCTTTGATAAAATGCCTGTTTGTATGGCGAAAACACAGTATTCATTATCTGACGACCCTGCACTTTTAGGTAAGCCTGAAGGCTTTACTGTTACAGTAAGAGAGGTAAGAGTATCTGCAGGAGCGGGCTTTGTTGTTGCTCTTACAGGTGATGTTATGACTATGCCGGGACTTCCTAAGGTTCCTGCGGCAAATAAGATGGATATTGAAAATGACGGAACCATTGTTGGTTTGTTCTAGTTACAGGGGATGAAGTAAATTGTTTATTGCAGACACATATGACATTGTTGTAATTGGCGGTGGCCATGCAGGAATAGAGGCGGCTCTTGCATCAGCAAGGCTTGGACTTAAAACCTGTATATTTTCCATTACTTTAGAGGGGGTTGCAAATCTGCCATGTAATCCAAGTATAGGGGGAACGGCAAAGGGGCACCTTGTAAGAGAAATAGACGCATTAGGCGGCGAAATGGGAAAGGCGGCAGATGCTAACTTTATTCAGTCAAGAATTTTGAATAAGGGTAAGGGCCCTGCGGTTCATTCTCTGCGTGCTCAGATAGACAGAAAGAAATATCAGAGCGATATGAAACACAGACTTGAACTGTGCGAAAATTTGCATCTTCGTCAGGCAGAAATTGTAGAAGTTACTGCAAACGAAGATGGCTCTGTTAAGTCTGTAATCACAATGGCAGGGGCAGAATACCCATGCCAAGCAGTTGTTGTATGTACAGGAACATATTTAAAGTCAAGAATTATTATTGGTGAATTCAGTCAGGAAAGCGGTCCTGACGGAGTTTTTCCTGCTAATGGATTATCAGATAGCTTGAGAAGATTAGGCGTCGAGCTTGTAAGGTTTAAGACAGGAACACCATCTAGAATTAACAAAAGAAGCATTGACTTTTCAGAGCTTGAAGAGCAGTTAGGTGATGAAGAGATTACACCATTCTCCTTTGAAACAGAGGGTGAGCTTAAAAATCAGGTTTCCTGTCATATTACATATACAAATGCAGAAACCCATAAAATCATCCTCGATAACCTTGATAGATCACCTCTTTTTGGCGGAGATATAAAGGGTATCGGACCGAGATACTGTCCGTCAATTGAAGATAAGATAGTAAGGTTTAAGGATAAGGAAAGACATCAGCTTTTTGTTGAGCCTATGGGTATTGACACAGAGGAAATGTATCTTCAGGGATTTTCGAGCAGTATGCCTGAAGACGTTCAGCTTAAGATGATACGATCCCTTAAAGGTTTTGAAAATGCACAGGTTACACGAAATGCTTATGCAATAGAATATGACTGTGCAAATCCACTACAGCTTAAGCCTACGCTTGAGTTTAAGAATATAAGTGGTCTTTTCGGTGCAGGTCAGTTTAACGGAAGTTCTGGCTATGAAGAAGCGGCGGCGCAGGGTCTTATCGCAGGTATCAATGCGGCACATAAGCTTTTGGGCAGAGAGCCGTTTATATTAGAAAGATCAGAGGCATATATAGGAACCCTTATAGATGACCTTGTTACAAAGGGAACAAATGAGCCTTATAGAATGATGACTTCCCGTTCAGAATATAGACTGTTACTCAGACAGGATAATGCGGATTTAAGATTAACTGAATATGGATACAAAATCGGACTTATATCAGAGGAAAGATATCAGAAGTTCCTTAAAAAGAAGGAGCAGATTGATGCGGAAACAGAAAGACTTAAAAAACTTGTTTTCCCACCATCAGAAGAAGTTCTTGCTCTTCTTAAGGAGCTTGGTTGTACACCGATTTCTACAGGAATCCACGCAGATGAGCTTTTGAAGAGACCTGAAGTTACCTATGAAGCATTAGCTGCAGTGGATAAAAACCGACCAGACTTACCAAAAGATGTGTGTGAGCAGGTTGAAATCAGTATAAAGTATGAGGGGTATATTAACAGACAGCTGTCTCAGGCAGAGCAGTTCGCAAAGCTTGAAAATAAAAAGTTGCCGACAGATATAGACTATACAAAAATTGACGGATTAAGGCTTGAGGCAAGACAGAAGCTTGATAAAATAAGACCTGTATCTTTGGGTCAGGCATCAAGAATTTCAGGGGTTTCCCCTGCGGATATTGCGGTGCTTCTTATATACTTAAAGTAAAAACAAAAACCCTGAACGGATTCGTTCAGGGTTTTGTTGTTGTATATGGAAAAGTATATGGAAAAGTATATGAAATAACATACGAGTAGTTAAGTGAAAATAAAGTGGATTTTTGGCTATAGGAAGTGATAAAAGTGTAGGAGAGGGGTTCCATCCCCTCCCGTTGTGATATTTCTGCAAATAAAAATATTCTTATATTATATGTCCTGCCGGGCGGGCTTTTTTGATATAAAAGGACATAATAATAAAAAACATTACAAAAAATACCTCTTTACAAATATTGGAAAATATGTTATTATAATTGTGCGAACATAAAAGAAAAATAATAAATACAAGCGGACAAGTGTTTAAGTATAAAAACACTTGCTTCAATTGGTCTGCTGTATTTATTATAGGAAACCTTTTATGTTCGCGCATGGAAGCTAAGTGTTTTTTGTGCGTAGCTTCGGCTACGCACTTTTTTAATATAAAAAATATGTTTTATACCGGTAATAAAGCAAGTTTATCAAAGAAGGGGGCGAAAAATGTGGCGGATTACGAGAAAATGTATTATATGTTATTCAATGATATAACAGATGTAATTGAAGCGCTTATAAAAGTGCAACAGAAAGCCGAGGAAATGTATATTTTATCGACTGATGAAGAAAATTAATACTGATTTATACATAAATAAAAGCGAATGAGTAATATCATTCGCTTTTTTGTGTCGAAAATTGAAAGATTTTATAGTTTGGAACTGTTCTTTATATCGTCTTTTAGAGTATGATATTACTTCTAACACTCGATACTTTTGTTTGTGCAAAAGTATCCAAAACACAGTTGGGGAGTACCCCAACACCCCCGTGTTTCGCGTCCGATAAAAGATTTATGTCATTCATCCGAACAAGTTAGCGAAACGCAGTGGCAATTTATACTTTAGTGCACGCAAGATGCGTTTCGAGACGCTAGACATATTATGCCGAAATTTTTTACGGAAAATTTGCATAACGAAATTGTAGGCTTTGGTGAATTGCGTTATCGTAGGGGAAGGGCTCCACCCACTCCCATTGTGTTCGAGCAAATTGACATTATATAAATTTGTAGGGACCGGCGTACCCAGTGGGGCAGGCTCTCCTCGACGGTCCGCTGATGTGATGTATAAAACATATTTATTTCTTTTTATCTTCTTTAAGCATTTTACGAAGTCTTCTGAAAGCGGCATCTTCGCCCTGATCAGCAAGGATAACTAAAAGTTCTTCAAGGATATCTGATGTTTCAGGGTGAATAGGTCTTCTTCCCTTTGCTCTCATAAAATATTCAAGAGATTTCTGGTCTGTGTAATTCTCTCCCTGGTAAATCTTGCTTGCAGCAACTCTGTCACAAAACATTTCTGCAATATATTTCATAGGCATTTTTACAGGTTCCTGAAGCCCTGTGTTTATATTATAATCTGCCCAATATTCAAAGTGGTGTCGGTTTCTGCCTTTGTGATGAAGCCAGGCTTTTGAATAACCATACTCTCTGCGCTCGCCCTCGTTTGGACTTCTTTTACCTGTGTAGTGCCTTACTCCTGCAAAAAACTCGGTCGGCGTATATTTAGACAGGTCGTGAAAGAGGCCTTGAAACAATATGCCTGCTTTTTTGCTGTGAGCAATAACAGCATTTCTGTGTCTTGTTATGGTCATAAAATGTCCGAAAGCATTTTTAAAAAAGCTTTTCATATAATCACTCCATAATTAATATAGGATAAGAAAAAAACGGACAACATAAAATGCCGCCCGTTGTTGTTTTTATAAATAAATTACTCAGCTGGTGTAGCTTCTTCTGCAGGTGCTTCTTGCTGTGCAAGCTGATCAGCTGTTGCAAGAACGTTGCCTTCAGGGTCAACTAAGTTACCATCAGCATCCTTTGATGCGATAACGTTGCCGTTTTCGTCAACGATGTTACCATTTTCGTCAGCTGACATCTGTGGAGCAGCAGCTTCACCTGTTTCAGCTGTTTCTGTCTGTGCAGCTTCAGTTGTCTGCTTGTATTCGTTTACAGAAAGGCCTGTAAGAACAAGTGAGCTGATAACGAATAAAATAGCGATAACAGCTGTGAACTTTCTGAGCATAGCATCGATTGTTCTGCCCTTGTTTTTGCCGAAGAATGTTTCAGCACCGCCGGCAATAGCGCCAGACATACCCTGCTGCTTGCCGTGCTGCATAAGAACAACAACAATAAGTAATACAGAAATTACAACGTGAATAATTGTTAATGTTAAAATCATTTAAGTTTCCTCCTGATATCTTTGAAATCGCAGTGCGATTTATATTTACTGCTATACAGTACGTTTCATTGTAACACAGATATGCAAAATTTTCAAGTACTTTTTCAAAAATTTTTCAATATTCTTTACGTTTTTATTTATTTATACAAAAATGAAGTCCGTTGGGGAGACGGACTTCAAAGGGAGGGAGTTATGTTGAAACACAATTCCTTTATCGGATTGTATCTTTATTATACAAGGTTATTCTGCAAATGTGGTGAATATTGTGTAAAATAAAGATTAACAAAGTATGAATAACGTGTATTAAGACATGGGTAAAAAGATAAAATATTTATACTTTGAGGCATTATAATGCAAGTATTGAAGTAAGTTCAGTGATATACTTATGATGAAATGAAAAAATATATTAAAGATGGGAAAGATTATTATGAAGTATTATCTTGCAATAGATTTTGGTGCATCAAGCGGTAGACATATTTTGGCATATGTACAGGATGGCAAAATTGTATTGGAAGAAGTTCATCGTTTTAAAAATTATGTTGAAGAAAGAAACGGTCACCTATGCTGGAGCCTTGACAGACTTTTCATTGAAATTAAAAATGGTCTTAAAAAGTGCGCAGAGCTTGGGAAAATCCCTTCGTCTATGGGTATTGATACCTGGGGTGTTGACTTTGTTTTACTTGATAAGGACGATAAGATTTTAGGTGATACAATTGCTTATCGTGACAGCAGAACAGTGGGTATCCCTGAAAAGATTTACGCAACAGGTCTTGGCAAAGAGGATTCATATAATAAGACAGGTATTCAGGAACAGCCATATAACACAATATTCCAGCTTGCTGCAATTAAAGAACAGCATCCTGAAGAAATTGAGGCAGCAGAGAGTATGCTCTTTCTCCCTTGTTACTTCAGCTATCTTTTAAGCGGAGTTAAGCAGAATGAGTTTACAATCGCCAGCACAAGCGGCCTTTTGAATGCAGAAAACAAGGATTGGGATAGGGAAATTATTGCCAAGCTTGGTTTGCCTGAAAAGATTTTCGGAAGCCTCAAAAAGCCATCAACAGTAATTGGAAGCTTTACTAAGGAAATAGCTGATGAAGTTGGATTTACCTGTGATGTTGTTCTTCCTTGTGCGCATGATACCGGAAGCGCAGTTTTAGCTACTCCTATGGTAGATGGCGAAGGGGTGTATATAAGTTCAGGTACATGGTCTTTGATGGGCGTTGAATTAAAGACACCTATCTGCACAAAGGACAGTGATGCATCAGGGTACAGCAACGAAGGCGGTTTTGATTACACTGTTCGTTATCTTAAAAATATTATGGGACTTTGGGTAATCCAGTCTATAAAGAAGGAATTAAATGACGAATATTCATTTAACGATCTTGAAAAAATGGCAAGAGAATGTGCTGATTTTGATTCTGTTGTAGATGTAAACGATAACAGATTTTTAGCGCCAAAGAGTATGATAGAAGCAATAAAGAGTTATTGCAAAGACTTTGGACTTAAGGTTCCTGAAAGCATCGGCGAAATTATGCAGTGTGCGTATATAAGCTTAGCTAAGTGCTATGATGTATCTATCAAGGCTTTGGAAGAAATTCTTGGAAGAAAGTATGAAAGCATCAGAATAGTAGGTGGTGGCTGTCAGGATAGTTACTTAAATGAGCTTACAGCAAAGGAAACAGGAAAAACTGTTTACGCAGGTCCTATTGAAGCAACAGCCCTCGGTAATGTTCTTGCACAGTTAATTGGTGACGGAACGGTTAAGGATGTTGAGGAAGCAAGAGGGTTAATCAGAAACTCATTTCCTATTAAAGAAATTAAAGGTTAATAAAGGAAAAAAGAAAACTCTCAAAAGGATTTCCTTCTGAGAGTTTTTTGCTTGTCAATAAACAAAAATCCCGAATGCCGTGCATTAGGGATTTTGGAGCTGCCCAGCGGAATCGAACCGCCGACCTCTTCCTTACCAAGGAAGTGCTCTACCAACTGAGCTAGGGTAGCATTGGCGATCCGGATGGGGCTCGAACCCACGACCTCCAGCGTGACAGGCTGGCATTCTAACCAACTGAACTACCGGACCACATTCTGGACAAATATTATAATATCACAATTTTTTGTATCTGTCAATATAAAATTAAGGTGCAAAGAGAAAAAGTAGGGGCGATTCACACATCGCCCATTATCGAATGTTGATTATTTTAACGTTGCCACATATTTTTTAACCATAAATTCCGGTCTGTATGACTCCTTTGCTTTACGCATACCGGGAATACCCATATCCTCTTCGCGGTTTACATAGGTAAAGGCCGACCATTCGTTTTTTAAAAACAGATTATTCATTGCGGCAAAAGCACCGTCGTAATTGGTATCCGCGTGCTCTAAGTGAATAACAACTGTGTCGCCACATAAAACTTCTCCAAATGAAAAAGCAATCATTTTGTTATCCACAAACAAACCTCCGCCAACTACATCAAGAACTTCCCAATTATCAAGAAGCTCCAGGATAGCATCCCGCTCCTCCATAATGCTGACTTTGTCAAAATCCTTATTATCGCTCCATTTGTCAAAAAGGGAAAGGACTTCTGACTTGTCATCAGGGGTTAATGAGCGATATTTAAAACCTTCGTAGTTTGCCATAAAACGATTCACGTGATTTCGCTTTGAATGGTACTTTTTGCCTGAAAGGTTAATAAGGTTTTCGATTTTGTACACATAGTCAAAGCTGTTTCTGTCTTCGATAATGTTGAACCTATCAGGAAAAGCCTCTTCCAATGCCCTGACAGCCTTTTCGTTATATAACCATAAAAGGGGTTTTTCCTGATTTTCTTCAAAGTAGCGAAGAAGAGTATTTATCGTGTTTTTAATGTTAATTTGACTTCCATCACATCTGGTAAAGCCGATGGGAAAAGTGGCGCTTCTTGGCCCGCTCCCGTGCTTTGGAAGAATGCATAACATATTGTCGATAACAGTATACTTCATATCATAGCCTTTTCTCCACATAAAAAGGTTTGTGAAAGAAAACTCTGAATTTACACTGCATCGTCTTTTTAAGAAGCTTTCTAAATATTCTTTTTTATCTATTGTTATATCAGAAAGATTTAACATATAATACTATTCCTCAATAGCCATAATTTTATTAACTCTGTTTGCGTGTCTGTCACCTAAATGCTCTGATGCAAGGTATGCCTTAACAATTTCAAGAGCTAAATCAGGGCCTGTGATTCTTTCGCCTATGCAGATAATCTGTGCATCGTTATGTTCCTTTGCCATTCTTGCGCTGTAACAATCGGTAACGTGAGCAGCACGAATGCCCTTTACCTTATTTGCGGCAAGACTCATACCGATACCTGTTCCGCAGATTAATATTCCGCAATCATAGGCATCGTCTCTTACTGCAACGGATAATTCTTTTGCAATGTCTGGATAGTCAACAGAATCAGTTGTGTTTGTGCCAAAGTCCACTACCTCATATCCGTTTTCTGTTAAATAGTTTTTGATGTACGCCTTGTGGTTTATACCACCGTGGTCTGAACCTATTGCAATTTTCATAATTTTCACTCCTGTAATTATATTATAATATAAATATATCAAAATAATATAAAAAAAGCAATCAAAACTAAAACAAAAATTTAATAATATTATAGTTGTATTTAGACAAGTTTAATAGTATAATATAAAGTGTACAAGTTTGGAAATTTTAGTTATGGAGGAAAGCTGATGAACTACAAAGAGGAATACAAAAGATGGCTTGAAAACGCAGATGAAGAAACAGTTGCAGAATTAAAAGCTATTACTGACGAAAAAGAAATTGAAGAAAGATTTTACAGAAGTTTGGAATTTGGTACAGCAGGGCTTCGCGGTGTTATAGGAGCGGGCCCGAACCGTATGAATTCATATGTTGTAGGACAGGCAACACAGGGACTTGCAAATCAGCTTATAAAAACAAATGGAGCGGAGGCAGATTTAAGTGTTGTTATAGCATATGACAGCCGTATTAAATCAGACGAATTTGCAAAGACAGCTGCAGCAATTCTTGCGGCAAACGGAATAAAGGTATATCTTTTTGACGAGCTTAAGCCTGTGCCGGAACTTTCCTTTTCTATTGGATACTTAAAAACAACTGCAGGGATTGTTGTTACTGCAAGCCATAACCCTGCTAAATATAATGGTTACAAGGTTTACGGTGCTGATGGTGCGCAGTTAAACCCTGAACTTGCCAATATTGTTTTGGAAGAAATCGATAAGACAGATATGTTTAAGGACGTAAAGACTTGTGACTTCAATAAAGCAGTCGCTGACGGAAAGATTATTATGATAGGCGACGAGGTTGAAGATGCGTATTTAGACTGCGTTCAGGCTCAGTGTATAAATCCTGAATTAAATAAGGAAAAGGGACACACCCTTAAGTTTGTCTACACACCTTTCCACGGTTCAGGAAATAAGCCTGTCAGAAAAATCCTTGAAAGAGTAGGCTTTACTGATGTTGTTGTCGTTAAGGAACAGGAGGAGCCTGACGGAAGATTTCCGACAGTTGTATCACCTAACCCTGAAAACAAAGAGGGTTTTTATATTGCCGTTGACTACGCTAAAAAGTGCGGAGCAGACCTTATTATAGGAACCGACCCTGACGCAGACAGAGTTGGCATAATGGTTAAGAATGAAGATGGTGAATATAACACCTACACAGGAAATCAGGTAGGCGCCCTTTTGTCTGAATATATCCTGTCTTCTTTAAAGGGCAGAGGCGAGCTTCCAAAAGATGGATATATTGTTAAAACTATTGTTACTACAGATTTAACACGAGCTATCTGTAATGCTTACGGCATAGAAATGAAAGAGGTTTTAACAGGCTTTAAGTTTATTGGCGAAAAGATTAAGGAATCTGAAGAAACAGGTGTCGGTACATATCTTTTAGGTTATGAAGAAAGTTATGGATACTTAAAAGGTACCTATGCAAGAGATAAGGATGCAGTAGTTGCCACAATGCTTATTGCAGAAATGACCCTTTACTATAAGGAAAAGGGAATTTCTATTGCACAGCAGCTTGAAAACATCTATAAAAAGTATGGGTATTATTTAGAGTATGTTGAGTCTGTTACTATGGAGGGCATGGACGGAAGTGCTAAGATTTCTGCTATTATGGAAGAATTGCGTAACAATCCTCCAAAGACAGTTGCAGGCAAGGAAGTTTTAGCTATTCGTGACTATAAAACATCTGTAAGATGTGCAGGAGATGTTACAGAAGAAATCACTCTTCCTAAATCAAATGTTTTATACTTTGAGTTAGCAGATGGAAATAACTTTATTGTAAGACCATCAGGCACAGAACCAAAGATTAAGCTTTACTGTCTCCTTCGCGGTGAGGATAAGGCAGATGCTGAAAGGATCCTTGAAAAGATTAAGGTCGATATAAAGGCTATAACAGGAGAAAAATAATGTTATTTGATTCACATGCCCACTATGATGATGATAGGTTTGATAAAGACAGAGATAATGTCTTAAAAAGCCTTAAAGATTATAATGTGGGGAATATAATAAACATTGGTTCAAGCATGGAAACATCTCGTGTTTCTGTTGAGCTTTCCCAAAAATATGACTTTGTATATGCATCTGCTGGGGTTCATCCGAGCGAAACGGGAGAACTTCTTGACGCAGATATGGAAGAGCTTAAAGAGCTTGCAGGACATAACAAGGTTAAGGCCATTGGTGAAATTGGTCTTGATTATCACTACCTCCCTGATGATGTAGAGCCTGAAATTCAGAAAAAGTGGTTTAAACGACAGCTATTGCTTGCAAAAGAGCTTTCAATGCCCGTTATTATCCATGACAGAGAGTCAAAGGGCGAATGTATAGAAATCCTTAAGGAAATGAATGTTTCAAAGGGGGTTTTTCATTGCTATTCAGGAAGTGCAGAAACTGCAAAAGAGCTTATAAAAATGGGCTTTATGATTTCTTTTACAGGGGTTGTGACCTTTAAAAATGCAAGACGTGCAATAGAGGCTTTAAAGGTTATACCGATGGACAGAATAATGATAGAAACAGACTGTCCTTATATGGCACCTGAGCCCTACAGGGGAGAAAGAAACTTCAGCGGTTATGTTGGCCGTGTGGCAGAAAAAATTGCAGAGATAAAAGAGCTTCCATACGAAGACGTGGTTAAAATAACCGAAGATAATGCAATAAGATTTTTTGGAATTTAAAATTAAAATGCAGAAACGATTATATCGTTTCTGCATTTTTTATTGTGAAACTAACAAGAGTCCGGGTTCTTATAAGCTTATGTATCCGCTGTTTGTGGTGCTTATCCAGTTATATTTAAAAATATTTTTAAGTTCGTCTACTAAAATACCAGCTCTTCCCTCTGCGTTGAAAACCTTATTAAATGTGTAATAGTAACCGTCATTGTTGAGCATTATCTTTAAAGTGCTTCCTCTGTCAACCGCGGAATATATTGAATTACCGGCAAGGATATCGGTTATTGGTGAAAAATCATTCTGTTTTTCCCTTCTTATGTAGACGGTGTTTGTTGGAAAATCATAATCTACATCAAAGCCATAGTTTTTCAAATCTGCCACCATTATAATACTTTCGCCGTCATTATCCCCGCAGTAGTAGCTGGGGATTTTTTTATTGTTAATATATATACTTGCTGTGTTTGCGTACAGAGTGTTTTTTATATTAAATGCAGCAGAAAAACCATTATCGAGAATTTCGTGCATATCAGTATATCTTGATTTAGTTGTAGTTGAATGCATTGTTACACCTACAATTCTTGTTCCATTCCTTTCTGCTGTTGCGGTAAGGCACTTGCCGGCAAGGGTTGTGGTGCCTGTCTTTAAACCATCGGCTCCTTCGTAAGGGTAGTCTTTTCCAGGGAGGAGTTGATTTGTATTATTATAGGTCTTTCCGCGGAAAGAAAATGACTTTGCAGATGTGTAGTTTAATATGTCAGGATATTTTCTTATGAAAAGTGCGCCAAGCTGTGCCATTGAGCGAGGAGTAATTCTGTTGTTGTCTGAAAGACCTGACGCATCCTCATAATAGGCATCAAGACCCAAGTCTTTTGCATATTCGTTCATAAGTCTGGCAAACTCTTCCTCTGAACCTGAAAAATATTCACCGACCAATGTGCAGGCGGCACAGGCAGATGGTAACATTATTGCATACAACATCTCATCTATTGAATACATCTCTCCTGCAACCAAAGGTACATTGGTTGCATCAGGGTCCTTTGAAAGAGCTGCCGCGTTTTCAGAACAAGGGATGTAGGTATCTTTGGTTATAACGCCGTTTTCTAACTTGTCATATATTATGTATGCTGTCATTACCTTTGTCATACTTGCGGGGGCAAGTGGAGTGTCAGCGTTGTATTCATATAAAATATTTCCGCTTTCAACATCTATTGCACAGGCTCCTGTTGATGTAAGAGCAAAGGCGGATGTGCTGACGATAGCAATTATTAAAATCAAGGATACAAAAAGCTTGTTTCTCATAATAACCTCCTAAATATAGCATATGACATTATAGTAGCACATTCACAAAACTATGTCAAATTGCTATGGCACGCTATGACACTTTTTTGTAAGTAAAATAAAGGTATAAAACTTATGAAAGGAAGTGGCAAAATGCCAAATTTTACAACTCCCATACCTCCAAGGCTTACAGGAAAGACAAGTGAGGATGTGGAAAACCTAAAAAAGTGGGGAACAGCTCTGGTGGATGAGCTTACCTATCTTTTTAACAACCTAGACAAGGGAAACGTCATAGAGGCGGCCTCGGTTAAGGCGGAAAATATTGAAACCAATACAGCGAAAATATCCAATGCACAAATTGGAAATCTGACGGCAGACAAGCTAGTTAGCGGAAGTGTAGACACAGAGCTTGTGTCTGTTCAGGATGAGGACGGAAATCTGAATATAAGCGGATCGCAAATAGTGATTTCTGATAAGAAAAACGAAAGATTTGTTGCCGCATATGATAAAGACGAAGATATTTTTAATTTCGTTCTTTATAACGAAAATGGCGAGCCTACTGTGAACATAAACAGCAGGGGAGAGGCAGTTTTTTCGGGAGAGGTAGAAAGCTCGGCAATATTTTCGTCAACCATAATAGGCACAGATAAAGACTCTTTTGAGGATGTTGACGGAGATGTTTTTGCAAATATTGATAAGTCAGGGATAAAGGTTATGCAGGATAAAAGAGGAGAAAGACTTCAGAAAATCGGAATGTCGGTTGCAGACGATGGTACGGCTTACCTGATTTTAGGGGCAGGTGACGGCAGTGGTGAGGTCAACATAAACGGAGTCATATATACTGACGGAACTATGGCTTTGGAGAAGAACGAAAGTTATGGCAGAGTGGGTATTATCGGCGGAAAGGCTGCCGCGACTTTTTGGGTAGACAGCGAAAACCTCTGGCTTAACGGAAACAAGGTCTTAATAAACAACAGAAATATTTTAAACGAAATAGACTATCTTGAAAACAGAATAAATCAATTATCAATTAATACACAAGGAGAATAAAATATGAATACAAATTTATACAACGGAAATATAAAACCTGAATTTTTTTCAAAGGTAACAGAATGCTTTAAAATTTATAAGGAAAACAAAAAGGAACTTGACAGAAGGATAATCGAAAACAACAGGTGGTTTAAAAACCGATATCATTCAGAAAACATGGAAACAGAAAGCCCCACAACACCGTATCTTTTTAATGTTATAGCCAACAAGCACGCAGATGCAATGGATAACTACCCTGAACCAAATGTTCTGGAAAGAAATGAAAACGACAGAGAAACAGCAGAACTTTTTACAAAGGTTCTTCCTCTTCAGCTTGACTTGTGCGGGTTTAAGAAAACATATAACAGAGCCTGGTGGTACAAGCTTAAAAACGGAGCGGCTTGTTACGGCGTTTTTTACAACCCTGAGCTTTGTGGAAGAAAAGGCGATATTGATATCAAAAAGATTGATTTGCTTAATATCTTCTGGGAACCGGGAGTCAGCGATATTCAGGACAGTAAGTTTTTGTTTGTAACTGCCCTTTGCGATAATGATGCAATGAAGGAAAAATACCCACAGTATGCCGACAGATTTTCAGGCGGGTCTGCTATGGATGTCCAGGTTTATAATGACGAAGATGGAGATAAGAAGTACGATATATTAAAGGATAAAACCCTTGTGATAGACTGCTATTACAAAAAGCAGAGAGGAGATACACGAACAGTTGAGCTTATAAAGTTTTTTGATGATGTCATTCTTGATGCATCAGAAGACCGAGGGGAAAAGGGTCTTTATGACCATGGTTTATACCCGTTTGTGATGGATGTTTTATATCCTGATGAGGATAGTCCCGTAGGCTTTGGCCTTGTGGATATAATCAAAAATCCTCAGATGTACATAGACAAGCTTGATGCAATCATAAGTAAAAACGCAATGATATCAGGGAAGACCCGTTTTATGATTAAGGATAATGGTGGTCTTAATGAATACGAGCTTACTGATTTATCAAAAGATATTATTCACGTTGCGGGGTCAGTTGGGGATGAAAATATAAGAGAGCTTCAGACAAGACCCCTTCATTCTTTTATTATTCAGCACAGGCAGAGCAAGATAGAAGAGCTTAAAGAGGTTTCAGGTAACAGAGATTTTCAGCAGGGAAGTGTCACAGGTGGCGTTACTGCATATTCTGCTATTGTTGCCCTTCAGCAGGCGGGTGAAAAACTTTCCCGCGATATGATAACCGAGGGATATGATGCTTTTAAGAAAATTATCTGTCTTTGTATAGAGATTATAAAGCAGTTTTATGATGAGCCGAGAGCTTATCGTATAGGTACAGGGTCAGATAGCCGTGAATATATATCTTTTTCAAACAAGGGTATGAAAGAACTTTCAGCAGAGTTTGATGTTGCTGTAAGTGCCGAAAAAAATAATCCGTACAGCAGGGTTACACAAAACCAGACGCTGACGGATTTATGGAAGATGGGTCTTTTCCGTAAAGATACAGTTCAGGAATCTATTTTGATTTTAGAAAGCTTGCACCTTGACGGAAAAGAAAAGTTAATCGAAGGATTAAAAAAGCTACAACAGAACTCTGCCGATAATACGGAGGTTGTCGGAGGGTAATATATGAATAGGAGAATACTTAGGATTAAAGGAGCAAAGATATGCCTCTCCTCCTCTGTATTCAAGGCGCTTGCAGTATGCTTCGCCGTTTAAAACAAAAATTCCGATTTGATCACCTAAAAGGTGAGGCTGGAACTTAACAAAAACAATTTCGCTATCATCTATGACAGGCTCCATACTGTCACCTGATATTCTGATACCTGCATCTGCGGCTTCGGGAGCATCAAGCTCAATTTCGTCATAATTGCTTTCTCCTAAATAGTTCCCAAGCCCTGCAGCTGCAGGCTGAAAGTAAACAGGAAGAGTACGCTTTTTTGTAATCTGTGCCATTCGCATATTGCTGTATTCAAACTCCAGACAGTTATAAACAGCGGCTCTTCCTCTTTCAGGAAGGTCAGCAAGTTTGCTGAGCATTCTGCTGTCTAAAACTCTTTGTCTGCTGCAAATGCCATCAGATAAAAAGTAGTCAGTTATATTATCAATTTCGTATTTTATACAGAGCTGAAGAAAAACATTGATGGGAGGGGCAGACTTGCCTGTTTCCCATGAGCTGAAAGTAGACTGGCTGACCCCAAGCCACTCGTAAATGTCCTTTTGTGAAAGGCCTGCGGCTTTTCTGGCTTCTTTTAATTTTTGACAGATAATCTGATTTGCCATAATATCACCTCTATTATATAATAACAGATTTATAGTTTAGTGTCAATAAAAATATCGAAAATTTCGATATTTTTATCTTGACAAACGAAAATAATAATATATAATAATAGATATATCGAAAATCTCGTTGTTATATACAGGGTGATTACACTAAAACGAAAGGAGTGTGACAATATGACTCACCCTGATATATTAACAGTTGAGAGATTCGGCAGACTTAACCCAAAATACTTTGCTGAAAAACATGAAATATGCATAAATTGCGGAAGACAGGTGTGTGAAGACAAGGTTTTAAGCAAAGATGGAGCATTTTGTAATATGGAATGCTTATATGAATATTATGAAATAGAATTTATATGAATATTTTACGAAAGGAAAAGATTAAAATGAGATTTGAGAATGTAAACGATGTAAAAAAGTGGTTTCGCGGAATAGTTCCCTGTAAAAGAGAAATTGAACTTAAGCTTGAGTTTTACAGAGATTTATTGAATAGCTTTGAAAAAAGTAAAGAGTTTGAAAAATCAGTGAAATATTATAAAGGGCAGATAGAAGGTCTGCAAAAGAAGATGGAAACGATTATTGAAGAAACAGAAAGAATAATGAACCTTTTGGATGAGGGCGAAAAGCTTGTGATGACTGCAAGATACATAAATATGGTCAAATGGGATTTTATAGAGCTTCAGGTGTACTACAGCCGTCGTCAGGCTATTCGGGTACATGATGGCGCGGTAGAAAAGCTTGTAGGACAGACAGTAAAGGTATAAAGGAGTGATTGTATATGGAAGAAAATAAGCTTTCAAAGGATGCACAGGAGAAAATGGAACAACTTTTAAATTGTGGCAACGAAAGAGTAGAGCTTGCGGCGGCAAAGGAAA
Source organism: Clostridia bacterium (assembly GCA_045614085.1). Lineage (GTDB taxonomy): Bacteria > Bacillota > Clostridia > Monoglobales > Monoglobaceae > UMGS1820. The sequence goes on from JAZLCI010000101.1 coordinate 24,987, forward strand.
TCATGTCGGCAATATCTAAAAACAGCGAAGACAGCAAAGCAGATATTCATCTTGAGGTTACCATAAAGGTTATATAAGGAGTGAAGAACTTGAAAAAGGAAAAACTTTATATAGAGCTTACAAAAACACAGAAAAAGTTTGTGGACTCAAACGCAGATGAAGTTTTGTTCGGCGGTGCGGCAGGGGGAGGTAAGTCCTATGGTCAGCTTGTGGATGCCCTTTTGTATGCCTTGAAGTACCCGAAAAGTAAACAGCTTATTTTACGAAAAACCTTTCCTGAACTTGAACATTCGCTTATTATGGTTTCTCTTGGTTTTTATCCCAAATCCATATGTACATATTCTTCAACTAATAGAAAATGGAGCTTTTTAAATGGCTCCGTAATAGAGTTTGGATACTGCGCTGCAAAGGCGGACGTGTTCAGATATCAGGGAGCGGAATATGATGTAATCCGCTTTGATGAGTTGACGCACTTCACCGAGGAACAATATACATATCTTATCTCTCGTGTAAGAGGAGTAAATCCATATCCTAAAATGGTAAAATCAAGCACTAACCCTGGAGGAATAGGCCACAACTGGGTAAAACACAGGTTTATAGAGGGAGTTGAGCCTGAAAAAATTTATATTGATAAAGAAACAGGGGTAAAACGTTTGTTTATACCCTCTTTTGTTCAGGATAATACTTTTTTGATGAATGCAGACCCTGACTATGTAAACAGATTAAAGCTTCTTCCTGAAAACGAGCGAAAAGCCCTGCTTTATGGTGAGTGGGATATATTTGACGGACAAGTTTTTGCCGAATGGAAAAATTCTCACTTCGGTAGCAAAACAGGAAGATGGTCACATATAATTGAGCCGTTTAATATTCCAAAAGAATGGCGGAGATACAGAGCTTTTGACTTTGGCTATTCAAAGCCCTTTGCCGTGTCCTGGTATGCAGTTGACAATGATGGCAGAGCATATAACTACCGCGAGCTTTACGGTTGCACAGGAACCCCTGATGTTGGTGTCAGATGGACAGCGCAGAAAATTGCAGACGAAATCAGAAGAATTGAGGATGCCGAAGAAAAAGGACAGCAGATTGTGGGGATTGCCGACCCTGCTATATGGAACAGCACAGGCTCCGTTGACGGAAGCATTGCAGATATGATGGAAAAGAGAGGTGTGTATTTTGAAAAGGGAAATCACGACCGCCTTGCAGGGAAGATGCAGGTGCACTATCGTCTTGCATTTGATGATGAGGGGCTTCCTATGATTTATTTTTTCAATACATGCAAGAACATTATAAGAACTCTTCCACAGCTCAGGTATGACCCTGTACGGCCTGAAGATGTTGATACAGGTCAGGAGGACCATCTCTATGATGCCCTTAAATATTTTTTAATGTCAAATCCTATTGCTGTTCGTGAAAACAAAAAAGAAAAGCCACAGGAATATAGTCCGTTGAGTACAGAAAAAATAAAAAGCTACCCAAGGTTTATTGTATAAAAATAATTCTCGACATATTATATTTTTTGTTATATAATAGAAAAAAACGAAAGGCAAAAAGGATATGAGGATTCTTATAGTAGAAGATGACGTAAACATCGCTCAGCTTGAAAGTGATTTTTTGCATATAGAGGGTTTTACGGTGGATATTGCCCATGATGGACCTACCGGTCTTGAAATGGCACTTAAAAATGAATATGCCTTAATCATTCTTGATGTGTTGCTTCCCGGTTTTGATGGGTTTCATATTTGTAAGGAAATCCGTCTTTCTAAAGATGTGCCAATTATCTTTGTGTCAGCAAAGTCTGATGATGTTGATAAGATAAGGGGTTTAAGGCTTGGGGCTGATGATTATGTGACAAAGCCTTTTTCGCCACAGGAGCTTGTGGCAAGGGTTCAGTCCCATATAAGCAGATATGAAAGGCTTGTGGCAAAGGAGCCTGTTAAAAAAGCAGACTATATATCTATGCGAAGCCTTAAGATAATGAAAAATTCACGCAGAGTATATATTGACGGACGAGAAGTCGCCTTTCCTGTTAAAGAATATGACCTCCTCCTCTTTCTGGCTGAAAATCCAAATATCGTTTTCAGCAAGGAGAGATTGTTTGACAGAATATGGGGTATGGATGCTATGGGTGATGTGTCAACGGTAACTGTTCACATTCAGAGAATAAGAGAGAAGATAGATAAAAACCGATCAGGTGTCAAGCATATTGAAACCGTATGGGGAGCGGGTTACCGCTTCAGGTATTAAAGGGGATAAAAATGAAGAAACTATTTGCGATATTTTTGATTATATTTATAATGACGGGAAGTTGTGTTTCAACAAGTGCGCTGACCGTGTCGGCAGGAGGTCTTGTGTCAGACAGTGCTTGTTGGATGAACTTAAACTTTGATAAGGCAAATGACCTTATGTGGCAGGTTGCATACGGTAAGCCAGATGGCGACTTCGTATTGGTTTATTACAGCAGAAACTGTTATTATTGTCAGCAGATGATTCCCCAAATAAAATCTCTGGCAGACCAGAATGGGATTATGGTTTACGGGATAGATCATTATAATCAGCTTGAAAGTGAAGCATCATACTTTTATGATTACGGAAATTATTTTACTTCGGGGACAAGAGGATACCCCATAGTCTATATGTACAACAGTCGCACAAAGGTTATGACAGCGAAACATTCAGTTCGTGATATTATGACCTTTATGCAGATGTATACGTCAGCAGGAATAAAGCCAATCCGAAAAGAGCCTTACACCCAATCCGAATACACTAAGCTAATAGACGGATACAAAATTGATATCAGCAGTGTTTACGGATTTAAGAATGAGGCTTTAGCTGTTGCGGCATATGACCAAAATGACAGACTTGTAAACGTAAGTTTCCCCGAAGTAAACGGAGGAAAGTCATACAGCGTTACCGTTCCGTCTTTGGACATAGAATATGTCAAGATACTTGCCTGGCAGGATATGAACAATATGAAACCCGTTACCGAGGCAGAATTTTTGGAGATAATAAAATAACAGAGTAACTTTTGTTACTCTGTTATTTTTTGCTTTTTAATATCATAGGAAGGTAGATGCCCTATAATTTTTTTATACGTTTTTGTAAAATACGAGGTGTTGGAAAAACCGCATTTTTCGGCAACTTCACTTATATTATATTTGGAAGATGCAAAAAGATGCTTTGCTTCTTCGCATCTTATGGTATTTAACATTGTAATTACGGTAACACCGGTTACCTCTTTAAAAACGCGGCAAAAATAGCATTTGTTAAAACCCACGTGTTTGGCAATATCATCTAATGTTATGGCATCTTTAAAATTCTTTTTCATATAGGAAATTGACGATTTAACCATTTCTGCCCTATCAGCATTCTTGTTGGAGTAATTAGAATTATCTTCCAAATGTTTTCGCATTAAAAGAGAAACAATTTTAATGGCGTTTCCACATATTTCAGGTTTATAGCAAACAGGCTTTTCGTCATAAAGGCGATTTATACAAGAAAACAAGGCGGTGATATTTGCATCCGTGATCTTGCTTTTTATGCTTTTTGATGATATATCAAGGCTTAAGTTATCAAGAAGACTGTTTCCAATAATTAAGCAATAGAAAACAAGGGTGTCGTCGAAAGGAACTATCTGGTGCATAGCGTTTGGATTAATGACAATCGTGTCCCCAGGTTCAACAATATTCTCTTCTGTTCCGATAATAACTTTGCCTTTACCGTTAAGAATATGCAAAAGCTCCATGTGTTCGTGCCAGTGAGGAGAAACACAAAGATTTTTGATAAGAGTGTTTTTGTGAAAAATTATTGGAAAATCAGGGCTTACCTTAAGAGCTTCGTACATACAGACCACCTCCCGATAAGTGGAAAAAGTATATCATAAGAATTTATAAAATGCAACAGGGAAAACCGATAAAAATCAATATAGTGTTATGATAAGTAAAGATGCTTTCTTTACAGAGAAATAGGAAGTTGGTATAATCGAGCAATAAAAGGAGGGCTTTTTATGTTCGATTTTCCAATAGGAGTAATGCTCGACAGCTTTCGGTGTAATACAAAAGACGCTATAGAAAAAGCGGCAAAAGTTGGAGCAAAAGGTGTGCAGATGTACGCCATCGAGGGTGAATACAGTCCGAAGAATATGACCCCGGAAAAGTGCAGAGAGTTACTTGATATGATTAAGACAAATGGTCTGTGTATTTCTGCGTTATGCGGAGATTTTGGGAGAGGGTTTGGGAATCCTGATATGAATTCTGCTTTGATTGAAAAGTCAAAAAGAATTATGGATCTGGCATTAAATTTGGGAACCAACATTGTGACAACACATATTGGGGTAATTCCTGACAGTAAAAATCATGAGAGATATAAAATTATGCAGAACGCATGCTTTGAACTATCCTGTTATGCAAAGTCGCTGAATGCCAAGTTTGCCATAGAAACAGGACCGGAAAAAGCATTGGTATTAAGAGGCTTTCTTGATGAATTGGGAACTATGGGTGTGGCTGTTAATTTTGACCCTGCAAATTTTGTTATGGTTACAGGTGATGATCCTGTAGAAGCTGTCTATACGTTGGCAGATTATATTGTACATACTCATGCAAAAGATGGTATTAAATTGAGAGAGTGTAACCCTGAAGCGGTTTATGGAATTATTGATGAGAAAAGCCATAGTGGAGTTGACTATATAGAACTCCCGCTGGGCAAGGGCAATGTGGATTTTAATAAATATCTTAAAGCTTTGGATGATGTGGGATATAGAGGATTTTTAACTGTGGAAAGGGAAGTCGGTGACAATCCGGAACAGGATGTTCAAGAAGCGGTTGAGTTTCTTAAGGACAAAATAAAAGTATTGTAAAAGGACAGGAGGACAATGCTGTGAAAAAGATTTATAATGTAGCCATCATAGGATGTGGTAACATGGGTGAAGAGCATATAAAAGATATATATTACAGAGAAAATGTGAAAGTTAAAACTGCCTGTGATAAAAATCCTGACCGAGCAAAGTCCTTTATAAAAAAGTATGGGGTTGAGAGGATAGAAACTGATTATATCAAGGTTGTTAATGACAAAGATATTGATATTGTAATTATTGCCACATATCCTTCAACGCATATTGAGATTTTATCTGAATGCATAAAGAATAAAAAGCATGCAATATGTGAAAAGCCTGTTTCGGATAATCTTCAGGATACAGAGAAAATAGTAAAGCTTATTAAAAATAATCCGGATGTTAAGGTTCTTGTCGGTTATATTTTAAGACATAACGAAACCTATAAAAAGGTTGCAGAAATGATAAGGTCAGGCGCAATAGGCTTTCCGCTTGTTATGAGAATGACACAGAATCATCATACAATGGATTGGAGCAAGTATTTAAAGCTTATAGAGGACACATCGCCAATAATAGATTGCGGAGTACATTATTTAGATGTTATGCAATGGGTTACAGGTGCAAAAATAAAAGAGGTAGGTGGCATTGGATTAAAAACAGAAGCAGATGTTCCTGATGGTAAGTACAATTATGGTCTTATGACGGTAACTTTGGATGATGGGTCAAAAGGTTTTTATGAGGCAGGTTGGGGAAATACTATGTCATCAGATAACCTTAAAGAGTTTGTAGGCCCAAAAGGAAGAATAAAAATTACATATCAGATGTTCAGGTCAGAAAATGTCGAAGAAGGAGATCTGATAGAGTATTATAAATATCCCGAGAAAACCTATGAGCAGATAAATATCCGTTGTAACCGCAAACCAACAGGGGACCAATTGAACGAGTTAATCAATATGATAGAAAACGATTTGCCCGGATCTCCGACTATAGATGAAGTATGGGAAAGTCATCTATTTGCATTTAATGCAGATGAAAGGATTAGAAACAGCTTAAAATAAGATAAGGTCTTGCTTTTTGTAGCAGGACCTTAATTTATATATTATAGATAAAGCCTTGCATTTTTTGGTATTCTGTGATATAATTACTTAATTATTTTTAAAATTTGGAAAAGAGATGACAAAATGACTTTTGATGAAGTAAAGGCACTTGATAAAAATTATTATATGAATACCTTTGGTGACAGAACACCTTTGTGTATAACAGAGGGTAAGGGGATTACCCTTACTGCCAATAACGGAAAGCAGTATAAGGACTTTTTTGCAGGCATTGCTGTTAACTGTTTAGGCTACGGTCACGAAAGGCTGACAAAAGAGCTTTGCGATCAGGTTTCAAAGCTTATTCATATTTCCAATATATATTATAACGAGCCACAGGCAAAGCTTTCAGAAATGATTGTTAAAAGTACTTGCGCAGACAGAGTTTTCTTCTGTAACAGTGGTGCAGAAGCAAATGAGGGTGCCATTAAGCTTGCTAAAAAATACTTTGTGATGAAAGGTCAGAGTGAAAAGAGAGAGATTATCACTCTTAAAAATTCTTTCCATGGAAGAACCCTTGCAACTGTTGCGGCAACAGGTCAGGAAAAGTATCAGAAGCCTTACAAGCCTCTTCTTGAAAAGTTTGTTCATGTAGAGATAAATGATATTGATGCATTAAAGGCAGCAATAAATGAAAACACAGCGGCTATTATGGTTGAGCTTGTTCAAGGCGAAAGCGGAGTTCATCCTTTAGACAGAGAATACCTTGATGAGATAGTACATATTTGTAATGAAAACGAGATACTCTTTATAGTTGACGAGATACAAACAGGTGTAGGAAGATGCGGTGAGCTTTTTGCACATCAGTTATACGGAGTTGAACCGGATATCTTCACCATGGCAAAAGGTTTAGGCGGTGGCGTTCCTGTTGGCGGATTTGCTGCAAAGCAGGAATTTGCTGATGCTTTTGTTCCAGGTGACCACGGAACAACCTTTGGCGGAAATCCACTTGCAATGAGAGCGGGATGTGTTGTTTTAGATGAACTTTTAAATAACGGGGTTATTGACAACGCTAAAAAGGTTGGAGCATACCTTATGGAAAAGCTCTTTGAGTTAAAAGAAAGTTCAGACAAGATAGCAGAAGTTCGCGGAGCGGGTCTTATGATTGGCGTAGAATTTAAAGAAGAAATCGCAAAAGACCTTGGGGCAAAAATGCTTGATAAGGGATACCTTGTAGGTGTGATAGGAACAAAAGTTTTCAGACTTGTTCCGCCGCTTATTGTAACAGAAAATGACGTAGACGAATTTATAGAAGTTTTGCGTTCTTTAATATAGGAGGAAATTATGAGTCTTAAACATTTTATCAGCATTCACGATATAACAGTTGATGAGTTTCATCATCTTTTAGACCTTGGCTTAAAGCTTAAGGATGAAAAGAAAAGGGGTATAGAACATCACATTTTAAAGGGTAAAACCCTTGCTATGATTTTTACTAAATCCTCTACAAGAACAAGAGTTTCATTTGAAGCAGGAATGTATCAGTTAGGTGGCTTTCCTATGTTCTTAAGTGCCAATGACATTCAGCTTGGCAGAGGGGAAAGTATCTACGATACAGCAAACGTGTTAAGCCGTTTTGTTGACGGAATTATGATAAGAACCTTTGACCACCAGGACGTTTTAGACCTTGCTGAATTCGGAAGTATTCCTATTATCAATGGTCTTACAGACCTGTTGCACCCTTGTCAGGTTATGGCAGACCTTATGACTGTTTATGAGCATAAGGGTAAGCTTGAAGGCCTTAAGTTTGCATATATCGGTGACGGAAACAATATGGCAAACTCTATCCTCTACGGTTGTGCAAAGGCAGGTATGAACGTATCTGTTGCAACTCCTGTGGGATATGCTCCTGATGCAGAAGTTATTGCTAATGCAAAGGATGATGCAAAGCAGACAGGAAGCGAAATTATCATAACAAACGACCCATTAGAAGCAATCAAAGATGCAGATGTTGTTTGCACAGATACATGGGTAAGTATGGGGCAGGAAGCTGAAAAGGCTGAAAGAATTAAGATTTTTGGTGACTATCAGGTAAATGCCGAACTTTTTGCAAAATCAAAGGAAGACAGCATCTTCTTACACTGCTTGCCTGCTTACAGAGGTTATGAGGTTACAGAGGATGTTATTGATGGACCTCGTTCAGTAATCTTTGACGAGGCAGAAAACAGACTTCACGCACAAAAGGCAGTTCTTGCAGCAGTTATGGGCGGCAAATAAGAAAGGATGATAAAAATGGAAAAGAGTTTTTACGCTTTTGAAGTTAAGGCGGCAACTGAAGAAGATATCCCTGCAATCCACAAAATAACATATGATGCATTCTTAAAGTATTGTGAAAATGCAGGTCTTGACTATAATATCGAAGCATTAAGAGAAACATATGACGATATAAGACGCGATTTGGAAACAAAGCTTGTCTTTGTTGTAAGAATTGATGATGAGCCTGTTGGTGCTGTAAGAGTTGAGGTTTTACCTGACAACAAGGCATACCTTAGCAGATTTGCCGTTGCGGATAATATCCGAAACAATGGTATCGGTAAAATCCTTATGGGTGTAGTAGATAAGGCTATGAAAGAACGTGGCGTTAAGGAAATGACTCTCCACACAAGTTCAAAGGTTACTGCTCTTATCCGCTTCTACTATGGCAGAGGATTTTATATTTCAGATGTTGATTACAGCAGAGGCTATCCAAGAGCCGAACTTAAAAAATTCTATAAATAAGCAGGTGAAAGTAAAATGCAGATTTTTGGAATTGATTTATGGCGGATTATTTTATGTATTGTACTCATATATTTTGTAGTGCAGAGAGGTAACATTGTTGCACTTTTTGCAAGAAACAAATATATAAAAAGAGATTTTGAAAAAGCGGCGAAGCTTTTCTCCATTGCAAGCAAGGTAGGAAACTTAAACGCAAAGAACAGAGAGTTATATGGTTACTCCTTACTCCGCACAGGAAAGACAGATGATGCATTGGTTGTTCTTCGCGGAACCCTTCCTATGACAAAGAGGGAAAGCGGTGCAAGATATCAGATTAAAAATCTTATCGCTCTTACTTACTGGAAACAGGGTAATCTTCAGGATGCCATAGAAGAGCTTGAAGAGGTTACCGAAAAGGGATATAAGAATACACAGATTTATCAGAATTTAGGTATCTTGTATAACTTAAGCGGTAAATGCGAAAAGGCTAAAAAGTTTAACGAAGAAGCATATGAATACAACAAAGACGATAACATTATAGTTGATAATCTAGCTGACATCTACGCTATCTGCGGAGAGTATGAAAAATCAGCTGAACTTTACGAAGAACTGGTTAGCCGTGAACCTAGATTTCCTGAAGCATATTATGGATACGGAAAGGTCTTAATAGAGCTTGGTCAGAAAGAAAAGGGAATAGAGATGATAGAAAAATCTCTTGAAAAACCATTTTCATTTATGAGTATAAGACCAAAAGAAGAAATTGAAAAAATGCTTGAAGAATACAAAGCATAAAAAAGAGAATGCAAAGGTGAAGCTGTACTTTTTTCAGTGGTGCGCCCTGGGAGACTTGAACTCCCAAGCCATTGCTGGCACATGGACCTGAACCATGCGCGTCTGCCAATTCCGCCAAGGGCGCAAATTCATTATTTTAACCGAAAAAGAGTATATCATAAATACTTCCTAAAGTCAAGGAAGATTTCGCGTCTACAACACGTTGATATAAGAATGCTTTAAAATCAGGGAAAGGCATAAAACTTCCATTCTGGGAATAGAATTTAAAAAGGTCAAAACAAAAGCAAATGAATTTTCGTTTGTTTTTGTTTTCTTTTTGTTATTTTTAAAAAATCCTTGATTGTGGGAAAATAATGTGATAGAATGACTTTGTATAAATATATTATCTGAGGTGCATGTAGGTGGAAAACATAGGAACAGTGACAGAATATTTTTTGCGGATTTTACTTGCAGGGATATGTGGCGGCATATTAGGTTATGAAAGAAAGCATCGAGGAAAAGGAGCGGGTATACGCACCCATATTATTGTTGCTATATCATCAGCGCTTATGATGCTTGTGTCAAAGTATGGTTTTGATGATTTGGTTTTTGGTGAAGAGTTCAGGCTTGACCCATCAAGGGTTGCATCGCAAATTGTATCAGGTGTAGGTTTTCTGGGTGCAGGTATGATTTTTATTCAAAAAAAGACTGTTCAGGGGCTTACCACTGCGGCAGGCATATGGGCAACATCAGGCATCGGTATGGCAATTGGTTCAGGCATGTATTCAATTGGTGTTATAACCTCTCTTGTTATTCTTTTTGTACAGTTCTTTACTCATAAGGGTTGGAAGTTTTTGCAAGGGCCGTTGGAGGAAACGATAGTATTTGTTTTGGCTGACAGCGATGAGGCGATGACATATTTTAAGGATTATTTAAAGAAAGCAAATATAGAAGTTGGCGAAATGCAGATAAAGAAGGGGTTAAATTCTACGGTGGAGGTCAAGGTTACAGCAACATTGCCTGTTGGTTTTGACGTTACAGAACTTTTAGATTTAAGCAGAGAATATGTGTGTTCGGTGGATTTATAAGACAGCATAAGGAGAGATATAAAATGATTAAATCCATAAAGAGCATAATAGGTATACTATGCCGAACTTTTTTGACTGGTACAGCAGTAAGCATGTTTTTACTTCCCGATAAAATAGTAAGTGGCGGGGTATCAGGTGCATCTACAGGAGGCACTGATATTGTAGGAATAACAGTTCAGTACTTCTTCCCCCCCGCTTTTCAATTGGTAGTCTTTTGCTTTTGATTGATGGTGTAGTTATTGTCCTGTCATATGTTGTGTTTAAGGATATGGATTTGCTTTTGTTAGGTATGATATCCCTTGCAGTATCAACATTTTCTATTGATTTTGTAATAAGATACTTAAATGCGACAAAGCTTGTTTTTGTTGTAACAGACAAGGGCGAAAGCATAGCAAAGAAGCTTGTGGAAACATCGCCGATAGGCGTTACAAGAATAGAGGTCTGGGGAGAATATACCCGCGAGAAAAAGAGCCTTCTTTTATGCGCTATGAAAAATAAAGAGCTTCCTGAATTCAAGAAAAAGATTAAGGAAATGGACGAAAATGCATTTATAATCCTTTCGGAGGCACAGCATATAGACGGAAACGGATTCTTGTTATATAAATAAATTTGAGAAATAATAAAATTTTACATAAAACGAAAGAGATGGTGTTTAACTATGGCAAATGTTAAAATCGGTTGGGGCGAGGAAACCTTTGAATTTTCAAAGCCGGTATCCCTTGTAGGTCAGTTTGCAGAAAGAATTTCAGAGTATGTTGAAAAGCCAATTACTGCAACAGCGATGGCAGTTGAAGCAGGTGACGAACAGATGGTTATCTGTGCGGCTGAATTGGTTGGTATTTCAGGTGCCTTACTTGAAGAAGTAAGAGACCGTTTAAGAGGAAAGGTAGCAGGTCTTGATGTTGACAAGATAGTTATCAGTGCAACTCATACTCACACAGGTCCGGGCTACACAGGCAGAGGCTTTAAGTCAAAGGCAGCAGTTAAAGCAGGAAGCACAGGATTCCGTGCACTTCTTGAATCAGAGCTTCCACCTGATAAGAAGTATGTTGAAAGTGCAAACTTAGAGCAGAATGATACTATTACATCAAATGACGAAGGCTTAGAAGAAATCGCATCAAAGATTTGTAAGGCTATCACAACTGCATGGGAAAGCCGTTCAGATGCATCATTCAGCAATGCATTTGGTCGTGTTCCTCTCGGTATGTGCCGCCGTGCTGCATATTCAGACGGAAGTGCACAGATGTGGGGTGACACAAACCACGCAGTATTCACAGAGCTTGAAGGCGGTAACGATTCAGGTATGGAACTTATGTACATATTTGATAATAACGATAAGCTCACAGGTGTAGTTGCAAACGTTGCTTGTCCTGCACAGTGCGTTCAGCACAGACTTTTTGTATCACCTGACTTCTGGGGTGAAGCAAAGATGTTACTCAGAAAGCATTTCGGTGAGGACTTCTTCCTCTTACCATTATGCGGACCTGCAGGTGACCAGTGTCCTGTTGACCTTATCCGTTGGGTAGAGCCATACACAGATGTAAATGACCCTAACTTAAAGAGAAACAACCCTCCAAAGCGTAAGGCAGACCCATCTATGTTTGACCTTGATGGTATGAGAAAAGCAGGTAAGAGAGTTGCTAACGAAATTATCGAAGTGTTTAACGAAGGCTTAGACGAAGCACAGAAGGATGTTGAGTTTAAGCATGAAGTTAAGATGATGCAGTTGCCACTCCGTCGTGCAACACTTGCAGAAGAAAAGCTTGCGAGAAAGGAAATCCGCGAATACTTACAGAATAAGCCAGGTAACACTGTAGACTTTAACGATGCGGCAAACCTTCAGATTCACTTGGGTATCCTCAGAAGAATGGAACTTCAGGATAAGCAGGATATCTATGAAACAGAAGTTCACATTATGAGACTTGGCACAATCGCTATTGCTACAAACCCATTTGAATTGTTCTTGGATTTTGGTAACCAGATTAAGGCAAGAAGCTTATCAGAACAGACATTCTTAATTCAGCTTGCAAACGGTTCAGGCGGATACTTACCAACTGAAAAGGCTGAAAAGGGCGGACATTACAGCGCCTTCCTGTCAAGCGGTAACGTAGGACACATTGGGGGTGACCAGTTAGTTCGTGAAACATTAGAAACTATCAAAAAGTTATTCTTATAATTAGGATGTGGCTTAAATAAGGCTATAAAAGGTTAAAGAGCGTCCTTTGGGACGCTCTTTAGTTATTATACAAGCAATATTGTAGGGGATAGATTATCATTGTAAGTGCAACAAAATAAAAAAGACATCCAAACGGATGTCTTTAATGGAGCTGGTAATAGGACTTGAACCTACAACCTGCTGATTACAAATCAGCTGCTCTGCCAATTGAGCTATACCAGCATATAGTGCCTCGCACTGACAGGTTATAGAATATCACATTTTTTCGCCTTTGTCAAGAATTTTTTTAAAAATTTTTTAAAAAAATTAACGGAAGGCAAAAAGTTTTACAAAAGCCTTCCGTTAAAATGGTAAATCAATATGCTCTGACAGTAATATGTATATCAGTGCAATGATGAGCATAGAGTTATCTTCATCCTCGTTATCTAAAAGCAAAAGTATCAATGCAATTAAAAACAGGTCATCAGTGCTGAGTATTCCTAAAACCTTGCCTGTCTGTTGATTGTAAATAGACTGAGGAATAAATTTTAAAAAAGGGTTTTCTGTTGTTTTGGTGGGAGTGCTTTCAGCCTTATTCTTTACCTCGGGCTTTTCCTCTTTTTCAGGTGTGGGTGGTTTTTGGTGAATGGTGTTTGTCGGTCGGTTGCTTTGGGGATTTGGGGGACACGATGAATAACGTTTATACAAAAAACCACCCCCTTTATATGTTCTTAAAAGCCTTTATTGCTTTGCCCACACTCAAAAACTTTACGGCTGCATCAACCTTGCTTTGTTTGTCAGGCTTAAGCAGTGGACCAAGGGATTTTAAAAAACAGACTTGTTTTGTGGTTTCTGCAGAATTCATAGCAGACATAACAGAGGAGAGCTTCATCATCATTTCAATGTTATCAAAGGACGGCGCGTTATTCACGCTTCCGCTATCGTTGCTTCCAAGCATTGACACAATATCCTCTATCTGTGACTTGCCCTCATCAGTTGAAAACATATCCTGAATTTTTTCTATCATTCCTGACAAATCAATATCTTCTGCCATTATATCACCGCCTATTTTCCGAAAATACTGTTTAACTTTTTCATAAGTTCAGGGTTATTTGCAAGCTGCTTTGCAAGATTTGGGTTTGACTTAAGCTCCTTTTGCAAATCATTGGTGTTTAAGTTGTTTAATTTTTGGTTAAGGGTGCCTTTGTCGGTTGTCTTTATTGCAGTTTCTACCATTTTAAGCTGTTCAGGAGATAAGACATTACTCATTTTCGAAAGAGCCTGTGCGAGCATTTGAGGGTTCATATTTTTTATTAAGCTTTCAATATCCATAAGGGTCTCCTTTATAAAAAGATTTTCTTTATATTTTATGCAGAGAAAAGAATTTTCGTGACAATAATTTAAATATGTGGTAAGATTATATATAAAGGAGCGGTTTATATGAAGGCTTTAATATTCAGTGACAGTCACGGATATGTTTCGGATATGTTTTCTGCTATTGATGATAACAAGGACACAAATTTAATTATATTTGCAGGGGATGTTCAAAGGGATATAGAAGAGGTTATGGATGCGTATCCTCTTATTCCTTGTGCGCATGTTTTAGGGAATAACGATTTTTTTGTCAGGGATGTGCCCTTTGACAGATTTTTTGAATTCGGAGGCAAGAAGATATTTTTAACCCATGGTCATTCCTATGGGGTAAAGGGTTCTACTGCAAGAGTTAAGCTTGAGGCAAAGAAGAAAGGTGCAGATATTTGTATCTTTGGCCATACTCATAAAAGATTTTTGGAAAATGACGATATATGGGTGATAAACCCAGGGCCTGTGTCCAGGGGATATGGAATATTAACTGTTGATAAGGACAATATAACAGTCGAATTTAAAGATGTTTAAAAATTTTTCAAAAAAGGCTTGATTTTTTTATAAAGCGGTGTTATAATATACGAGTTGTTATACGTGCCGCTAGCTCAGCTGGATAGAGCGTCTGACTACGGATCAGAAGGTCGGGAGTTCGAATCTTCTGCGGCACGCCAAGTAAAAAGCACTTCTTCGGAAGTGCTTTTTCGATTATATACGAACCAACATAAAAGCGTTGATTTTAAATCAACGCTTTTTGTGTTAGCCTTTGGCATGCTATGGCGCTTCTTTTTGTGTTAGAGTAAAAACAACAGCAGTGTTATTTAGAATTTGTAGGGGACGCATTTATGCGTCCCGATATACACGTTGTTAATAAAACACAAAAAGGAGAAATAAAAATGTCAAAGAATTATGAAGAAGATGCAGTAAACAGATGTGAAAGATGCAACAGACCCTTAAGTGACCCAACCGCTGATTATGGTTGGTGGTGTGCAAAGCTTTTGGGGTTAGATAACTATCAAGAAATAGCAGCCAAACTTGATAACAATGTATTAAAGGGATACAATGATTATCTGGAACACTATTTATCAGAAATTGAAAAAAAGCCTAACGAAGAATTTGTTGCATTAAACTATGGCGATGTTAAATTGGACACAAAATCAAATGAGATTTTAAGTGTAGGATATGATGAGGATGGAGTATGGCGTAATTGGGATGCCGAAAAGTATAAAGTTGATTCACCAACATACAAAATGCTATTAGGGCTCAACACAGCCTATGAAAGAGCAAACACTTATGGCCATTGGTCAGGTGATAAGGAGCGAATAGCCGATTTAGCCGCTACATTAAGGGTTACTGACACCAACATTACCGATGTTATTGTGATGAATAATCGTCAAGGTGCAAGTACAGCTGGTCACAATGCAGTGTTGCTTATGAACCCAAGTGGACAGGGTTTCTATTTTAGTTATTCTTCTGCAAATGGATATATTGATGATATAGGAGAAATGAGGTTTTCAATTTTAAATGCAGATGAGGTGAATGAAGTTAAGGATAGAAGCGGAGAGGTCTATGAATCTGTAACTATATATGGAGACAGGCGTTGGGAAGAAGGCAAAGATGCATATGACAGGTTTATATGGTATGATGTGCCCGACAGTGAAGCAGGCAAAAAAATGTTTAATTACGCTGCCGATATATTTTCAAATCCTGGGCATTATAATGCGTTGTTTAAGGCGAGAGGAAAACAATGCGATTATGTTGTTTCATTGATTTTAGCAGCAGGCGGAATTGAATACGAGCAAAAAGTGTTCCCCAATGATTCGTATGAATTATTTAAAAATAATAAAACATATTGGGGAAATGAACAAAACGAGAATTGGAATTGAGAATAAATCCGGCATAAACAAAATACTGCTTGAAAGCGTTGCTGGTTTATGATATACTTTTCTTGAGGTGAAGGTATGAAAAAGATAAATTTCATTACAAATATGCTGATACCTGTTTTATGGCTTATAGAATTTTTTATAATTAAATGTGGTATAAGTAGATTAGATTTTGGAAAAATATATTTTTTCCTGTGGTTTGCAATACCGATTATTATGTTCTTTTTTAATACACTTGTTGAATCGAAGATAAAAAAACTTGTTTTGCTTTATCTCATATCAGCTGGAATGCAGACATTGGGTGTATTTATAGAGGGTGCTCTTTATTGCACCTTTATAGGAACTGATCCGGAAAGTTCTGCAGTAGTACAACTGGCTATTTTGATTACCATTATTTTAAATTTTATTCTTTCTTTAATTGGGGTAGTTATAAAAGGAATTATATTAAAATTTAAAAAACATTAACAGAAAAT
>JAZLCI010000102.1:0-1729 GCA_045614085.1 Clostridia bacterium
GGTGAAAGAGACGACCACTCCGTTGCCAATATTCAGCTTCTTCATTATATCACATCAAAAGGTGCAAGAGGAACTATTTATCACGGCGATGAAGTTTTTACTGCTTTTTCAAAGGGTACCCTTACACTTGGTGCTGAAAATAAGGGTTACATTTCTGTATTTTCACTTGCTGATGAAAGCAGGGGAGTGACTATTGAAAATCTCAAGTATACTCTCGATAATGCGACTCTTTATTCATATATGCCAATCGGTGTGAGTAATGAGTTTCTTGGTAAAGACAGCAGTATCACTGTCGAAGAGGGTAGCTTGTTGGTGGTTTATAAAAAGTGAATATAAACAATAAAGACCTGCAAGAAAAAAATCTTGCAGGCAGCCTTTTTATTAAGGATGAATTATACTATCAAGTGCAACAGTTTAATAAAATAAATCAACCCATATAAATCCATGATATAATGTAATTACCACAAAACAAAAATCAAGGAGGATTTATATGAGTTACACACATCTTACCATAGAAGAACGCTGTTGTCTACGGGAATATTATTTAAAAGGGTATAGTTATCGACAAATTGCAAAATTGATAGGTAGAAATGTGAGTACAGTTTCAAGGGAATTAAGGCGGAACTGCACGCACATGTATGATATACCGACATATTATCCATATACAGCTCAAAAGAAATATTTATTAAGAAGGTCATATTGCCATAGAGGTATGTTTCAGGATCCAAAGAAACTTGAATATATTAAAGAGAAACTGTTGATGACTTGGTCACCGGAACAAATAGCAAATACACCTTGCGAACTAGAAATGCCTTCAATGAGGACAATATACCGTTGGATATATGAAAAATACATTGATGTAAACCTCAAAGTGCTTCGCAGAAAAGGAAAGAGCCGAGGCAAAAAGGAAACAAGAGGAAAGTTTAATTTAGGCAAATCAATAAGAAAAAGAGATAAAAGTGTATACAAAAGGCAGGAATTCGGTCATTGGGAAGCTGATACAGTTGTATCAGGCAGAGGAAAATCAAAAGCTTGTTTTGCAACTTTAGCAGAGCGAAAAACAAGATATTACATAGCAATTAAAATGCCAAACAAAACAGCAGAAGAAATGACAAAAGCAATTATAGCAGCTTTGTCAGAACTGCCCGATGAAGCAGTTAAATCAATTACTTGTGATAGAGGAACTGAATTTGCAGGATGGCAAAAAGTAGAAGAAGCTCTTAATTGTGATGTTTATTTTGCTGACCCTTATTGTGCTTGGCAAAAGGGAACAAATGAAAACCTTAATGGTCTTTTGAGAGAGTTTTATCCTAAAGGAAGAAATCTTTCGAGAGTTAGTCCTACTACACTAAAAAAGAACCTGGCGTTAATTAACGCCAGGCCCAAGAAAGTTTTAAATTACCAAAAACCTTTGGATTTATTTGAGGATTCGATTAAAAAGTGTTGCACTTAGTTTGACAAATCATTGTTTATTTGTTTACTTTTCCCACTTCATAACGGTTTTACCGACTGCCTTGTTAATATCAAGATCGAAGGCTTCCATCATATCCTTTATGTTTCTGACAGGTTTTACATAGCCTACCATATGACTGAGATATTCGACGATGTCAGGGAATTCCTTATACATTTCGACTGTCTTGACAAAATCTTCGCGTCCGCTTCTGCTGCTTCCGAAAATACGAAGACCTTTTTCGAGCACCATTCTTGTGTTTATAGGAACAGGATATTC
>JAZLCI010000103.1:0-36416 GCA_045614085.1 Clostridia bacterium
ACCCTGACCGCCGAGAACGTATGAAGGTCTTACAAGCAATGGGTACTTAAGCTTTTCAGCTTCCTTGATACCCTCTTCTGTTGACCATACAGCTCTTCCCTTTGGTCTCTTGATGTTAAGCTCTTCTAACAAGTCATCAAACTTTTCTCTGTCTTCTGCTTCATCTATCTGCTTTGGTCTTGTACCAAAGATAGGAACCTGCATTTCATCCAGGAAGTTTGCAAGCTTGATAGCAGTCTGACCACCGAACTGAAGAATAACTCCGTCAGGTTTTTCAAGTTCGATTATACTTAAAACATCTTCCTCTGTTAAAGGCTCAAAGTATAACTTGTCTGATGTATCAAAGTCGGTACTAACAGTTTCAGGGTTGTTGTTTATAATAATTGTTTCAAGTCCGAACTTTTTAAGAGCGTTAATACTGTGAACGCTACAATAGTCAAACTCGATACCCTGACCGATTCTGATAGGGCCTGAACCGATAACCAATACCTTTTTCTTATCAGATGGAGCCGCTTCGTTATACTCATCATATGTTGAATAGTAGTAAGGTGAAACAGCCTCAAACTCACCTGAACAGGTATCAACCATCTTGTATACAGGGATGATACCATTTGCCTTTCTGAAGTTTCTGATATCTCCACTCTTACAACCGATAAGACGGGCAATACCCTCATCAGCAAAGCCGACTTTCTTATACTCTTTAATAAGTTCAGGTGTGATTGTATCTAAAGTATATTCCTTAAGTTCTTCTTCCATATCAACGATTTTCTTAATCTTGTTTAAGAAGAATGGGTCCATACCTGTGATTTCTGAAATCTTTTCTACTCTGTAACCTCTGCGGATAAGTTCTGCAAGTTCAAAAAGTCTTTCATCATCAGGAGTTTTAATTCCGCTTCTGAGTGCTTCTGAAGACTTTTCTTTTGCGGCTTCCAATTCTAAAGTGAACTGCTTGATCTCAAGAGAACGAACACCCTTTAAGAGCGCGTTTTCAAAGCTGTTACCGATAGCCATAACTTCACCTGTAGCCATCATCTTTGTTCCAAGAGTTCTCTTTGCACCGTAGAACTTATCAAATGGCCACTTTGGAATTTTAACTACGCAGTAGTCAACAGTTGGTTCAAAACATGCATATGTTGTTCCTGTAACTGTGTTTGTGATTTCATCAAGGTTATAACCGAGAGCAATCTTTGCCGCAATCTTTGCAATAGGATAACCTGTTGCCTTTGATGCAAGGGCAGATGAACGGCTAACGCGTGGGTTAATTTCGATTACTGCATATTCAAAGCTCTTTGGATCAAGGGCAAACTGTACGTTACAACCACCCTTAATCTCGATAGATGAGATAATGTCAAGTGCTGCAGTACGAAGCATCTGGAATTCCTTGTTTGCAAGAGTCTGTGTAGGAGCAACAACGATACTGTCACCTGTGTGGATACCAACAGGGTCAACGTTTTCCATACTGCAGACTGTGATACAGTTGCCCGCTCCGTCACGGATAACTTCAAACTCAATTTCCTTCCAACCGCTTATGCACTTTTCAATAAGAACCTGACCAACACGTGATAAGTGAATACCCTGTGTGGCAATTTCTGTAAGCTCTTCATCATTTTCAGCCATACCGCCGCCTGTTCCGCCTAATGTATAAGCAGGTCTTACAACAACAGGGTAGCCGATTTTATTTGCAAATTCAACCGCATCTTCAACAGTGTTTACAATCTCACCCTGAATGATTGGCTGATTTGTACGTTCCATAAGGTTTTTAAAGCTTTCTCTGTCTTCACCCTCTTTGATAGATTCAATAGATGTACCTATAACCTTTACTCCGTACTTATCCAAAATACCCTTATCGTAAAGCTCACAGGCAAGGTTTAAACCTGTCTGTCCGCCCATACCTGCGATAAGGCTGTCCGGTCTTTCCTTTTCAATAACCTTTTCAAGTGTTTCAATATTCAAAGGTTCAATATATGTTTTGTCAGCTGTCTGCTGATCTGTCATAATGGTAGCAGGGTTACTGTTTACCAATACAACCTCAACACCGTCTTCGCGAAGAGCCTGACATGCCTGTGTTCCTGAATAGTCAAACTCTGCTGCCTGTCCGATTACGATAGGACCTGAACCTATAACTAATACTTTTTTAATACTATTATCTCTTGGCATATCTTTAACCCCCTTATCCTAATAAATCATCGAAAACATCTGTCTTGCCATATGCTTCCGGATAGAACTGAACTGCCTTTACATCAAGAGTCTTGCCTTCTATACCCTCACATGATTTATCATTTACATTCACAAACGAAGCTTCAAGCTCGTCTGAAAGTGTGTCCAAAACGTAGTTGTGATTCTGTGGTGTAGCAAGAACAGCACCTGTTTTAAGGTTTTTAACAGGCTGGCTTGAACCGTGATGACCAAACTTAAGCTTTTTAACAGTTGAGCCTAAAGCCAAACCGATAACAAGCTGACCCATACAGATACCACGGATTGGATATCTTCCAATCAAACCTTTTACTGTTTCAACTGTTTCAGGAACGTCTGAAGGCGATCCCGGTCCATCTGAAACTAAAACAAGGTCAGGGTTAAAGTCGATTATATCTTCAACTGTTGCGTTATATGGGAAAACAGCTATGTTACAATCTCTGTCCTTTAACTTGTTTATAATACCAAGCTTTGTTCCCATATCAATAAGAGCAACCTTTTTACCCTCTCCCTCTATTTCGTATTTTTTAGGAGTTGATACACTCTTTACAGCATCAGATATATCAAAGCTTTCTATTCTCTTTTTCATCTCTTCATCAGAAAGACCTGTCTCTGTTGTAATGATACCGCGCATACAACCTGTGTTTCTGATAATCTTTGTAAGAGCTCTTGTATCGATACCCTCAAGCCCTAATACCTTATTCTGCTTTAAGTATCCGTCTAAATCCATTTCTGTTCTGAAGTTATTTGGATAGTCACACTTTTCACGCACAACGATAGCTGAAAGGGAAGGCTTGTCCCCCTCTTTATCTTCAAGGTTTGTTCCATAGTTACCTATAAGAGGATAGGTAAACACCACTATCTGTCCGCAATATGACGGATCTGTAATTGTTTCCTGATAACCTGTCATGGAAGTAGAAAATACAACCTCACCTACAACATCCTGAACATAACCGAATGCTGTGCCTGTAAATTTTACTCCGTTTTCCAGGATAAGCATAGCTTCTCTTGATTTCATACAATCACTCCTTCTGAAAATTTATCTGTCTTAGGCAAAAATAAAGGGCTGTTAAGAAAAACTTAACGCCCTGTAAATCATATTAAGAAAATACTTCACCCTTGTGAAAATGTGTTAAGGAAACAGGGATCCCAGGAATACCAATACCGTATGCTACAGCAATTGTAATCATCAGTTCCCGCTCCTTTCCATTATATTCACTATCAACATATTCTATCATTTTTTTGACTATTAGTCAAGGAAAAATTTATACAAAAACGTAAAATTTTATCCCATTATTTTTTCTATCTTGCTCGTTCCCCTGCTTTGTAGTTATTTAAGATATTTGTGTTGTCCAAAGCCTTTCCTGTACCAATGGCAACACATTCGTCAGAACTTTCAGCTATGACAGTTTTTATACCTGTTTCTTCCTGAATGCGCTTGCTCATACCATAGAGGGTTGCACATCCACCTGTTAAGATAATCCCTCTTGTGCTGATATCTCCAACAAGTTCAGGAGGGGTATCTTCTAAAACATTCTTTATTGTTTCAACAATAACGTTTGCAGTTTCTGACAAAGCCTCATACATCTCATCAGATGTAATCTGTATGGTTTTAGGAAGACCCGACACAAGGCTTCTGCCTCTGATATCCATGGCGAGAAGCTTATCTCTCTTTACTATACAACCAAGCTTGACCTTAAGCTCTTCAGCAGAACGTTCACCAATCAGAACGTTATACTTGCGGCGTATGTACTTGACGATAGCATCATCAAAAGTATCACCTGCCACCTTAATAGAAGCACTCTGTACAATTCCGCCTAAAGAAATAACAGCAATATCACTTGTGCCACCGCCTAAGTCTACAACCATACTTCCGCATGGCTGTGTGATATCAACACCAACACCAATAGCCGCCGCCAAAGGCTCTTCTATAAGATAAACCTTTCCTGCCCCTGCCTGTGTTGCCGCATCCATAACAGCACGTTCTTCAACCTCTGTTATTCCACTTGGAACACAAACCGCAACACGTGGCTTGAAAAGCCCTGCCAAAGCTCCACTTCGGGTAGCCCTCTGTAAGAAATATTTAAGCATTCTCTCTGTAACAGAATAGTCTGAAATCGCACCTTCTTTTAAGGGTCTTACAGCAACAATTCCGCCCGGTGTTCTGCCAAGCATCTCCTGTGCCTCGCGGCCAACAGCCAAAAGCCTTCCCGACTCTTTATCTATGGCAACAACAGAAGGTTCATTTGCTATAATCCCTCTGCCTTTTACATATATCAAAACGGAAGATGTTCCTAAATCTATCCCTATATCCTGTCCAAACATAATTTTCTCCTTTTTAACAACCATTACAGTCAAATTACCGTAATGTTACAAAAATGTTACATACTTTATATCATACAACATTTTTGATTAGATGTCAATACTTTATTCTATACACAGTTCCACAGGACAATGGTCAGAGCCGAAGATTTCCTGATGGATAGAAGCGCTTTTAAGTCTGTCTTTTAAAGCATCAGACACTATAAAGTAGTCTATTCTCCAACCTGCGTTTTTAGCTCTTGCCTGAAAGCGATATGACCACCAGGAATATTCGCCTTCGCTATCCGGATAAAAGTATCTAAAGGTGTCAATAAAGCCACTTTCCAAAAGCTCTGTCATCTTTCCTCTTTCTTCATCCGAAAAGCCTGCGTTTTTACGATTTGTTTTTGGATTTTTAAGATCTATTTCCTTATGTGCAACATTTAAATCACCACAGAGGATAACAGGCTTTTTTTCTTCAAGGTTCTTAAGATATGCCCTAAAATCATCTTCCCACTCCATACGATAGTCAAGTCTTTTAAGACCCTCCTGTGCATTAGGAGTATAACAGGTCACCACAAAGTAATCTTCAAACTCTGCAGTTATTACTCTGCCCTCATTATCATGCTTTTCAATGTTTATTCCATATGACACAGACAAAGGCGTATCCTTTGTAAATAAAGCTGTGCCTGAATACCCAGGCTTTTCTGCATAGTTCCAGTAAGCCTTATAACCATCAGGCAAAAAGTCTGTCTGTCCTTCTTTAAGCTTTATCTCCTGAAGGCAAAAAACGTCTGCATCAAGATTTTCAAAAATTTCTTCAAAGCCTTTTGTAAGGCAGGCACGGAGACCATTTACATTCCAAGAAATCAGTTTTTTCATAAGTACACCTCAAATCATTTAAACTTGTCGATTATTATCCATATAATCCATATTATTCCCACATATCCCAAAAACGAGTACAGATTTTCAACTAATACTGAAAATCCCCACAGAGAGCATGGCAAACCTAAAAGGCACAACACTGCCGAAAACATCATTCTGTCTTTTAAAGTCTTTGTATATTTTGAAAAGTGGGACATTATTCCAAATCCCTGTGACACCGCTGTCGTACATATTGCCATAAAAAGCACAAGAGTATAAATTCTTTTAGAAACCTTTCCGCACAGGGCGGCAATCTCAAGCATAGGAAGTGGGCTATCCCATATTACATCAAGGTACACCTGCTGCACCCACCATACAACAAGTATCAAAAGACCTATTATAAATCCCCCAAGGACCGATGCTCTTCTGATATTCCTTATGTTTTCCCCTTGAGAGAGAGGCACAAGGACCGCTCCTGCTGTAACAGTATTGTATGCTCCGTAGCATATAGCCGATAAAAACATACTGCTTCCATTTAACAAAAAAACTTGTGTATCATTAAACAAAACGGAATATATTGCCACAAACATTATCCCAAAAATCATAAAAGGAACCAATATTACATTAAGGGTAACTATCCCCTTTAAGTCAAAGCTTAACACAAAAAAGCAGATAAGAGCCATAAGTATTGATCCCCAAAAGCTTGGAAGAGGAGATATTTTATCTGTCAGCGCTCCGCTTCCTGCAAGCATAACAAAAAATCCGCAGAACATATAAAAAAGCATAACGTATTTTATAAAGCCTGCACATCTGCCTCCTACACTTTCTATATATTCATCAAAGGTTTTTATTCCCTCCTCCGATGACTTTGCAAGAATTATGTAGGCAACTGTCATAAACAGAGCCGCCGACAGGGGTATACCGAAAAACCTGCCTGCCGACGGAAAATTAAAATATTCCAAAACCTCTCTGCCTGAGGCAAAACCCGCTCCTATAACAAGACCTATATAAACTGTCGCAATTTTAATTACGTTTTTCATAAACTCCCCTCCGATACAAGTATATCGAAAGGACAAGTTCAATATGTTATTTAAGCTCGTTTGCCATTTGGTATAAGCTATAATACATTCCCTTTTTCTCCATCAGGGTATCGTGATTTCCCTCTTCCACTATTCCATCCTGAGTAAGAACTAAAATTCTGTCAGAATTTTTTATAGTTGAAAGTCTGTGGGCAATAGTTAAAGTTGTTCTTCCCTCTGCCAGTCTGTTAAGGGATTTTGCAACCTCGTATTCACTTTCGTTATCAAGGGCAGATGTTGCCTCGTCAAGAATGATTATAGACGGGTCTTTTAAGAAAACTCTCGCTATACTTATTCTCTGCTTCTGTCCGCCTGAAAGCTTGACCCCTCTTTCACCCACATAGGTATCATAGCCATCTTTAAGCTCCATTATAAATTCGTGAGCTCCTGCACACTTTGCAGCCGCTATAACTTCTTCGCGGGTTGCATCAGGTCTGCCATATAAAATGTTCTCGCTGACCGTTCCTGAAAAGAGATAGACCTCCTGCTGAACAATGCCAATGCTTTCACGGAGAGATTTTAAGGTAATTCCCTTTATATCTCTTCCATCTATTGTTATATTTCCGCTGTCAATATCATAAAACCTTGGTATAAGATTACAAAGAGTAGTTTTTCCTCCTCCTGACGGACCAACGATGGCTACCTTTTCGCCTGCGTTTATCTTAAGGTTAAGATTTTTAAACACTCTGTTGTGGTCATCGGAATATTCAAAGGTTACATTATCAAATATGATATTTCCCTTTGGATTTTTGATATCTGTTGCATAAGGCTCATCAAATATTTCTATATCTGCATCCATAATCTGCAAAAATCTCTCAATTCCCGTCATGCCACGCTGAAACTGCTCTGTAAATTCAATAATCTTTCTTATTGTTGCGATTAAGGTCGAAACGTACATTACATATGCGACAAGGTCCCCGGGGTTTATTTTTCCTTTCATAAGGAGAAGTCCCCCAAGGAGAATTACTGTTAAATACATAAGTCCGTCAAAGGCCCTTGTAGAGGTCTGGAAAAGACCCATTATCTTATAGGAATATTCTTTTATCCCCAAGAACTTTACATTACCTTTTTCAAACTTTTCATTTTCTATACTTTCATTGGCAAAAGCCTTTACAACCTTTTGCCCCAAAAGACTATCCTCTATATTTGCATTTAGTTCACCTATCTGCTGACGTTGGTTTATAAAAGCCGCCCTCATCTTTCGGCTTATTCTTCTGCAGACTAAAGTCATAACAGGAACAAAAGCAAACATTGCAATCGTCAAAGGAACGTTTATGTTTACAAGTATCGTAAATGATACAATTATCTTAAGCCCTGCTATAAAAACTTCCTCAGGGCAGTGGTGTGCAAATTCTGTTATGTCAAACAAGTCATGGGTAATCCTTCCCATAATCTGCCCTACTTTTGTATTGTTAAAATACGTGTCAGAAAGCTTCTGCAAGTGGCCATAAGCATCACGTCGCATATCGGTTTCTATCTTTGAACCCATAATATGCCCATAGCTTGCCATATAATAATTTGCAAAGGTATCAATAACACGAAGAACCAAATACAAAAGAGATAAAAACCCTATCATAGAAACTGTGATACTTGCAACATCCTCTATTGCCGCATTGGTTATCTTGCGGATAATCATAGGCAAAATAACCTCACAAACCGTAGTCAGTGATGCACAAAACAAATCTATTGCCAGGGTTTTCTTATGTGGCTTGAAATAAGGAAGCACACGTCTTACCAATTCACTTGCCTTATATTCTCTTTTACTCATTCTATCACCTTAAATCAAATATACGCCTGAATCCATACAAATAAGATAATTACAGGAAGCACATATCTCATATATGGCTTTAACCACTTTGGATATTTAAGACCCTTACCTGTATTCGCCTCTTCTATAAAGTTATCAAATCCCCATCCATACTTGCTGTAGGAACAGAAGATAACATATCCCAAAGCGCCTAAAGGCAAAAGATTGTTGCTTATTACAAAGTCCTCTATATCCATTATTGCTTTTCCGCCTATTTGGAACGCAGACCATACGCTGTTACCTAAAATTGCAGGAAGGGTAAGGATTATCATAAGCACAATATTTATAACCGCCACCTTGACTCTGTTAAGCTTTGTAAACTCAAGCCAGAATGACATAATATTTTCAAAAACCGCAATTACAGTAGAAAAAGCTGCAAAAACCATAAACAAGAAGAAGAGAGCGCCAACAATTCTTCCCCCTGGCATTGAATTGAATATACTTGACAATGTTGTAAACAAAAAGCTTGCGCCAACTGAACCTGCGTCCGCTGTAACACCATTATTATAAGTAAAGCAGGCAGGGAATACAATGAAGCCAGAAATAATCGCCACAAGTGTATCAAGTGACATAATAGTAACTGTTTCACCCAAAAGTCGTCTGTCTTTGTTTATATAGCTACCGAAAACAGCAATAGAGCCAATACCTACAGAAAGGGTAAAGAAAGCCTGACCCATAGCCGCAGATACAACTGTACTTACCCCTGCTTTTTTGAGGTTTTCAACAGATGGCACAAGATAGAACTTAAGACCTTCTGCCGCGTTTGAAAGAGTGCAGGAATATATTGCAAGACCTATCATAAGGGCAAAAAGTAAAACCATCATAACTTTTGTTATTCTTTCAACGCCGTTCTGAAGTCCCATTGCACAAATGCCAAAACAGATTACTATTACTGCAACAGTTGAAGCAATTCCAAGGGTGGGGTTTGTCACAACCGAGCCGAAAAGATTACCTAAATTTTCTACTCCCTCAACTGACATAATAGAACCGTTTAAGTATTTTATAAAGTAGATAAGCATCCATCCTGAAATAACAGTATAGAACATCATAAGAAGATAGTTTCCTGCAACACCTGTATACTTCATAAGATGCCATTTATGTCCGTCTTTTTCAAGAACGTCAAAGGATGACGCTATACTTCTCTGACTTGCTCTGCCTACGGTTAACTCCGCAGTCATAGCAGGTATGCCGAGCAAAATCAAAAAACCAATATAAATCAAAACAAACATAGCACCGCCATATGCCCCTGTTATAATAGGAAAGCGGTAAACGTTTCCAAGACCGATGGCACAGCCTGCGGATATTAAAATAAATCCAAGTCTTGAACCAAATTTTTCTCTGTTCATATTTAATCTCCCTTATTTTTTTGTTTTTTCCATTATACATTATAAAATCAAAAAAGGCAATAATTCAGACATAATAATTTAAAGTCTTATTGACAAACTTATTTAATCAGGCTAAAATTATATAAAAGGAGGGAAGAAAAATGAACATTTTAAATGATATAAAAATAAAGGGCGACATATTTTCAGAATATGCCTTTTTGTCATATACATTTTTCTTTGAAAGCTCTGTAAGCACAAAAGCAGACTATTCATTTGTTCTTCCTAAGGGAGCAATGATTTCCTCCTTAAGACTTTTTTGTAACGGGAAAATTATTGAAACAAAAATTGCATCTGCCAGCCATACTGCAATGGTTTTAGACAGCGAGGATGCTTTTCTGACTTTACGCAAGGTAAAAAACAATGAGTATATTCTCACCATAGATAATATAGATGAAAAAGGTCTTACCCTTTTGCTCTCTGTTTATGCTCCTCTATACGAAAACAGACTGTCTGTCCCTCTTGCTAAAAAAGGAAACGGTTCAGACATAGCATCTCACACAGCGGAAATCGAACTTAATATATTATCTGCAGATAATGTATCTTCCCCTACCCACGAAATAACCCTTTCAAACAAAAAAATAACAACAGGCACAATAACTGCTAACAAGGATTTTGCTCTTGTTTTAGGCAATACCCAAAAGGTATCTTCGGGCATATTACAAAGAAACATTTCAGGGGGCGAAGCATTACTTAAAATCTATCCTGATACTTTTACTTCACATAACAAAAAACTTTTGTTTATATATGACAGAGATAATATTTCATCAAAAGCCGCATCTGTTATGGCACGTGATTTTATATTCCATTCCATAAAGAATTATAACGGGCTTTTCGCTGTTTCTATATCAGACACCTTGATAACCGATGGTTTTGTGTCCGCTACCGATGAGGTTCTTTCACAATTATTAAACAGCTTAAGCAATGTTGAAAGTGGCGAATCCACCCTTGCTGATCTTCCTGATGATGCTGTTGTTATTCTCTTAACCGAAGACCCAGCCACATATAATATATGTAATATAAAAAACGTATATACTATTACTTTTGGAACAACCTCATTATCAGGCTATCATATTTATCCAAAGGAAAATGTTGAGGCAATGGCAGAGAGTATTATCAAAGATATTTTATACTGCGAGAAGTTTAAAAACTATCTGGCCGAAGTTTCTAACGGAGAGGCTTTTTTGGTTGATTATTCTGATGGCATTACTGTATACATAAAATACACAGGGGCTTTTCCTGAAAAGCTTTATCTTTTAAAAGATGGCGTTAAAGAAGAATATCCTCTTCAAAACATAAAAGAATATGACAGCTTTTCGCCTATAAGATTGGTTTGCGCAGAATCAAAGCAACGACTTTTATATAAAAAACTTGTTTCTTGCTCCCCTGATGAAGTATCTTCTGTCAGAAAAGAGCTTGAAGATATTGGTCTTAAATACTCTGTTTTAAATTCAGAAACTTCTCTTATAGCAAGTCTTGACAAAAAAAGTGCTCCTGTTCGGGTAGTTATTCCAAACGATGCAGAAGCTTATGCAGAAACTGCTGTTTCCATGTTCAGAGAGAGCACAGCTGTTTTTGACGAGGGTTTTATCTTATTATGTGTGAATTATATTATAAAAAACATTCGTGGAGACGGAGCTATCTGCACAGACGGAGAGATAAATCAGGATATCCGAAAAAGGCTTTCCAAAATATGCCTTGCGGCTCTTACAATAGCTGATAAGACGGACTATACAAAAAAGACAGAAGAGTTTCTGTCCTTTAAGTTTTCCGACAAGCGTCAGGCAAGGGAATATCTTTTAAGCATATTTAAAGAAGATATTTTTATACCGAAGGACGTTCCTTTAGACCTTTTAACTGCAGTAAAAATAATTTTAAGTATATAAAAAGCAGAAGCTTTAGCTTCTGCTTTTTCATTACATAAGATCTTCTATGTTCTTAAGGTCACTCTTTAAAATCTTTACCCTTGTGCCATTTATACACTCTGCAAGATATTCTCTTTCAGTATAGTCATAGATTTTTGTTGTCGCTGTCTTTCCGTCTTTCATTTCAAAGGTCAGTATCATATAAGGCTCGCCCTTTGGCACATCCTCAACAAAGTCTATAAAGGTAAGTCCGATTATGGTCTGATACTTTTTCTTAAATTCTTTTTCGTCAGTATCGCTTCCGTTAATCTTATACTTTCCCTCTGCGGCATCCATAGTATATTCCTTGCCGTTTGCTGATACAGTAACCTTTTTCATATCCTCTATATTTACAAGGTTTGCAAATCGGCTTATATATTTTAATGGGTCTATGCTGTCAAGGGTTTCGAAAACTTCCTTATCCACAGTATAAACATATCCGTTGTCTGCCTTTTTAACATATGCCACAGTGTCGCCCTCTGCAACCTCAAAAGAATATGTCTTGTCATTTGCAGTTATGTTTACCTTGTACTTATAACTACCCTCATCCTTTGCAAAGCTTGTACCGTAAATATTCGAAAGCTTCTCCAAAAGCTCACCTGTCTTATCATTTTCAAGCTCGGCTTTCCATGGATATTCAAGTGTCCATGTTGCAGGCATCAGATTTTTGCTATTTTCTTCTTCTGTTGTATAACGAAGCTTTAGTTCCGGCTTGCCATCTTCATAAACTTCCATACTGCTGATCAGCGTCACATCACTTATAGCAATAACACTTTTGTTTCTGTAGTAATCAACAGGCTGTGTCACAAGATTGTACATTGTATCGCTTACAGTATATATCTTGTTATCCTTTTTATTTATGCAATAAAACTCTCCGCCACTTGGAACTTCGTTTCCGAATACAACCTCTATATCTTCTCCATTGCCTTTCTTCAAAACAAGTGAAACTTTACTTTCCTCAAAGCCAAATCCACCTTTATCTGATGAAATTTCGCGCATTGCATAAATCTTTTTAAATGCATTAAAGGATGAAGATATTGCTGATTCATTTTTATCATCTGCCTGGGCAGAAGATATATCATAAATCTTATTTCCATTATCTTCTTTAAAGCTTAATATATACTCTCCGCTTTCGTTTTTAACAGTTATCTCTGATACATCTTCTTCGTCTGTAACACATATTATCTCCGTCTGGGGAAGGTCTTCCTGATTATCCTTTGCAGGTTCCCATACAGATACAAATATATATGCCCCGCCAAGAAGTATGAGCAGGATAACTCCAACGACTATATTCCGAAGCATTTTTCTGGTCACAAAAACCACACCCTTTTTCTATAAAAATCTTCTCTTAAGCCATATAGCAAGACCAAACAAAAGAACTATAATCGGGATAATATACTGAACAAGCACGCTTACTGTTTTGACCTGCTTTTCGGTCATAACCAAAGACGATGCGCTTATCCTCTTTGGTCTTATGCTCAATGCGTCACCCTTTCCTGAAAGGTATGACATACTGTTCATAACAAAGTCACCGTTTGAGTAGCTTGAGTCAGTTAAAATTCCCGGAAGCTCTACTGCCTGAAGAGAACCTATTACAAAAATCCTTCCGCCCTTTTCATCGGCAGACTTTTCTGCAATCGCCGCCACAGTAAGAGGTCCTTCTATATCACCCTCGCTCTTTTCCAAAGAGCCTGACTGAATATCTAAAACTCCGTATGACTTTTCTGTTGTCTTTAAAAGCGCTTTTGCTTTTGCTTTTTGCAGGTTTTCATCACTTAAGCTTACACTCTGTGACGCAGGCGTTATAACAGGAATGTCTTCATCAGATATCTGTGCTGTAATAGTATGTTCTTCCATTACAGGAGACGGAACAGGGGCTCCGTTTTGTGAACGGAAGGCTCTCTTCGTGTCGCCCTCTACTACAAAATCGTTGTTTACAGTGATCCCCCATTCCCAAATATAAGACTGAAGTCTTTCAAGATAAGGGGTTCCTGCTGTAAGAGCAAAAGCCATACTTCCGCCATTTAAAAGATACTTATCTATAACATCTCTTTCTTCAGCAGTAAAGTCAACTGATGGTGAAAGGCATACTAAAAGGGTTGCATCTTCAGGAATACCCTCTGTAGATATAAACATCTCATCAACTGTATAGCCCTCTGCCTCCAATGCTTTTGCAAGCTGTGAGTCAGCACCTGCATATTCGCCATGGCCTTTCACAAAATATGCTTTTGCAAGGCTTCCCTTTCCGCTTACGTATCTGATAGCAGAAGTTAAAAGCTTTTCTGCATCAAGAGATACAGAGCCTGTAAATTCATTTTGGTTAAACATCTGACTGTACTGTACAACTCGTGACTTATCGCCCTGTTTTACTATAAGGGCGCCAATTTCAACATCATCACCAAAGCTTTGTACAAAAGCAGGGTCTTCATATGGGTCACGATACTCAATTTTTATATTGTTATTATTTTTATGATATTTTTCGAGATACTGTTTAACTGTTTCAACATTTGTACCCTCTGCTCCGTCAGGATAGATAGCATATACAGTTATCTCTTCATCAACTTCAGCAAGGACTTCTTTTGTCTGTTCTGAAAAATCATACACATTATCCTTTGTCATATCTATCTGCAAAGGAATTTTTGTTCCTGCAATAGATACGATAGAGTTAATGATAACTACTGCTATAACAGTTATCGCTGTTACGATAAGGTTATTAAGCCTTACTTTTTTGTCGCTGTACTGTCTGCGTTTTATCACCTGTGCAGTTAAGAACAGGAACACATATATAAAGCTTAAATAATAAATAATATGCTCTATATCCAAAACACCGCTCTGGAACTTTGAATATCTGTTTGTAACAGAGAACCATTCCAGAATCCCTGCAACAAAGCTGTTTGAAATATTTGCAACAAGAGATGGCAAACAGTATATAAGGAGCAATACACCAAAGGTTGTTACCCCTGCAATTATCTGATTTTCCATCAATGAAGAAATAAACGTTCCCAATGCAATAAAGGTTCCCCAAAGTAAAATAAAGCCGATATAAATCCCTATCATCTCACTCTGACTTGGTGAACCATATAAGTTAAGGACAATAGGATATATAAGTGTCAATATAAGGGTTGTACCGAAAACTGCCATTGCAGAGAGATACTTGCCCAATACTATATGGGAAATTTCAACAGGGCTTGTCAGCAAAAGCTGATCTGTCTTTCTGCTTCTTTCCCCCGAGAAAAGTCCCATTGTAAGCATTGACACCAAAAAGAGATATACAATGTTTATGTTTGAAAAAACAACATTTAAGTCAGCACTTTGATACATCAAAGCTCCGTTTACAAAAAAGAATGAACAAAGGGCAATAAACACACCTGTGAATATATATCCCAAAGGAGATAAAAAGTAGCTCTGCCATTCGCGGTTAAATATAGCTTTCATTATTCATCTCCTCCTTCTTCTTTTGCTATTGTTCCAACAGCCTTTAAAAATTCGCTTTCTAAAGACCTTACCTCTGCACCAAAATGTATAACAGGAACATCAGCTTTTGAAAAAGCATTGAATATATCTACTCTTATATCAAAGCCATCCTTTCCCTTAACAGTTAAATCAACTGTTCCTCTCTCTTTGCTTCCTGAATATATAACCGTTTCAACAGCATCAATACTCTTTGCAATCTCTTCCGCTGTTTCGCGGTTTGAAACAACTCTTAACTTATACACCTTTGCATCTGCATCAGTAAACTCTTTCATACTTCCGCCTGATACAATCTTTCCGTTATTTATTATTGTGTAACTGTCACACACAGCAATAACTTCCTGCAGGATATGTGTGCTTAAGATAACAGTTCTCTCTTTTCCAAGCTCGCATATTACTTCTCTGATTTCCATTATCTGCCTTGGGTCAAGGCCAACTGTCGGCTCATCAAGAATTAAAACCTCGGGGTCGCCGATTAAAGCCTGACACAATCCAACCCTCTGCTTATATCCCTTTGAAAGATTTTTTATAAGGCGGTCCTTTACATCGTAGATATGAACCTTTTCCATTACCTTTCTTAAATGAGCTTTTTTATTACCTTTTACTTTTTTAAGGTCATACACAAACTCAAGATATTCTGACACTGTCATATCTGTATAAAGAGGAGGGATTTCAGGTAAGTACCCTATCTTCTTTTTTGCCTCCATAGGAAACTCTGCTGTGTCCACTCCATAAACGCTGACACTACCGCTGCTTGAAGCCAAATATCCGCATATAATATTCATTGTTGTAGACTTTCCTGCACCATTTGGTCCTAAAAAGCCCATAACCTCACCTTTTTTAACGTTAAAGCATAAGTTATCCAAAACTTTTTTGCTTCCGTAATTTTTTGTAAGGTTTTTTATTTCTATGGCAAAAATGTTTTCATTTGCATCTGACATTTTTATCCGCTCCTTTACGTAATACTCCATTTTATATAATAACATTTAACGTCACAGATGTCAAAGAAAATCATATATGTTTAAAATAAATTTACATAATTGACAGGTTTGCAGAAAAAGTATATAATTTGAGAAGAAATTTCACATTGGGAATTTAAATCAAAATATAGGGCGCGCCGTGAGATGTTCAGCGATATAAACACCAATTGCAATGTAGGGGAGGGGTTACAACATATGGAAAATCAATTTTCTCGCACAGAGCTTCTTTTGGGAAGTGATGGAATAAAAAAGCTTAACTCATCAAGAGTTGCCGTCTTTGGTATTGGCGGTGTAGGTGGTTATGTCTGCGAGGCACTTGTCCGCTCGGGCATAGGACAAATAGACTTAATCGACAATGATGATGTTGCTTTTTCAAACCTGAACCGTCAGATTATTGCCCTGCACTCAACAATAGGCAGAGCAAAGGTTGATGTTATGAAAGAAAGGCTTTTAGATATAAACCCTGATTGCATTGTAAACACCCATAAGGTGTTTTATATGCCCGAAACGGAAAATCTCCTTGACTTTTCAAAGTATGATTATATTGTGGATGCCATTGATACTGTCACAGGAAAGATTGCCCTTATTGTAAACGCAGAAAAAGCAGGGACACCGATTATCAGTTCAATGGGAGCAGGGAACAAGTTAGACCCCACAGCCTTTATGGTTGAGGATATATACAAAACCTCTGTCTGCCCCTTGGCGAGAGTTATGAGGACAGAACTTAAAAAGAGAAACATCAAAAAGCTTAAGGTTGTATATTCAAAGGAAGATCCAATCAAAGCCGCTGTTGACGGAGACTTTAACGGCAGGCATCTTCCCGGCTCAAACGCCTTTGTTCCATCAGTCGCAGGACTTATAATCGCAGGGGAAGTAATAAAAGATTTGGCAAAGTAACTCTCCCCATCTTTGTAGGGCACTACCTATGTGTCGTGCCGTTTCATGTTTCAATTTATTACGGAATTATTCTAGGGGCGATTCACGAATCGCCCGTTTTATTTCTTAACAAAAAAACGCAGTGAAAATCACTGCGTTTTTATTATTTCTTTTTAATTTTATCTGCTCTGCGTGGATATTTTTCAGGTGTTCTTTTGACCTTTCTTACCACAACGATTAAGCGAGTAATATCAGACTGAGGAAGAGCAACAGATATCATATCCTCCACCTTTCCGCCGAGGGTTTCTATCATTGCCTTTGCATCAGAGATTTCCTCTTCGGCTCCCTCTGCCTTTAAGGCAAGGAAAACTCCTCCAACCTTAACAAACGGCAAACAGTATTCACACAAAACTGTCATGTTGGCAACCGCACGGGAAACCGCCATATCATAACTTTCCCGATAGTCCTCTTTTTTGCCGAACTCTTCTGCTCTTCCATGAACACAGGTTACATTATGAAGCCCTGTTTCTTCTTTAACTGCATTTAAAAAGTTTATTCTTTTATTTAATGAATCAAACAAAGTAAACTTTGCATCTGGCATCATTATTGCCATAGGCACGCCGGGAAAGCCCGCTCCCGTTCCCACATCGATTACAGACTTAACATCCTTAAAATCAACACAGGAAAGGGGCAGTATACTGTCTAAAAAATGCTTAACAGCAATTCCGTCATCATCAACAACTGCAGTTAAATTCATCTTTTCGTTCCACTCTTTTAAAAGTGCGGAATATTTATTAAAGCTTTCAACCTGTGCATCAGATATCTCAATGCCAAGGTCTGCCATTCCGTCTTTAAAAATCTTTTCGTTCATATTTTATACCTTATGATAAACACGAACCTCGCTTACAAAGTCTGTGTCAAATCTTCTTGTTATACCGATATTCATAAGCTCATCGCCACCGTATATCTTTCCTGTCTCATCATCCTTATATTCAGAATCATGGTCAAGACCGCATAAGCATACTGTGTCGCAAATAGCCAAAGGCTTTCCTAAAACATTGTAAAGGCCGAACACCACTGTCTCTCCGTCAGGGGAAACAAAGTTCCATGCTGTACACTTATTCTCAAAAGGTGAGCTTAAGCGATACATTTCACCAAACTGTATGGTTTTTCTGATTTTCTTATAAAATTCAATCTGTGCCTTTATCTCTGCCTTTTCCTCATCTGATAATTTAGCAGGGTCTAATTCATAGCCGAACTGACCAAACATAGCAACATCCCCGCGCATCTTAAGAGGGGTTGTTCTGCCTACCTGATGATTAGGAACAGCAGATACATGAGCACCCATAGTTATAGCAGGGTATACAAGGCTTGTGCCATACTGAATCTTAAGTCTCTCTGCCGCATCAGAGCAATCGCTTGCCCATGTCTGTGGCATATAATAGAGCATACCTATATCGTATCTTCCGCCACCACCGCTGCAGCCTTCAAACAGAACATCAGGGAATCTTTTGTTAAGCTCATCTAAAATTCTGTAAAGACCTAGAATGTATCTGTGAGACAGCTCTCCCATTCTTTCCTTTGGAAGATATGCAGAACCAAGCTCTGACATATTTCTGTTTAAGTCCCACTTTACATATGTTATCTTTGCTTTGCCTAATATATGGCTTACTGCCTCGATAGCATAATCCTGAACATCAGGATTTGACAAATCCAACATCCACTGATCACGGGACTGACTTGCCTTTCTTCCGGGAATATGAATGTGCCAATCAGGGTGCGCTCTGTGTAAATCAGAATCAGGGCTTATACTTTCAGGCTCAAACCATAAGCCAAACTTTAAGCCAAGTGCCTCAACCTTTTCTGCAAGGCTTTCGATTCCGTCAGGAAGCTTACCTCTGTGCTCAACCCAATCACCTAAAGAACAGTTGTCGATATCTCTCTTACCAAACCAACCATCATCCAAAACAAGCATTTCAACACCGAATTCCGATGCCGCAGACGCAATGTTTAAAATCTTTTCTTCGTTAAATTCAAAGTATGTACCTTCCCAGTTGTTAATCAGGACAGGTCTTATACTGTCGCGCCACTTACCTCTGCACACGCGGGTACGCAAAAGCTTGTGGTATATTCTTGACATCTCACCCAAACCCTCTGCAGAATATACTAAAACTGCTTCAGGAGTGGTAAATGTTTCACCCTTATTAAGTGTCCATTCAAATCTGTCTGGGTTTATACCTGTGAAAAGGCGAACACTTCCTGTATGAGGTGAAAGCTCTGTGCCTGTTATATAGTTGCCGCTATACACAAGGCTCATTGAATAGCATTCACCAATGTTTTCGTTTGTGTCAGGGCGAGCAAGGGCAATGAATGGGTCATACATATGACCGCTTACACCTCTGTTACTGCCATAAGCCTGAACCCCATACATAATTGGGTTTCTGTACAAGTGTCTTTCACGTCTTACACTACCTGCAAGGTTTATGATTTCAAAATCTCTTTCGTTAAAGTCAACTGATGCAGACAATGCTCTGTCAAGCTTAAATGCCTTGCCGGAAATATTTTCTATAACAGACCATCTTGTGATTACATCAAGGCTTTCAAAAACTGCATAAAAAAGATTGATTCTGATTCCTGACTCATCCTCGATAGTAACCTTTAAGGTATCAACCTCTTCATCACTTTCAGCATATGTATGAGGAAGGCCTTCTAAATCAGGCTTACCCTTTATAATCTCGTATGACTTAACCATAGGTGCAACAAGCATCTGAAACCCTTCAGAATATGCAGAGAATGCAGGGAATCTCAAATCACAACCACCGTCACAGGCACATTCAAGCATAGCCCTCTCCGAGCGCATACCATCATCAAACTCACCATCTAATGTATCAACCCAACCTGCTGCATTATCAAAAATTTCCTCAAAGTTGCTTATTTTATTAAGCTTTTTGCCCCAGTAGAGATGTCTTAAAACCCTCTCTCCATTGGTTAAAGCCATTGCATACGTTGTTTTTTTGGTATTGAGATAAAAAATCTTATCTTTTTCGTCAAATCTTATAGCCATAGCCATCCTCCGTATTAGTCGTTATACATAGGGAAGAAGTCAACCCTTGGTTCTAAGAACTTAATCTGATGTTCTGTCTCTCCTGGACAGAAATCGTTAAATGTATCAAAGATTCTGTCCCAGCTCCAGAAGTCTTCATTAAAGCCTAAATACTCACGAAGCATTTCGCATCCCTTTGGTGCAACAGGATGCATCAAAACTGCGGCAACCCTTACCATATGGAATACATTTCTTAACACCTTTTTTCGAAGCTCATTATCATCTGCCTTATCAGCCTCTGCAATATACTTTGCCCAGTACTTATTGGCATTTCTGATATATGTGTCAAGAAGGCTCATAACAGTATGGAACTCTGTCATATACATTGCTCTTTCATACTTTAAGATAACTTCTTCTGACTCTTTCAAAACTTCTTCTTCAATTTCGCCAAGAGGCATCTTTCCGTCATTATACTTCTGTGCTGTGTAGAAGCATGAACGTGCAACTCTGTTAAATACATTTGATAAAAGCTTGCCCTCTTTCATAACAGGGTCAGGATCATTCTCATTTGCAACAGGGTTAAGTGGCTTTGGCTGGAAGCTTACGCTCTTTAAACCAAGACCTAATCCTAAGAAGTGTGCACGTAAATGTTCAGGCATATAATGTTCAAATAACTCTTCTGCCATAGGTGGCTTTACGTTACCGCTTGAACTTGCCTTTTTGTTTAAGAACAAGATATGGTTATTTGCAACCAATGTTGGCATCTTTATATGACCGTCTTCAGGTCTTGCAGTAACTCCATCTTTGCCCTGAAGCGCCATAAAGAGCGCAGGCTCTGCAATACCATAGAAGTAAATGTTATCCTGACCGATAAACTGATAAATTTCTGCATCGTCAGAACACCAGAACTTCTTCCATTCATCATCGCTCTTACCCTGTTTTTTAAGGTATGTCTTTGTAAATGAGATAGGAGCCCATAAGGATTCAGGCCATACCCATATAGTAAGACCGTCAACTCCGTCAATAACAGGAGCAGGCACGCCCCACTCAATATTACCTGTAAGACGGAAAGGTACAAGAGTCTTTCCTGCACGGAAACGGATATTGTTTGCATTTAAGATATCTCTTGCCTTATCTCTGTCATCAAGGTCCTTAAACTCTAAAGAGAATGATGTCTTGTTTGCCGCTGTGTCTATTTTATGTTCAGGCATTTCGCCCTTTATCTTCTCATAATCCTCTGCATAATCATTCTTAACGTAGATAAGCGGAGGAGTCATAAACTCACGGATTGTGTTTACAACAAGAGGTCTTACGTTTTCTTTCTTGTCGATATCGTCAACATAGTCAGATAACATATCCTTAAACTTTGTTAAGTCAACGTACCAGTTAGCAACATCACGCATTTCAGGGGTTTCACCTGTTAATGTGCTCTTTGGGTCGATAAGCTCTTCAGGCATATACTGATGTCCCATGGAACATTCGTCAGCATAACCCTTGTCAGAGTTACAGTTTTCAACAGGGCACTTACCAACAACCTGTCTGCCGTTTAAGAACTGACCTGCCTTTGCATCATAGAACTGTGATGTAACAAGCTTTTCAAGCCAGCCGTTTTCGTACCACTTTTCCATAAGCTCCTTACTTAATTCTGCGTGTACTTCCTTTGCATCATCAAGACCTGATGCAGCAAATAAGTCAAGGCTTATTTCGTATTCTTCAAGGGTCTTTTTCTGACTTTCATGATTTTCTCTTACAAAATCTTCAATTGTACCTTTGTATCCCTCTTCGCATAACTTTCTGTAGCTTTCTGAAATTGGTGAACCATAGCAGTCAGTACCTGAAACAAAGATTACATTTTCTTTGCCTATTCTGTCTCTTAAAAATCTTGCCATTGCGTCTGCCTGAACAAACACACCACCAACGTGACCGAAGTGAAGCTTTTTGTTACCGTATGGCATTCCGCCTGTAATAACTGCTCTTTTAGGAAAGACAGGTCTTTCCATATCAAATATGCTTATCTTTTCCTTGCGGAATTCTCTGTTATCGTTTCCCATAATGTTTCCTCCGTTACATTGCCTTCAAAAGTCTTCCGCGCATAGCATCCTCACCGATTATATGGCAGATTTCCCATAAGTCAGGGGAATTTGTTCTGCCTGTCAAGGCTACGCGGATTACATTACTTACATCTGTTATGCTGCCCTTGAACATTTCAGGATTTTTCTTATAATCCTTTGGCTTTACTGCATAACCTAATTCTTCTGTAATATCCTTTATCTTCTGGAACCACTCTGAATTATCATCATTATGATTATAAGCCTCTAAATACTTATTTATTATACACTTTTTATCTTCATCATTTACATTTTCAGGGAATGCATCTTCCATCTTAAGACTTTCGTCATAGTAGATTGAAAGGAACTGACTTGCCTGCTTCCAGTTTGTTAAGTCCTTTCTTGGTCTTGCCGCATCTCTGCCGACGTTAATCGCCTTTAAAGAAAGCTCCTTATCTCTTGTGAACAGTGCCTTAAACTCAGGATTATATTCCTCAAGCCAGAGAGCCATCTTCTCGTAAATTTCTTCAGGTGTCATCTTAAAGATTATCTCACGGCTTATGTCGTCAAACTTCATCATATCAAAGAGAGCCCCTGATGTACTCATCTTTTCTGTTGTGAACTTGAATTCTGTCATATCCTTATCAGGGTTTTCCGCTCTCCATTCTTCAAAGTTAGAGTTTAAAACTGTCATTAAATATTCTCTTACTGCTTCAGGGAGATAACCCTCTGCCTTGTAGTAATCAAGTCCAAGTTCTGGGTCCTTTCTCTTTGAAAGCTTTCTCTTTGTATCACCGTCCATCTTCATAAGAACAGGTGTGTGACAGTATACAGGACGCTTCCAGCCAAGGGTATCAAATACCTGAACATGCATAGGAAGGGTTGATAACCATTCTTCCCCACGTGATACATGAGTTGAACGCATTAAGTGGTCATCCACAACATGAGCGAAGTGATATGTTGGGATTCCGTCAGACTTTAAGAGGACAAAGTCCTGATAGTTTTCCTGAAGGGCGAGCATACCTCTTATTCCGTCATATACTTCTACAGTATTGTTTATATCACCCTGTGAGCGGAATCTTAAAACATACTGTTCCCCATTTTCAATTTTCTTTTTTATCTCATCATAAGATAACTTTCTGCAGACAGCCCACTCACCATAGTAACCGAAGTTTAACTTGTCGGCAATCTGTGTTTCTCTCATTTTAGCAAGGTCATCTTCACTGCAGAAGCATGGATATGCATATCCCATTTCAACAAGCTTTTTAGCAATACACTGATATATATCCTTACGGAGTCTCTGACGGTATGGTCCATAGTTGCCAATGCATCCGTCATTCTCAGTCACACCTTCGTCAAACTTAATTCCAAAGTATTCCATAGCAGAAAGGAGAAGTTCAACAGCACCGTCTACCTCTCTCTTTGCATCAGTGTCTTCAACTCTTAAAAAGAAAGCACCTCCGCTCTGATGAGCAAGTCTTTCACCGATTAAGGCATTATATAAGTTACCCAAATGAACAAAGCCTGTAGGACTTGGTCCGATACGGGTAACCATAGCACCCTCGGGAAGGTCTCTCTCCGGGTAGATCTCCTCATAATATTCCGGTGTTTTATCTATATTCGGGAACAAAAGTTCCGCAAGCTTTAAATTATCCATTTGTATATCTCCTTCCAATTTTTCGCATAATACACACAATTATAGTATTATATCATTTTACACTTTTTAGTAAAAAAAGTCAAGGGATGACACAAAAAGGTAACAAAAAAAGAAAGAGTTTTTACTCTTTCTTTTTCGCTTATACAACTATCTGTTTAAGTCCCACATTTTCTGCACATTATAAAGCATCATAACCGAATTAACTCTGTTAAATGGCTTTTCAATTTCTCTGGCATCGGCTGTCAGATTTTCAAGAAGACCAGAAGCTTCTGCCTTTTCGATAAACCCATATGGATAACTCTCATCTCCGTCAGCAACACCGCATACAACAGAAATGATTTTAGTCGCCTGCTCATAGGTAATATTATCATCAGGGGCAAAGCAGTTGTTTCCGATACCATTTATCGCTCCTGCCTTTACACAGGCATTGATATAGGCAGATGCCCAATGATCACGAGCATCATCAAACGTACATTTTTCATTGGCATCATATCCCATAAACCTTGAGATTATAGTTGCAAACTCTCCTCTTGTAATGGTGTTGAAAGGTCTGAAGGTTCCATCATTGTATCCGTTTACAACCTCTATATCAACAGAAAAATCTACCGCATCATTCTGCTCACGGTTTAAGATATGTGTGTCGGTAAAATCATAGAACTTTTCTTCTCCATTTTCTGCTGCCACCGAACTTTTTATCGTATAATCCCACTCAAGAACCGTTCCGTTATCACCTGTAGCAACAACGTGAAGATTACGTGTTCCTGTAATATTTTCAAAGTTTGCCTCGTATGGTGCTTCATATGCAGACGCATAATGCTGCTTGTCAACATAATAGTCAACTGTTATATTATCTGCCCCATATATTTTAGGATATGCCCCCAAGGTAAAGCTTCCATCTGTTGATATAGTATCCCATACCTTTTCAAAATAAATGTCTGCTCTCTCTTCACCTGAATGAATAAACCAGTCTGCTTCTGTTATATCATTATACTCTCCTGATAAGGCATATGAACCGTCTAAATCATAGTAATTATTTTCATAGCACATATTTTTGTTAAAATAAGCCATAAGCTTGACCTGTGGATATACCATAGGGACGAGGGCATACATATCCCTTAAATATTTTGCACCCCACTCGTGATGGTCTTCATTAATAGAGCCGTTTGTCCTATAGGCACTTCCGCACTCTGCAAACATAATCGGCTTTCTGTCGCCATAGGCATCAACAATATCCTTAATCATTGTTATTGGGTCTGCATTGTATCCTGACTTAAAGAATACTTCATTAAACTTTTCGTCATTCATCCATGTCTTACCATTAAAATATTTGTTTGCGTAAACAGATATTCCGACCCAGTCAACATATTCATCTCCGGGGTAGTAGTCATGCATATTAACATCCCATGTTGATGTATGGGATACACTCCATACAGTTGCTACATTTGACAAAGGTCTTACATATGACGCAATCGTACGGAATGCTGATATAAATTCATCAGGGGTAGCTCTGTTTCCCCATATATTCATTTCTGCACCAATACGGAGATAAACCTTTACGTCAGGATAATCAGCCAAAAGCGAATACATTCGAGACAAATATCCATCAGATGAGCTTATGTTTCTTGCGTTATCTCCCTGCAACGGGAAGTTAAGGGCTACCTCAACACTCTTCCCTTCAGCCTGTGCATTTTTCATAACAACATTTGCCCAGTCAAAATATTCATCACCGTATTCAAGATACAAAAGAACCATTGACTCATCCGGCTGTGTTGTTTCGCTTATCTGCCCATACAATACACCATGAGGTTCATTTTTTGCACCATAAAACTTCTGTTCATTTGGTGTGTACTTGTAAACCTCAAGCCCCTGTGCGAGCTGTTTTGCATATTCTTTAGCAATTTTTACTCCGTCTGTCCATCCTTTTTCCTCGCCGTATGGAATATAAAGTTCAAAATATTTTTTTGCATTCGCATAATCCCCCATAAAGTAATACGCAAATGCCGCCTCGTATGCTCTTGATCCAATAATATCAACTGTCTGGTCGTCTTTAGGAAGTGCTGACACAATATCAATACTTCTGCTTGCCGTGTCAGCAATTTTAGGATAATCTTTGTTAGCCACAGCCTGTGAATACTCATCGTTTACAGGCCAGAAAGAGCTTGGCAGATTTGCCGCCATAACAGGCACGCAAGATATAACCATGACCATTATTATAAATACAGATACTAGTTTCTTCATAATCTACTCCTTTACAAAAAATCCGCAAGGCATTTTGCCTTGCGGATTATAGCCTTTATTATTCAGGAAGAACAATTAACATCTTGTACTTTCCTCTAGCCTTGAAGATTAACACCTTACTTGGTACTAAGCCTTCGTTCTGTGCATTCAAGCCTAAGATAGCTGCTTCGTAGTCGCTTTCTTCGATATCGTAGCCATCCTTTGTTTCTGTGTAAACATAGATAGCTGCATCCTTAAAGTCTGAAACATTGAGGAAGCTCATATCCGCTGAATCATATGGTTCTTCGTCTTCTTCCATCTGCTCAACATACTCATGTGCAACAGAGAATGTGTTTGTTTCGTCATCAACAGCGATAACGCTACCTACGATAACACCATAATAGCTTGATTCCTTAAGGCTACCCTGTACACCAAAGTAGTCTTCAGCATCATCTATCTTATAAAGATATTCTACATATGATGTTGAACCCTCGTCATCCTTGAATGTAAGATATCCATCGTCATCCTTTGCGACTCTGAAGATATCACCCTTTTCAAGGTTGTTTACATAACTGCTTTCTGATTCGTCAGAAACCCACTCGTCGTCAAATTCGCCCTTTGCTGTTGTGTATGAAGAATAGAAACCGCTAAGCTTCCACATAATTTCTCCATCCTTATCGTTATTCTTAGCTTCGCTCATTGAATCAAGAATACGGATAGCTGTTCCTTCTTCGATGCCGCTAACCTTTGAACCGCCGTATACAAGAATAATCTTTGGAACGTTTGTAGATGATACGTCATATGCTTCAACACCGTAAGAACCTCTGAATGCTGCTGCAGATGTTTTCTTAAATTCATCATACTTTCCACTTTCAGGGATAGAAATAATTGTTGCGCCTGAAACGTTAACCTTCGCATCTCCAACCTTTAATGTCTTTGCTGTAGCGTCATATGTAGGCTGGCTGTCTCTGTCAATAGTCTTAAGCTTCTTAAGTTCATCTGCTTCTATATTACCTGCAGA
This sequence comes from Clostridia bacterium, assembly GCA_045614085.1. Taxonomy (GTDB): domain Bacteria; phylum Bacillota; class Clostridia; order Monoglobales; family Monoglobaceae; genus UMGS1820. The sequence goes on from JAZLCI010000103.1 coordinate 26,844, forward strand.
AGCTTCTTCAGCTGTGTAAATTTCGTCAAATACAGTTTCGCCATCTGATGTCTTTGTTGTGTACTTAATAAGCTGCTGAACAGCCTGAACGCCGCTTTCTCCGTTATCTGCTGCGTCTCTCAACGCTTCAACAACATCTACACCTGTTGCGTATGGTTCTCCGTTTACTTTTGTTGTTCTGTTTGTACCTAAGTAAACAGTTGTACCCTTTGAATTTAATACTCTGATCTTTGCCTTAGCATCAAAATCATCATCATCAATGCTATATGCCACAACATAACCATACTGAACACTTGCAGCAGTAGAGTTCTTTGTATATGCAACAATATCACCATTTAAATCTAAGTAATATGTTCCGCTGTCACCGTTTCCTGGTGCTTCAAGCTTATCATTTGCACCTGTAATCCAAGGAGCTGCATTTGAAACAAAATATTCCTTATTGCCGATTGTAAGCTTTTCATCATTAACAGCAGTAATAGCACCTGTAACCTTGTCTTTAACAACAATAGCCTTTGTTAATACATCGCCACCATTATCATCGCGGCTCTTTGCAACACAGATAACGTTACTTGTTGCGATTGAGCTGAAAGAAATCTTCTTTCCGTCAGCATCAACGATAGTTAAGTTTCTGTCTTTTTCTGTGTCAAGCTTTAATGTCTTATTTCCTGCAGACTGTACTAAGTTATCAACAATTTCACTTGTTGCTGTTGCCTTAGTAGAAACATAGTATACCTCATATGCAGTAATATCAACAACATCATATTTTCTGTTGCCGTCTGAATCGATAAATTTAATCTGACCAATTTCAGGAATCATATCGATATCAAATGAACTTTGTTCTGCGTCTGCGCCATAGAGCTTGCCGTTGTATATAACAACATTTTCATTTTCAAGATCTATGCTTTCTGTGTTTCTGTCACCAGGCTTTTCAAAATATTCAATAGTTGTGTCGTCTGATTCTGTAATATCAACATTTGCAGCATTGATAATAACAGGTTCATCACTCTTTAACACACTGAATAAAAGTCTTCTGACATTTGAACCTGATACTACATAATAGAAGTCAAGCTCATATCCAATGTAATCTTTTATACTATCATCATCAACTGTGTAGATGTTAAGTTCGTAATCACGTGAATCTTCTTCTTTTGCATAAATCATAACTTCGTTATCACGAAGGTTTACGTCAGGTGATACAAGGCTTGTTACTTCATTTGAGTAAATAACACCTGTGCACTTTCTATAACCCAAATAATCACTTAAGATTGTCTTGTCTGTGAGTTCACCGCTTTCAACAAGCTTAACTTCTAATGAATCATATAAAAGCTGTGCAATGCAAGCACGTGTTGCAGGTGTTTCAGGAGCACCTATCTTTGAAGCTGTCTTTGTGATACCTCTCTGGTTTGCGATAGTTAAATAGCCTGAATACCAAGGAGTTGTTGATGCGTCAGCAGTATAACCAAGTGTTGCAACAATCATCTTGATAGCTTCTTCGTATGCAACGTTTGCTGATGGTCTGAATGTCTTATCTTCGTAACCGTTTATAGCGCCCTTTGCATATGCTGTGTTAATATCAGGAATCGCCCAGCTGATACTTGAATCGTTTTCGCTGATATCTGTGAAAGGAAGTTCAGCAACAGATGTGCTGCCGAGTGAACCCATCTTCAATGTTCTCATAAGCATAGCTGTAAACTCTGCTCTTGTAACATTCTTATCAGGTCCGAATGTTCCGTCAGGATAACCATTAATAATACCCATAACATTAAGAGTTTTAACAGCATCATAATAAATCTGGTCCTTTGCAACGTCAGTGAGTGAGCCTGTTGCTGCAGGTTCTGCAGGTGTTGTTGCTTCATCAGCAAAAACAAAAGGCACACAAGTCACAAGCATAACAAATGTTAATGCCAGGGCCATAAGTCTTCTCATTTTTTTCATAATCCTATACCTCCATATAGTAAATTTAATATATTCCACCAACTGCATATAATTACTTATATATTTTATCACCTTAAGGGTTAAAAGTCAATATTCGCGCCCTTGCCAATCTCTTACAAATATGTAACAGAATCCTTTTATTTTGAACCTTCTCTCTTCTTTCTCATAAAGGCATCTTTTTCCACCTTTTCAGTGGTCTTTATATAAACTATACTCTGCGGTCTGTTTGCAACCTCCAAAGCAATGCCGTTTTCATCCTTTATCTCTGTTATCTTTTCAGTAAAAAAGCTTCCGTCAGGGCATAAAAACTCAACCTCATCCCCCACAAAAAATCTGTTCTTCTGTATAACCTTTGCAGTCATTGTCTTTTCATCAAAATCTGCAACAGTTCCAACCATATCATAATTTCTTATATAAGAACTGCTTGCGTAATGCTGTTCCTTTCCGCTTGGCTTTCCAAAATAAAACCCTGTTGTATACGCTCTGTGACTTACCTTTGTAAGCTCCTCTCTTAAGGCAGGGTCCGCCTTCCAGTCTTTTGGATTTTCAAGGTATTTATCTATTGCCCTTCTGTATGCCGCCACTACTGTTGCAACATAGAATTCAGACTTAACTCTTCCCTCTATCTTAAAGCTTGAAAGACCGCTTTCGATAAGCTTATCAATATGGTCTATCATACAAAGGTCCTTTGAGTTATAGATAAAGGTTCCTCTCTCATTTTCAAAAACAGGCATATATTCTCCCGGTCTTTGCTCTTCCATAAGATAATATTTCCATCTGCAAGGATGAGAGCATGCCCCCTGGTTGCTGTCTCTTTCTGTCATATAGTTACTGAGTAAACATCTGCCTGAATATGAAATACACATTGCTCCGTGAACAAATGCTTCAAGTTCAAGTTCAGGGTTTACTCTTTGTCTGATTTCACCTATTTCATCCATAGACATTTCTCTTGCAAGAATTACTCTTTTTGCTCCCATTTCATACCACTTCTGTGCACTTCTATAGTTTACGTTATTTGCCTGTGTGCTTATGTGAACGTCAAGGTCAGGAGCTATCTCACGGGTGATATCAAACATACCAATGTCAGATAGTATAACTGCATCTACACCTATATCCTTGACTTCCTTCAGATATTTTGCATATTCATCTATGTCCTTGTTATGAGGGATAATGTTTGCGGTAAGATAAACCTTTTTTTCTCTTTCTTTTGCAAATTCGATTCCCTGCTTCATCTCATCAATAGTAAAGTTATCAGCCGCTACACGAAGGGAAAACTCTTCTCCCCCTATGTAAACAGCATCCGCTCCATATGTTAAAGCTATTTTAAGTTTTTCTAAATTCCCTGCAGGAGCCAAAAGCTCCGGCTTTATTATTTTATCACTCATATTCCTAAAACCTCCGTAATATACAAATACCGACAGCCTGCATCAGCTGTCGGTACAGTATAAACTTATTTATATTCGATACCTATGTAATCACAGATACCCTTTGCAATACCTTCAGCAAATGCCTGCTGATATTCTTCACTTCCAAGATATTTTGAATCGTGTGCCGAATCAATAAAGCCTGTTTCCAAAAGCGCAGCTGTCATATTTGTGTTTCGAAGCACCGCATATCTTGCATTTTTAACGCCTCTGTTCTTAAGACCTACCGCATCGAGCATACCTTCCTGAATAAATGATGCAAACATTCTGCTCTCATTAGAACCTGTACAATAGTACGTTTCCGTACCTGTGCCGCCACCTGCATTACAGTGGATTGAAACAAACAAATCTGCACCGTTTCTGTTAGCAATCTCAGCTCTTCTTGAAAGGCTCTTGCTTACAGATTCTGTTGAAACGTTATCCTTGATAGAATTTCTTGTCATAATAACCTGGAACCCGTTTCTCACAAGGAGTGGCTGAAGCTTTTCAGCAATGAGATATGTGATATCCTGCTCGCGAAGACCGTTTCCTACCGCACCTGTGTCAACTCCGTTATAGTTATGACCAGGGTCGATTACTACAAGCAATCCGTCAGATGAGCCAATAGGAATATATTCATAATCCTCTTCCTCTTCTTCAGGAACTGAATATTTTTCGTTGTTTTCGTCTTCCTGCATATACTTTTCGTAATCTTCGCCGTAGTACTGATAATATCTCCAAATCTCGTCTTCCTGACTTGGTTCCCAGATTTCTTCAGGTTCATATACTACAGGCTCTTTGTTATTATTGTTGTTTACTGCAACATTGGTGCCACCACCATATCTGTTACCGCTAACATCTACTGCATGGCTGCCGCCATTTGCAATTTTATTTTCACCTTTAACAAGCATAGAATTATAGACTATCTGCGCCACAAAACTTCTTGGCGCGCTCTTTCCTATTTCATATTCCACACCATCTAAAAGGTTGTTCTTTTTAGCAACGTTTATATATCCTGAATACCATTTAGGACCAACCTTTGAAAGCTCTTCTGTTCCAACACCCGATGCACATACAACCATTTTAATAGCCTGTTCATATGTAACATTATCATTTGGCGAAAAGCTTGTATCTGACATACCATTTACATATCCATTTTCATAACAGTATGAAATATAACCCTCTGCCCAGTTTCCTTTCTGGACATCTGTAAACGGTGTTGCTATATTTGAATAGTAAGACGCATTATAACTATTTGCTCTTGCAACAAAAGCACAGAACTCTGCACGGGTTGTTTTGTCGCTTGGGCCAAAGGCACCATCGCCTCTACCCTGTATAACACCTTCATTGCTTAACTTATCTACAGCCTTATAGTATGATGCAGTTATAGGAACATCTGTAAACTCCATAGCAAATGCCCCTGTCTGTAAAGCTAAAATCCCAAGGATTAAAGCTATACATATAAGTACTGTCTTCATATGCTTTCGCATAAAATTCCACCCCTAAAAAATAGACACAAATTCCCCCATAGTAACTATTGAGGTTACACCTATTATAGCACACTTTTGCCCATAAATCAATGGTTTTTCGTCATTTTTTCTCTATTCCAACCCCAAAACATTGACTTTTTGTACAGTATTAACAAAGCGTATTTCTGTGTAATATTGGTGTAATATAAAATTTTTCGCATTATAATGTGTTTGCATTCAGATTTACCCTCAAAATATTGTGTTTATACTATTCAAAACTCCTTGTTTCCAAAAAATGTAAAATTTTAATCCTTCTACAAAATACCCCTTGTTTTTTTGTGCATTATTTTTGCAAATTTGACTTAGATTTTGCTTTATGCTATAATATTTTACAGTTATATGCAGAGGGAGGATATCTTATGGACGTTAAAGAAACCTGTTTTTTTACAGGTCACAGAATTATCCGAAAAGAGCATAAAAACACTATAATTGAAAACTTAAAAATTGCTATATATGACCTCTCGCAAAAAGGCATTTCTCACTTCATATCAGGAGGAGCATTAGGATTTGACACCCTTGCCGCAAATGCAGTTATAGACGCCCGCAATAACAATCCGAACATAAAACTAATCCTTGCTCTGCCTTGTAAAAATCAAACAAAGGGCTGGAAGCAAAAAGACATCGAAGAATACGAAAGGCTATTATCCCTTGCAGATGATGTCATTTATGTTTCAGAAGAGTATTATGACGGATGCATGCAAAAAAGAAACAGATTTATGGCAGACAACAGCTCCCATTGCATATTCTATATGAGTTCCCCAAGAGGCGGAACAGCATACACAGTAAAATATGCTATAGAAAACGAAATTGAATTATATAACATAATGATAAAAAAAGACATCGGATAAAACCGATGTCTTTTATATTATACTATTTCTGCACCACTCTGGATATCTTCCAAAGTAGATGTTACAACTAACTTGCCGTCATGTTCAGCAGATAAAATCATACCGTTTGACTCATATCCCATCATCTTTCTTGGTGGAAAGTTAGCAATAAATAACACGTTCTTACCAATTAAATCTTCTGGCTCATAGTAGTTTGCTATTCCTGATAAAATCTGTCTGCGCTCACTACCTACCTCAAGTTCAAATCTTAAAAGCTTTGATGACTTTGGAACCTTTTCACATACAACAACCTTACCAACTCTTATATCAAGTTTTAAGAAGTCATCAAATGTAACTTCATCCTTAAAAGGAGCGATTTCAATCTGTGGTTCAGGTTTTGCAAACTGTTCTTCAAGCTCTGCCATCTTCTGTTCAGGGTCAAGTCTTACAAAGAGAGGCTCTGCCGCTCCTACCTTAACCCCTGCCTTTGTCTTGCCGAATTCAGAAAGGCTTTCCCATGATAATTCATCTGCACCTGTCTGCTTCTGGATAGCAACCTGAGTATCAGGCATAAATGATCCTAAAAGTGATGTAATAAAACGAATAGCTTCGATTAAGTTATACATAACAGTCTTAAGCTTTTCTCTTCCATCCTCCGCCTTTGCAAGAGCCCAAGGCATTGTTTCATCAATGTACTTGTTTGCACGGTTTACAATTGCCCATATACAATCCATTGCATCTGCAACACGAAGCTTATCCATGCATTCTGCTGTCTTCTTTGCCTGTTCAATACAGGTGTTTGCCAAATCTTCATCAAAGTCAGTTTTTTCACCAACTGCAGGAATTTCGCCATCAAAATACTTGTTAACCATTGAAACTGTTCTGTTTACAAGATTACCCAAAGTATTTGCAAGGTCTGAATTAAATCTTGAAATCAATGTTTCAAAGGTAATGTTTCCGTCTGATGCAAATGGCATTTCGTGAAGAACGTAATATCTTATAGCGTCTACACCAAAGTTTTTAACAAGGTCATCTGCGTATATTACGTTACCTAATGACTTACTCATCTTATCCTCGCCGTTTAAGAGCCAAGGATGACCGAAAATCTGTTTAGGTAATGGTTCGCCAAGAGCCATAAGGAATATTGGCCAGTAGATAGTATGGAATCTTAAGATATCCTTACCGATAATATGAACGTCAGCAGGCCAGTACTTGTCATAATTTTCTCCCTTTGAGTCACATCTGTATCCCAATGCTGTTATATAGTTTGTAAGGGCATCAAGCCATACATAAACTGTGTGCTTTGGATTAGATGGTACCTGAATACCCCAGTCTATCTTTGTTCTTGATACACATAAATCCTCAAGTCCCGGCTTTAAGAAGTTGTTAATCATTTCCTTCTTTCTTGCTTCAGGCTGAATAAATTCAGGGTTTTCTTCGATATATTTCATTAAGCGGTCTGCATACTTGCTCATCTTAAAGAAGTATGCTTCCTCGTGCTGCTTATGAACTTCTCTTCCGCAATCAGGACACTTTCCGTCAACCAACTGTGTTTCTGTCCAGAAAGATTCACAAGGCGTGCAGTACCAGTCTTCATATGAATCTAAATAGATATCACCCTGTTCAACCAATTTTTCAAAGATTTTCTGAACGGTTTCTACATGATAATCATCAGTTGTTCTGATAAACTTATCATAGCTTGTGTTCATCAAATCCCATATATCCTTGATTTCGGCTGCTACGCCATCAACGTATTCCTTTGGTGAAACACCTGCCGCTTCAGCAAGCTCCTGAATTTTCTGCCCATGCTCGTCTGTGCCTGTACAGAAGAACACATCATAGCCCATATATCTTTTAAATCTTGCTATTGCATCTGTTAAAACAATTTCATAAGTATTACCGATATGTGGCTTTCTTGATGTGTACGCAATGGCTGTTGTAATATAATACTTTTTCTTTTCTCCCATTTTTCTCTATCCTTTCATATATCACTCTTTATATGGAACACCGAAATGTTCATAAGCAAGAGGTGTTATAACTCTTCCTCTTGGAGTTCTGCTTAAAAATCCAATCTGCATTAAATATGGTTCATAAACATCTTCTATTGTATCACTTTCCTCACCAATTGTTGCGGCAAGGGTATCAAGACCAACAGGTCCACCATTATATAATTCAATAGCAGACATTATCATTCTCTTATCTATGGCATCAAGACCAAGTGAATCAACCTCAAGCTTTGAAAGAGCTTCTTCTGCCACTTTTTTTGTTATAGCACCATCTGCTATAATCTCTGCAAAATCTCTTACTCTCTTTAAAAGTCTGTTGGCTATTCGCGGTGTACCTCGTGATCTTGACGCAATCTCCAACGCTCCACCGCTGTCAATTTTAACATTTAAGATAGACGCACTTCTCTTTACTATTTCAGCAAGTTCATCTTTTTCGTACATTTCAAGTCTTGAAATAACCCCAAATCTGTCACGAAGAGGAGCTGTCAATGCACCTGCCTTTGTTGTAGCGCCAATTAATGTAAACTTAGGTAAATCAAGGCGAATCGACCTTGCAGACGGGCCCTTTCCTATAATAATATCAAGGGCATAGTCTTCCATAGCAGGATATAGGATTTCCTCAACACTTCTGCTTAATCGGTGAATTTCATCCACAAACAAAATATCTCCCTCACCAAGATTGGTAAGAAGCGCCGCCAAATCCCCCTGCTTTTCTATTGCAGGTCCGGAAGTAATCCTTAAGTTAACACCCATTTCATTGGCGATTATCCCCGCAAGAGTTGTCTTACCAAGTCCAGGAGGGCCGTAAAGAAGAACGTGGTCTAATGAGTCACCACGTTTTTTAGCCGCATCTATGAAAACCTTGAGATTCTCCTTCGCCTTTGTTTGTCCTATATATTCGTCAAACCTTTTAGGTCTTAAGCTATATTCAATTTCGCTGTCACCATTTACTTCAGCAGTAGTGACAATTCTGTTTTCACTATCGAATTCCATTTAACTCAATCCCTACATTAAATTCTTTAAAGCATATTTTATTTTATCTTCTACTGTGCCACTGGCACCCTTAAGGGCTTTTTCTGCCTCAATCTTGCTATATCCCAAAACAACAAGGGCTGACACTGCCTCATTATTATCGGTCGGCCTTTCTACGAAAAGCTCTTCCGCTTCAGTTCCGCCTAAGTCCACATTCTTAAACTTATCCTTAAGCTCTAAAATAATTCTCTGGGCACCCTTTGGTCCAAGGCCAGGAGTGTTAGAGGATAAGTATTTACTATCCCCTGTAACAACGCAAAGAGCAAACTTTGACGTAGATATATTAGAAAGAAGTGCCGCCGCAGTTTTTGCACCTATACCTGAAACCCCTAAAATCATCTCAAAGGTCTGTCTTTCTTCAGGGGTAGCAAAGCCATAAAGAGCAAAGATATCAGAGGTCGTGTTTATATGCATGTAGATATAAAGCTTAACCGTGTTTCCCTCTTCGCCAATGGCTGCAAGAGAAGAAAGTGTAGAGTTTATACGATAACCCACACCGTTTACATCAACTACTGCATAATTGCTTGTTTTTTGAATTAGCTTTCCTGAAATATACTCAAACATACTAAAAGCCTCCATATCTTTAATATTATACCAAATAATATTTATATAATCAAGTGTTTTATTGCAAAAGAAAAAACGGTTCGGAAAATCCGAACCGTTTTGATGAAATACTTAAATTACTTAAGTTCGATTGTTGCACCAGCTTCTTCAAGCTTAGCCTTCATTTCTTCAGCTGCAGCCTTTTCTACGCCTTCCTTGAGTGTCTTCGGAGCGTTGTCTACGAGATCCTTAGCTTCCTTAAGACCGAGACCTGTAGCCTCACGAACTGCCTTGATAA
>JAZLCI010000104.1:0-1788 GCA_045614085.1 Clostridia bacterium
AGATTCAGAATATAGAGTAGGGGTGTAAGGATATGAAGCTTATAAACGTTGGTTTTGGTAACATAGTTTCAGGTGACAGGGTTGTTGCTATAGTAAGCCCTGATTCTGCACCTATTAAGAGAATCGTTCAGGAGTCTAAAGATAAGGGCCTTTTGATTGATGCTACCTGCGGACGTCGTACACGTGCGGTTATAATAACTGACAGTGACCACGTTATATTATCTGCTATTCAGACAGAAACAATTGCAGGCAGAGCAGAGCCAAAGGATGACATCATTATCAGAGAGGACGAGGACGAGGATGAAGAATAAGGGCAAGCTTATAGTTATTTCAGGTCCTTCAGGTGTTGGCAAGGGCACAATTGTGAAAAGACTTTTAAAGGAATGTGCAGACACTGTTTTGTCAGTATCGGCAACAACGAGAGCGCCCAGAGAAGAAGACACCGAGGGGGTAACCTACTTCTTCAAAAGTCCTGATGAGTTTCGCTCTATGATAGACAGTGAGCAGTTTTTAGAATGGGCAATGTATAATGAAAATTATTACGGCACACCTGCTCCTGCTGTTGACATGCTTTTAGAAGATGGCAAAAACGTTATCCTTGAAATTGAGGTTCAGGGTGCAATGAATGTTAAAGGCAAGCGTCCTGAGGGCAAATACATATTTGTTTCCCCGCCGAGCTTTGAAGAACTTAAAAAGAGGCTTGTGGGAAGAGGAAGCGAAAGCATTGACGAAATAAATAAAAGGGTTTCTCTTGCAAAAGACGAATATGATAAGAGAAACGAATATGACTTTATAGTAGTAAATGATGACCTTGATACAGCGGTCAAAGATATAAAAAACATAATAGAAGGGAACTGATTTAAAATGATGATTTATCCACCAATTGCGGAGCTTGTTAAAAAGTCCGGAAGCAGATACACACTTGTTATTGAAACTGCACGCCGTGCCCGTCAGCTTTTCCAGGGTGCAACTCCTCTTGTTCAGACAAAGTCTAACAAGGAAGTTACCATTGCCGCAAATGAAGTATATGAAGGCAAGATTGGCGTAATCAAGTCTGACAAAATCTAAAAAACGGCACGCGGGACAGCAGTTATGCAGTCCCGTTTTGTGTTATTTAAAAGAGGAAGAAAAATGATAGCAAAGGTTATGCTTACAGGTGCAGGATTTGCACTAAGCCGCGGATTTGACTATTTGGTTCCTGAAGAGTTTGAAGAAAAAGCCAAAAAGGGTATGAGGGTTATCGTTCCTTTTGGTATGAGAAATTCTTCAACAGAGGGGATTATAGTTGACATATGCGAAAAAAGTGAATATGAAAAGCTTAAGAGTATAAAGGACTTTCCTGATGATGCTCCTATCTGTACCGAGGCACAGCTTGACCTATGCGATTGGATACAGAAGAAATATCTGTGCACTTTTTCCCAGAGCTACAAGCTTGTTCGCGTGCCGAGAGTGAGCGCAAAAATCAGGGAATGGCTTATACTGGAAAGAGAGCCGCAAGCCGATGAAAAGTTAACCCCAACCTGCGAAAAAATCATTTCTGTTCTTAAGGAACGTGATGGTGCGGCAGAGTATGCAGAAGTTTCTGAACTGATAGGTGGCAGAGGCTTAAAAAGCTCTGCTTATACCTTATCTGATATGGGGATTATCAAAATATGTGAAGACATAAAGGATTCCGTTGGAATCAGATATATCAGAAAGGCACGGCTTTTGTGCGATACAGAGGATGGATATCAGATAGCAGATGAGCTTATAAACCGCAGAGCAAAGGTTCAGGGGAATATGATTCTT
>JAZLCI010000105.1:0-4518 GCA_045614085.1 Clostridia bacterium
TCTATTGAAAATATGCTTAACGCAATTCAGCAAGGTATTTTAACTAAGTCTACAAAGCAGCGTTTAGATGAACTTGAAAATCAAAAGGAAGAATTGGAATTAAGTATTGCTCAGGAGCAAATCAAAAGACCAAGGCTTACAAAAGAAGAAATACTTGCTTGGATTAAAAAATTCAGACAAGGGGACATTGATGATGTGAAATATCAAAAACGCATTATAGATTCTTTTGTCAATTCAGTATATTTATATGATGATAAAATTGTTTTAAACTGTAACTATAGGGAAGGCAGTACAACCATCACTTTTGATGAGATTAACAATTCGGATTTAGAAGGGAACGCTTCACCAACAAAAGTCGCTTATTTGCTGCAGATAAGCGACTTTTATTTTTACAAACAACCCACTTTTAAACCCATTTTAAAAATTGCAATGTATAGTCATAACCTTAAAGTATAACTTCTCTTCCTGTTTCTGCCGACTTATACATACCTTCTAAAATTTTAATCATGTCAACACCTTCTTGAACCTTAAAGATAGGCTCTGTGCCGTTAATCAAGCAATCTACAAAGTGTCTTAAGTTAGCTTCGTGGACCTGTATTCCGTTTGCGTTTTTGATATTTGGAATACAATCAATGGTTGTACCATTATCTTCTGTGAAAATTTTAAGCTTATCATCAACTGAAGACCATGCAGAGCCTGCTTTATCACCATAAAGATGAACGAAATGGTTTTCAGCTTCGGTATTTGATGCCCACGAGAATTCTATCTGCATACAGGCACCATTATCGAACTTAATAAAGCCCATAGCTAAATCTTCTACATCAAATGTACCGCCTTCTACCTTATCACCAAACTGTGAGTGAACAGAGTCAGCCACATCCGAATTTGCAAACATTGTATATGTGGAGCCTGAAACCGCTACAGGTCTTGGGCTACCCATAAGCCAGATAGCAAGGTCAATCATATGTACACCAAGGTCGATTAAAGGTCCGCCGCCTGACATCTCTTTTGTTGTAAACCAGCCGCCCTTACCAGGAATTCCTCTTCTTCTTCTCCAACCACATCTTGCTGCATAGATGTCACCCATCTTACCATCTTCAATATATTTCTTTAAGAATTCAGATGTAAGCCAGAATCTGTTATTTCTCATAACCATCAAAAGCTTTCCGCTTTTTTCGGCTGCAGCCTTCATCTTTTCAGCTTCTTCTACATTAACTGCATCAGGCTTTTCGCAGAATACATTTAAGCCTGCTTCTAAAGCTTCAACTGCAATAATTGAGTGAAGCTTATTAGGTGTACAGATATCAACTGCGTCAAGCCCTTCAATCTTTAACACATCTTTATAATCTGTATAGTATGCAGGTACATTAAACTGTCCAGCAACAGCTTTTGCTCTGTCTTCTAAAATATCACAAACAGCAACTATTTCTACGTTATCCATTCTCATATATCCTGGTAAATGGTTGCCACGAGCTATACCACCAACGCCGATTATGGCAATTTTAACCTTATTCATTTTAATAATCTCCTTTTTATTATTCTTCCACAAGAGGATCCGTCTTTCTGCATTCAAGATTCATCTTTAAATCAGGTGCGCACCATCTTACTGCGTTTCTGATAATCTGCTAAATTTCAGGAATCTAATATGTAGGATAAGTTTCGCGTCCTGGCTGAAAGTAGAATTTCTTAACTAACCCTCTTGTAAATGCAACACCTACACGAATTGCTTCACTTGAATTGAACCACCCAAGGAAAACAACATTATCAGGAGTAGGAATATCAAATAATTCACCATACGTTTCTTCAACTTCAATATCTACACATTCAGGAATGACCTTTGCAATAGGAAGGCAGGATTACAGCCCCGCAATCTCTCACGTAAGTCTTATCTCCAACGAAGAGAGCAGATTGTACCCATAAGCTTTGTAAATGGCTTCACTGTATGAGCAGAATGGAGAGCGATAAATCCCATACCATTCAAAACATATTTTTTACTTTTTTGCAATTTCGTCCTTAACTTCCTGCCAACATCCGTGTGACCACCAGATAAGAACGTCTGTGTTTTCTAAAAGTTCATCAGTAATACCGTTATCCTCCTGATCAAACCATACTGTCTGTGTAACAAAAGCATCATCCTTTAAAAAGTCTGCAATAAAGTTATGCATACCGTCAGGGAATAAAACCTTGGTTTCTCCGTACGTAAATTCCTTTCTGTACTCATTCCAAACAGTTACTCTGATCTCTTTTAACTCCTCCTTATATCTTATGTAATATTTTTACAAAGATAAATGATTTTTATTACTAAAACATGATATTTTTACTCTTATTTTGAAATATAAGTTTTTCATCAAAATTATTGTTTTTATAAAAGATGACTAATTATCTCATCATATGATTTAGAAGAAAGATATGCAGGCGGAATATCAAAAACAGTCTTACAACCAAACATTCCTTCTTTATTCATTTTATACGCTGCTCTTGCATAAGCCACAAGAACAGATGAAGTAAATTCAGGATTTGAGTCAAGCTTTAAGCTATATTCAACGATATGATTATTTTCATTATTAAGACCGGTTTTACCGCTTCTTATTACAAAACCACCGTGAGGGATACCGCTATGGTCTCTCTTTAATTCTTCTTCTGTTATGAATGTAACAGTTGTATCGTAGTCAGCAAAATAATTAGGCATTGTTTTAATCTGCTTTTCAATCTCATCCTTATCTGCCCCCTCTTCTGCAACAACGTAACAGTCTCTCAGGTGCATCTGTCTTGCTGTTAATTCAGGGTTTTCGCCGTTTCTTACTGCGTCCAGAGCTTTCTCTATTGGAACGGTATATTGTCTTGCATCGACTACTCCGTCAATTCTTCTTATGGCATCTGAATGTCCCTGACTTACGCCCTTGCCCCAGAATGTATATGTCTCTCCATCAGGCAAAATAGCTTCAGTGAAAAGTCTGTTAAGTGAGAACATACCAGGGTCCCAACCTACAGAAATCATTGCAACTTTCTTTGATTCCTTTGCAACCTTATCTACATTATTAAAATGTTCAGGAATTTTCGCGTGGGTATCAAAGCTGTCCACAACATTGAAATTTGCCGCAAGTTCAGGTGTCTGAACAGGCAAATCTGTTGCACTACCGCCACAGATGATAACCACGTCTATATCATTTTTGTAATTTACAATATCCTTAATATTATAGGCTTTTGCCCCTGTCAATGTTTTTACATCATCAGGGTTTCTTCTTGTGAACACACCGAAAAGCTCCATATCAGGATTCTGCTTAACAGCACATTCTACACCCTTTCCCAAATTACCGTAACCTGCAATTGCAATTTTAATCATTTGTCATCCTCCTTTTAGGGGGCTTTGCCCCTTTTTGCCGTTGTTATTTTGTATATAAAGATTAGCTTTATCTTCGTAGCCACAAGGCATTCATCCATTTTTCTATGATGCTTTGCCCCTTACTTCCGTTGTTATTTTGTATATAAAGATTAACTTTATCTTCGTAGCCGCAAGGTATTCATCCAATTTTTCTATGATGCTTTGCCCCTTACTTCCGTTGTTATTTTGTATATAAAGATTAACTTTATCTTCGTAGCCGTTCCGTCATATACATTTTCACTTAATTTATATACAATAATCCTATTACATTATTATAATATTCAATATAGGCAATGTCAACTAAATAATATGATGTAAAATCTTACAAATACTATTTTAAACCATTTTTATATAAAAACAAGTCAAAATCTCTATAAAACTGGTCAAAATATGCTATTTTAGAACTTAACCACCTTTATTATGGCTCCGCACATATTTCTTCCCCCTGTATAACTAGGGGTTTATTTCCACACCTAAAGGCACCAACACAAAAAAAGCTTGAACATTATTGTTCAAGCTTTTAATAGTTCCGGCGACGACTTATGTTTCCGGGCGGTCGCCCGCCAAGTATTTTCAGCGCTAAGAAGCTTAACTACTGTGTTCGGAATGGGAACAGGTGTGACCTTCTCGCTATTGTCACCGAATGAAGCGTTCGCTTCTTTATGCCGTCCTCACTACTCATAAAGGATTTACTCTTTCTTCGTAGCCAGTTGCATATCGAAACTAGCTTTTTACAATGTTTAGAATAATAAAGAGAAGAATAATACTTACTCACAATATTTTTTTACTTGTTTAGGTCAAGCCCTCGACCTATTAGTATCAGTCAGCTAAATGTGTTACCACACTTACACCTCTGACCTATCAACCACATAGTCTACGTGGGGTCTTACTTGTTTAAAACAATGGGAAATCTTATCTTAGGGTGGACTTCACGCTTAGATGCCTTCAGCGTTTATTCCTTCCGTACTTAGCTACCCAGCTGTGCCATTGGCATGACAACTGGTGCACCAGTGGTACGTCCATCCCGGTCCTCTCGTACTAAGGACAGCTCCCTTCAAATTTCCTGCGCCCGCGACAGATAGGGACCGAACTGTCTCGCGACGTTCTGAACCCAGCTCGCGTACCGCTTTAATGGG
>JAZLCI010000106.1:0-13320 GCA_045614085.1 Clostridia bacterium
AGAACTATACCTCAATTGACAATATTTATGCTTCAATTGATACCCTTGATGTTACTGACTCTGTCCGCAAAAAGCTTATTGAGGGCAAGGATGATGCGTATTTAAGCTATAAGCTTGCGACCATTGACAAAAATGTTCCTATAGACTTTAATTTTGAAGATGCTACAGTCCGTGAATATGACAAAGAAGCTTTGGCATCACTCTTTACCCGCCTTAACTTTAATTCATTTATAAAAAAGCTTGACCTTACATCTTCTGTTGGTAAGGCTGAAGATATAAAGCCTATTTCAGGTGAGGGTAAAAAGGTTGATATAAAAGACCTTTTTGCAGATATTTCAGGCAAGACTGTCAGCTATCTTACAGATAACAACACCATCTATGTAAAGGCAATGGATGAGACCTGTCTTTATGCTGACATTACAAAAGACGATTTAAAAGCATTTTTATGCGACAAGACAATTAACAAAATAGGATATAACATAAAAGAAGATATCCTTAAAACCTCTTCTTTCGGTATAGATGAAGATGATATTGATGTATCAAACATCTTATTTGACATTATCCTTTGCGGATATATTTTAGACCCGTCAGGCTCCGATTACTCATTGGAAAGCTTATCAAGAACTTATCTTGGTACAAGCTTTGAGCACACCGAGAGCAATGATACACAGATATCTATGCTTAGTCTTTTGGACACAACTGACAACACTCCTGTAAATCTTGACAAGGTATATGCTATTGAAGAATTATACAAAAAAATGTCTGCAGAGCTTAAGGAAAAAGGTCAGGAAAGCCTTTATTTTGACATTGAACTTCCTTTAATGACTGTTCTTGCAAGCATGCAAATACGAGGCATGTATATTGACAAGGCGGAATTATCTTCCTTTGGAGATATGCTTGAAAATAAAATTGTTGATGCACGAAACACTATATATGATTTGGCAGGTGAAGAATTTAACATAAACTCTCCAAAGCAGTTAGGTGTTATCCTCTTTGAAAAGCTTGAGCTTCCATTCGGGAAGAAAAACAAAAGCGGTGGCTACTCCACAAATGTTGATGTTTTGGAAAAGCTTAAAGACAAGCACCCTATTATAAACCTTGTTTTGGAATATCGACAGCTTGCTAAACTTCAGTCAACATATGTTGTAGGCTTGTCTGCAGTTGTAAACGAAGAAACAGGCAGAATTCATTCAAGCTTTAACCAGACCGTTACTGCAACAGGCAGAATAAGCAGTACAGAACCGAATATGCAAAACATTCCTGTTCGCACTGACTTGGGCAGAGAACTTCGCAAAATGTTTATTGCTGAAAAAGATGACTGGTCATTAATAGATGCCGACTACTCACAGATTGAGCTTCGCGTTCTTTCACACATTGCAGATGATGAATCTATGAAAGAAGCCTTTTTAAGCGGCGAAGATATCCACGCACAGACTGCGGCAAATGTGTTTAATGTTCCGCTGTCAGAGGTTACACCAAGAATGCGTTCTTCTGCAAAGGCGGTTAACTTTGGAATTGTTTACGGAAATGGTGCGTTTTCTTTAGCACAGGATATAGGCACAACAAGAAAAGAGGCACAGGAATATATTGACGGATATTTAGAGCATTACAAGGGTGTTTCTGAATATATGAAAAAGACTGTTGAAGATGCGAAAGAATCAGGGTATATTAAGACAATTTCAGGAAGACGCAGATACTTGCCTGAACTTAATTCTTCAAACCATATGATGCGTGCCTTTGGTGAAAGGGTTGCTATGAACGCGCCTATTCAGGGAAGCGCCGCAGATATAATCAAAATCGCAATGGTTAATGTTTATAAGAAGTTAAAAGAAAGCGGCTTAAAAGCAAAGCTTATCTTACAGGTACACGATGAACTGATAGTTGAAGCGCCAAAGACCGAATTGGATGCCGCATCAAAAATATTACGTGAGGAAATGGAAAACGCATATAAGATGTCCGTTCCTTTATCCGTTGATATGAACATCGGCAAAAGTTGGTATGATACAAAGTAAAAAGGTTGTTGCAATATGCAACAACCTTTTTTGTTGTATAACCTTATTTTTAGTGGGAGGGGATGGAACCCCTCCCCTACTTTTGTAATTATAATACCTCCGCCGTCGGCAACATACAAAAATCCCTCCACCGCAAGCGGTCCCCCTCCCTTTAGGCAAGGGAGGCGTATTCTTCGCCGCCGGCAACATACACATAAAAAAGGGTTTCCGAAAGGAAACCACTTTTAAAATCTTTGTACACACTACTGCCGCCGGCACAAGCACATAAAATAAGTGATTCCCAAAGGAAACCCTTTTTAAAATAAACCTTAATATACTCCGCCGCCGGCACAAACACATAAAAAAAGGGTTTCCGTTAGGAAACCCTTTTTTAAATTCTTAATACATTCCACCGCCGCCGGCACCTGCCATAGCAGCTGCAGCTGCAGCATCTGCTGCAGGGTCTGGCTTATCAGCAACAAGACTTTCTGTTGTGAGTACCATAGCCGCAACACTTGATGCGTTCTGAAGAGCTGAACGTGTAACCTTTGTTGGGTCAACGATACCGCCCTTTAACATATCCATATATTCATCGATTAAAGCGTTGTAACCGAAGCCAACTTCGCTTTCCTTAACCTTGTTTACGATGATGCTGCCTTCGATACCTGCATTGAATGCAATCTGACGAACAGGTTCTTCAAGAGCACGAAGAACAATCTTTGCACCTGTCTTTTCGTCACCTTCAAGACCTTCAACAACCTTCTCAACTGCAGGGATAGCGTTTATAAATGCTGTACCACCACCTGCAACGATACCTTCTTCAACAGCGGCACGAGTAGCTGCGAGAGCATCTTCGATACGGAGCTTCTTTTCTTTCATTTCGATTTCAGTAGCAGCACCAACCTTGATTACTGCAACACCGCCTGAAAGCTTTGCTAAACGTTCCATAAGCTTTTCTCTGTCGAAGTCTGATGTTGTTTCTTCTATCTGTGACTTGATGTTTGCAACTCTGCTTGCGATAGCTTCCTTGTCGCCCATACCGTCAACGATGATAGTTGTTTCCTTCTGTACCTTAACCTGACGGGCACGGCCTAACATATCAATTGTAGCTTCCTTTAAGTCAAGACCAACTTCTTCAGATACAACCTGACCGCCTGTTAAGATAGCGATATCTTTGAGCATTTCCTTTCTTCTGTCACCGAAGCCAGGAGCCTTAACACCGATACATGTAAATGTACCACGGAGCTTGTTTACGATAAGAGTTGAAAGTGCTTCACCCTCGATATCTTCAGCGATGATAATAAGCTTCTTGCCTGCCTGAACAATCTGTTCAAGAAGTGGTAAGATTTCCTGAATGCTTGAAATCTTCTTATCTGTGATTAAAAGTAATGCATCGTCGATAACGGCTTCCATCTTATCTGTATCTGTTACCATATAAGGTGTGATGTAACCTCTGTCAAACTGCATACCTTCAACAACTTCTGAATATGTTTCAGCTGTCTTTGATTCTTCAACAGTGATAACACCGTCGCTTGTAACCTTTTCCATAGCATCTGCGATTAAGTTACCGATATTTTCATCTGCAGCAGAAACTGATGCAACTCTTGCGATATCTTCCTTACCGTCAACCTTTTTACTGTTCTTGATAATTTCAGCAACTGCACCTTCAACTGCCTTTGCCATACCACGTCTTACGATCATTGGATTTGCACCTGCAGCAACATTCTTCATACCTTCACGGATTAAAGCCTGTGCTAAAAGTGTAGCTGTTGTTGTACCGTCACCTGCGATATCGTTTGTCTTTGTAGCAACTTCCTTAACGAGCTGTGCACCCATATTTTCAAATGGATCTTCAAGCTCAACTTCCTTTGCAATTGTAACACCGTCATTTGTGATGAGTGGTGCGCCATACTTCTTATCTAAAACAACATTTCTGCCCTTTGGACCGAGGGTAACCTTAACTGTATCTGCAAGCTGGTTTACGCCTCTTTCTAAAGAGCGTCTTGCTTCTTCGCCAAATAAAATCTGCTTTGCCATAATTTTCTACCTCCTGAATTAGTCAACCTTTGCGAGAATTTCGCTTTGTCTTAAGATGATAAGCTCTTCGTCATCAATCTTAACTTCTGTACCTGCGTACTTGCTCATAATAACCTTGTCACCAACTGAAAGTTCCATAACAACTTCCTTGCCGTCAACAACACCGCCGGGACCAACTGCGATAACTTCTGCAATCTGTGGCTTTTCCTTTGCTGTGCCTGCTAAGATAATACCACTCTTTGTGGTTTCCTCTGCTTCAAGCATCTTGATAACAACTCTGTCTGCTAATGGTTTAATAGTCATAATTAAAACCTCCTTATGTAAATGATTAATTAAAACAAATTTTGTTTTTTAGCACTCTAACCGTTTGAGTGCTAACTTGTATATAATACAAAATTCCACCGGATAAATCAAACGTGATTATATGGAATTATATTCATTTAAACCCATTTATATCCGTTTAAGTGGATTTATTTCACATAATCTAAAATTCATATTTTTTAGCGCAATTTTTCCCGAAAAAATGCCATTAATTGTGTTTTGTATGCATCCACTTGCCTCTTTTTCCAAAAATCCCTGTTATCCCCACAGGAATCCAGCTTATCATAAACAAAATAAAGCCAAAAAAATTTGCAAAAACTTTAAAATTAAGCTTTTTATCTTTTATAAGAGCAAGACCTGAAACAATGATATTCAGCAGAAAATATATCACAAGTGTTATAAACCCAAAGGTTGTATGCCATATTCTGCCTATACCAAAAACATACGACAGAAAGAGTAACACAGGGCATAAAACAAAAATCAAATCTCCCCAAAGGCACAAAAGGGCATTTATTTTAAAGTTTTTTATAAGCTTTAATGTATATTCACCCTGAACGTCACATATTCCCTGTGCCCATCTTCTTCTCTGTATTGCCGAATCTGAAAATCTTTCAGGCTTTTCATCAAAGACAACTGCTCTCTCGCAGAAATCAACCTTTATTCCGTTTAAGGCGAGGATTGCTGTGTATTCGCTGTCCTCTGCGCTTGTTTTTGTATTCCATTTAACCTTATCAAGAACATCTGATTTTATCACAAAACCTGTACCGTTTATGCGACAACCGAGGGATAACTTTCCTCTCCCTGCCTGAAAGAGTCTGTTTGTTATCCAATACCATATGGAATAGGCATTTGACACCCATGATGCATCAGGATTTTTGGAATCAACATATCCCTGAACAACCGATGCCCCCGATGAAATGTATTCTGCTATATATGTAAAAAAGTCTTTATCCACAACATTATCTGCATCAAAGACAGCAACACAGTCATACCCCATATCTTCAACAAAAGAAATCCCCTCTTTCAGGGCATCTCCTTTGTTTGTTGACTTGCATCTTTCTATAACATTTACACCGCAATTTCGGGCGATTTCGGCTGTATTATCACTACATTCATCCGAGATAACAAATATATCTATTTTATTTTGAGGGTAATCAGTATTTTTGATACTGCTGATTAATCCCCCTATTGTCTTTTCTTCGTTATGGGCAGGGATTAATACCGCAAAAGTATATTCATCCCCCGCTCCGTATCTGTTCTTTCCAAAAAGAGAAAAGAATGCAACTGCGAGGTAGTATGCACCTGTTATAAATATTATGATTTCAAGTATATCTATCAAAAAATTTAATATATAAATGTGCACATCCTCACCTCCATGCAATTATATTTCCCTTACAGTGATTTGCTTGAATATGGAATCAACAAGCTCCTTTGTAACATAACCTGTCTTTTCAAACAATGTATTTACAGAGCCTGCCGCCATACCTAACTTAAAAGAAGATATTAAATCATATCCCATATCAATACCTGCCGAAACCCCTGCAACCGCACTGTCACCTGAACCAACTGTGTTGACAGCATTTAAAGACGGAGGGATAAATCTGTATGCCTTTCCCTCTATCAAAGCTGCAGCACCTCTTTTACCCAATGAAATAAATGGAATTTCCACTCCCTTTTCCTTGAGGTAAGTCAATGCTTCTTTAATATCTTCATCAGTTCTGACCTCTTTACCCATAAGCACAGCTACTTCATCATCGTTTGGCTTTACCATATAAGGCTTGCTTGCAAGAATTTCCTCAAGTGCCTTTCCGCTTGTATCAACAATAATCTTTTTGTGGTTATCTTTTGCAATTTTAACAAGCTCTTTATAAAAATCAGGTGTAAGTCCCTTTGGCAAACTTCCTGAAACAACGATAATGCTGTAATCCCTTACCACTGATGTAAAGTCTTTAATAAATCTTACCTTTTCTTCTTCAGTTATTTCAGGGCCTGCTTCTAAAAGCTCACTTGACTTTCCGCTTTTATCGGAAATATTTACACAGGTACGGGTTACACCGTTTATATCTGTAAAGAGGTTCTTGACCCCCTGACTTTCCATCTCGGCTTTAATGAACTCACCTGTGTATCCGCCAACATATCCCATTGCAGATGTTTCACACCCTAAAATTCTTGCAACACGGGCAACGTTTATACCCTTACCCCCTGCAGAACAAGTAGGGTTTTGAACTCTCATAACCTTTCCCGTATCAAAGCTGTCTAAAAAATAAACTCTGTCTATTGTTGGGTTTAACGTAACTGTTAAAATCATAGTAATTCTCCTTTTAACCTTTTACGGTTTGCGGATAAATGCGTTAAGTATAAGCGCCACAAATGTCAGCGCAAGAAGCATAACAAAGGTCATTGAATAACCGCCTGTTGCTTCAAGAACAGTGTTTGATGCAGTAGCTATAAATGAACCTATCATTGATGTAAAGGTCATAAATGCCACATTACCTGAAAAATTCTTCATTCCAAAGAACGACGAAGTAAACGCTGTCATAATCGTAGGGCAAGAGCCATAAGACATTCCTGTAAGGCACAGACCTACAATACAAAGAACAAGAGAGTCAACAGACACTGCAATAAGTGTAACCAATGCCGCACAGATGGTCAGTACATTTGCGCTTATCATAGTTTTGCGCCTGCCGATAGCATCGTAAACTGCACCTGTTATAATTCTGCCTAATCCGTTACAAACAGAAAGGACACCAACCAATGAAACCGCCAAGGCTTCAGGTGCATTAACCGACAATGCCAAGTCCTTTGCAAAGCTGATAACCGAGCTACCAACTGCTGCGAGGAAAGATATGCAGACAAAAGCCATCCAGAATGATGGACGCATCAGCATCTGCTTTGATGTATAGTCTTTTTGTTCAAAGGCTTCCTTATTGCCCTTTATGACTTTTGGCTTTGGAAGTTGGGCAGAAGAATCAGGCTTTTTAAGAAGAAGTCCTGAAAGAGTTATTACAACAAATATAGCAACACCAAGTATGATAAATGTGATTCGCCAACCAAGAGGACCTTTAAACATTGCATCTGCCACATTTCCAAGGACAAGAGCCGATGCACCAAAACCCATCATAAGGCATCCTGAACAAAGCCCCTTTTTATCAGGGAACCAACAACTAACTGTTGACACAACCACGTTATATGCAATACCAATGCCTAAACCTGCAAGGACACCATATGTAATATAAAGCATAACAACAGATGTGTCGCGAAGTATTGCAGTTAAAATAAAACCTAAGGCGGATAAAAATCCTGACACAGAAAGAGCAATTCTATGTCCTGCTTTTTTGGCAATGTTTGCACCAACTAAACCGCCTATACAGAAAAACGTCATCGCCAAAGTGAAGTTTAATGCAAGTTCACTTGCTCCCCACCCAAACTCTGCTGACAGGGGAGCCTTTAGTATTGACCATGCATAAAGCACCCCTGCAAAAAGCATTGCGATAACGCCTATCGCCATATATATCCATCGGATTGATAAATTTTTGTTTTCGTTCATTTGAAATTATCCTTTCTGTTAAATAATTACTGCTTATCTTACTTTTCTTTTTTGGTAAACATAATTGCAACAAGTGAACTTATGCATAAAAGATAAGGATAGAACAGCTTTGGTATGATTTCAAGGGCGGAAATATGTACTCCCAATGCAGAAACAGCAGAAATCGCCACAAGCATCTGGGCACCGTATGGCAGAATTGCCTGAAATACGCATGAGAATGTGTCCAATATTGATGCTGACTTTTTAGATGTTATACCATACTCCTTTGCGATTTCATTTGCAATAGGATTTGCCATAACAATTGCCACCGTGTTATTAGCGGTAGCAATATCTAAAACGCCTACCAAAACACCCATTCCTATCTGACCTGCCTTTTTGCCGCGGAAAACCTTTTTAATTCCCGCAAGCAATGCATCAAAACCACCATATTCACGGATAAGTGCGCAAATCGCAGAAACAAGAACGGTTACGATTATTGTTTCAAACATACCTGAAGCACCCGCTCCCATATTGGAAAGAAGCTGAGAGAAAGTCGCACTTCCTGTAAAAAGCATAATAAGTGACCCTGAAACAATACCTGTCAAAAGAACAACAAATACATTTACACCAAATATTCCACCGATTAAAACAAGGATGTAAGGAGCTATCTTTAAAAGATTGTAATCATTTATAACTGTTCCCTCAATCTTTGTATTAAAGGACATAATCATTACGATAATCAATGCCACAATCGCGGCAGGTAAGGCAATGAAAAAGTTTTCCTTAAACTTATCTTTCATTTTACATCCCTGACCGTTACAAGCGGCAATTGTTGTATCTGAAATAAAGGACAGATTGTCACCAAACATAGAGCCACCGATTACCGTTGCAACACAAAGAGGCATATCAAAGCCTGACGCCTTTGAAACCGC
This sequence comes from Clostridia bacterium, assembly GCA_045614085.1. Classification (GTDB taxonomy): domain Bacteria; phylum Bacillota; class Clostridia; order Monoglobales; family Monoglobaceae; genus UMGS1820. Next base: position 8,808 of record JAZLCI010000106.1, read on the forward strand.
AACCGCAATTGGTGTTAAAAGGGTTATTGTCCCTACAGACGTTCCCATAGCCAAGGAAACAAAGCAGCTAACAATAAAAAGCACCATAACAGAAAACTTTGCAGGAATAATTGACAGCATAAAATATGCTACGCTTTCTGCACTTTCTCTTCCTACAACGCCTACAAAAATACCTGCCTCTAAAAATATAAGAATCATAGTGAAGATATTTTTATCCCCTACTCCGCTTCCCATTATTTCAAGCTTTTTATCAAGGCCAAGCTTTCTGTTTTGAAGGCATGCAACCAGAAGTGCCACCAAAAACACCACAACAATCGGAATATTGTAAAATCCCATTGGTATTTTTAAAACATATTCAAATAAAATTCCAAAGCCAAGATATAAAACCAAAAACACTCCTATAGGAAGCAGTGCTTTAACATTTCCTTTTTCCATACTTTATTCTCCTTTGTTAGTTATTTATTATTGCGAGGCATAAGGTTTAGATGCAAACCTTTTTTGGTGCCAAGCTTGAACGAAAAAAACTTTTTATCAAACCAATCCCATAAACCATTCAACACCAATAGCAACTATCACTACAAGTGCTGATATAACAAACCCGTGAATCATAGGATTTATTCCTGATTTTTTCATATCCTTAAAACTTGTATTTAGTCCGATAGCAGCAAGCGCTGCGACCATTAAAAACTTACTTGTGTTTTTGGCAATAACCGAAATAGATACCGGAATAATTCCAAAACTGTTTACTATAGCCAATGCCAAAAATCCTAAAATAAACCATGGGAAAATTTTTGATATATTTACTTTTTTATAACCGGAATTTATATTTTCTTTTCTCTTTATTCTTAAGTTAATCAATGAGAAAACAAGAACTGTAGGTATTATGGATAATGTTCTTGTAAGCTTTACCATCGTAGCAAAATCGCCTGCACTTTCGCTAAATGCATAACCTGCCGCAACCACACTTGATGTGTCATTTACAGCAGTTCCTGCCCACAATCCATACGCCATATCACTAAGTCCCAACAGTCTTCCCATAATCGGGAATAAAATAATCATCGCCATATCAAATAAGAAAGTGGCAGACATGGCATAAGCAATATCCGAACCATCAGCGTCAATTACGGGAGCTATTGCAGCAATGGCAGAACCTCCGCAAATTCCTGTTCCGGCAGAAATGAGGTTTGACAATTTCCAGTTGAGTCCCAAAGCTTTGCCGATAAAATAACCCCCACCAAAACAAGTTAGAAGAGTAAAAAGCATTACCATCAAGGACATTTTGCCGACAGAAAGAATTACCCTAACACTAAGTGAAGCGCCTAAAAGTATAATTGCAAACTTTAATACTTTTTTCGAAGTAAATTTAATTCCCGAATTCAAAAATTTCGGTTTCCAGAAATGATTTATTATCATACCCATAAAAAGGGCAATAACCGATGCCCCGATAATATGTATCGGCAATAAACCTTCTATTGTTTTTGCCACAAATGCTATTAATACCGATATTGCTAACCCGGGGATTATTTCCCCTACCTTGTTAAGTGTTTTCATTTTATTCCTCTTTTCTAAAATTTTACATCATTACTGTACAGGATAGGCGGTTTGGACGTCTAAAACTTTTTGTAATCCCTCATATTAAGTCAGGGGCAAAAAATCTCTCAAATGCAATCATTGATTAACTCATTATACCTTATACCCCACACATAATCAAGAGTTTTAAATTTATTTTTTAATAGACAAACATAATCTTTTATGTTAGAATAAAGAAAACTAAAACGAATGGAAAAATGGCTATGAAACAGAAAACTGTATTTGTTTGTTCAGAATGTGGAACGGAAACACCAAAATGGAACGGAAAGTGCCCGGGTTGCGGTGCGTGGAACACTTTGGAGGAAGCAAGCTTTATATCTTCTCCCTCTAAAAATCTTCATGGCGGAACTTCCTTTGCATCTGCCTCTGAACCACCGAAAAATCTAAAAGATATTTCTATAACTGAAGATGAGCGTATCCTGACGGGATTTTCAGAATTTGACAGGGTGTTAGGTGGCGGGATTATTCCCGGATCCCTTGTTTTGCTTGGGGGTGACCCTGGTATAGGTAAGTCCACTCTTCTTCTGCAGATTTGTGAGCATTTAGGAAAAACAAAGAAAATCCTTTATGTGTCAGGTGAGGAATCACAAAAGCAGATTAAAATCCGCGCAGAAAGGTTAAATGTTACCACCGAGAACTTAAGACTCTACACCGAAACAAATATGGCATATATTTTAGATTGTGTAAACAAGGAAAAGCCTGACATTCTTATTATAGATTCGGTTCAGACAATGTACAACCCTGAAATATCACCTGCACCGGGAAGTGCAACACAAATCCGTGACGTTGCCGCAACACTTATGAAACTTGCAAAAGAAAACGCCATTGCAACCTTTGTTGTAGGCCATGTTACAAAGGAAGGCTCTATTGCAGGACCGAAAATCCTTGAACACATTGTTGACAGCGTTTTATACTTTGAGGGTGACCAACACAGAGCCTACCGCATTATAAGAGCTATCAAAAACCGTTTTGGTTCAACAAATGAAATCGGAGTTTTTGAGATGGATTCTTCAGGACTTTCTGAAATATCAAATCCATCCCTTGCAATGCTTTCAGGCAGACCGATTGGTGAGCCCGGCTCATGTATAATCTGTACTATGGAGGGTACTCGCCCTGTCCTTGCAGAGGTTCAGGCACTTTCAGCACAGAGCAGTTTCGCAAATCCAAGAAGAATGTCAACGGGTATTGACCTATCAAGGGTTTTAATTATGCTTGCTGTTATGGATAAGCGTGCAGGGCTTCATATTTCTTCCTACGATGTATATGTAAATGTTGTAGGTGGACTTAAGGTTGTTGAGCCTGCCATTGATATGGGCGTATTTTTAGCCATTGCTTCAAGCTTTAAAAACAAGCCAATAGACAGCGATGTTGTCGCCATAGGCGAAATCGGTTTATCGGGAGAGTTACGCTCCTGCAGTTTTTTAGAAAGCAGACTACAAGAGGCAGAAAAGATGGGATTTAAAAGAGCTTTAATCCCTGCCTGTGATACAGAAAAACTTAAGAAGTTTAAAAAGATAGAGATTTCTACTTATTCAAATATAAATCAGGTTTTAAAGGATATATTATGATGAAGGATTTGAAAATTACCGCTTTAATTGCATCTGCAGGCTCAGGCAGTCGTATGGGTGCAAACATACCAAAGCAATTTATTAACATCAAAAACAAGCCTGTGTTAATGCATACTTTAGATGTTTTTGACACCTGTCCTGAAATTGATGATATTGTTATTATTTCAAGGACAGATGATATAGATTATATAAAAGAACTATTACAAAAGTATAATATAAAAAAGGTATCTGATATTGTTTCAGGAGGAGATACAAGGCAGAAATCCGTTATAAATGGCCTTAACAGAGTTAATGGCGAAATCGTTTTAATTCACGACGGAGCAAGACCTTTTGTAACGCATAAGCAGATAAGAGCTTTGATAGATGAAATCAAGCTTTCCTCTGCCGCATCGTTAGGTATTCCTGTAACGGATACATTAAAGCTTTCAAATAACAGCACCATAGTTAAAACTGTTGACAGAGAAAATTTATATGCAATTCAGACACCGCAGGGCTTTAAGACAGACTTAATCAAAAAAGCACATAAGTATGCCCTTGAAAATTCACTATCCGTTACTGATGACTGTTCAGTATGCGAGGCAATGGGGGTAGATGTGAAGATTGTTACGGGGTCACCTCTAAATATTAAGATAACAACCCCTGACGATTTGGTTTTAGCAGAGGGAATTTTAAACAGGGAGGAAAAATCTATGCGAGTTGGTATGGGTTATGATGTACATAAGTTAGTTGAAAACAGAAAGCTTATATTAGGTGGAATCGAAATTCCCTATGAATTAGGCTTACTTGGTCATTCCGATGCAGATGTACTTCTTCATGCAATAATGGACGCACTTTTAGGTGCAGCTGCCCTTGGTGATATAGGCAAGCACTTCCCCGATACCGATAATAAGTGGAAAGGTGCCGACAGCAAAGACTTGTTTGCCGCTGTCTATGAATTAATAACCAAAAAAGGTGCAAAGATAATAAACATTGATGCAACAGTTATTGCTCAAAGACCAAAGCTTGCAGGTTATATACCTGAAATGGTAAAGACGGTTGCAGAGATATTAAATTTAGATATTGATGCAGTAAACATAAAAGCCACAACAACCGAGAAGTTAGGCTTTTGTGGCAGAGGCGAGGGAATTGCCGCCGAGGCAATATGTTCAATAGAGATTTAAATATCTTAAAGGGGTCCAGGGGCAAAGCCCCTGAGTCGTTTTAAGGGGGTTGAAGGGGGAGAATCGAAACTCCCCCTTCGTTTTGCTACTTTTGCAATCAAAAGTAGGCCCGTCCGGCAGGACATAGATAATACATGTTGCGGTTAGGCAGAAAGTTAAAGCCTCTGCTGAAACTTATCGACTTTTATGTAAAGG
>JAZLCI010000107.1:0-29997 GCA_045614085.1 Clostridia bacterium
CTCATAGCTACTTCCCGACTTTGCCATTTCGTTTGCGCCAAACTGACTCATTCCAACTCCGTGGCCGTTGCCTTTGGTTGTGATTTTATAGTTTCCGTTGTTGTTTGATATTGTAAAACAGGCTGAACGAAGCCCTAAAAGACTTCGGATTTCAGTTCCCTTAAAGGTTTTTCCACCTATCCTTATATTTTTAACAGAACCACCCTCTGTATATGTGACTCCGCCGATTTCAAGGCTGTTTACCCCTAAAGCATTTTTCAGTTGTTGGGGCGTATAGGTTTTTTCATCTAAAAGTTTGGGGTTATTTTCATCTCCCTGACTTTCAACTGAGCGAAGATATGGAATTTCCTCTCCCCAGACATCCTCTGAATTTTCAGTTTTTCCCGAAGAGCAAGCATAGAAAAAAGCTGATGCTATTTCCTCCTCATAAACAAGATATTCTCCCCCTGTGTCGGAAACTGCCTGCCTGATCTTTTCAAGGTTTTCCTCGGTTACGCTGTCAGGATTTACATACGCCATACAGCAGGAGGGCTCTGTGCAAAGGTCTGCATCGGGGTGAGAGACAGGGTTTGTCCCGATTTTGCGGTAAATGTAGGTTCTTCCTGCCACGGCCTGCGCCTTTAAGGCCTCTGTTTCGTAAGATACAGGCATCTCTCCTAAAAGCACCCCTAAAAGATGTTCTTCCACATCTTTTTCTATGTATTCACCCTTGTCCAGCACTGTTACAGTTACCTTTTCCCTTTTCCATATCTCCGTTTCTTCCTCCTCAAAGGCAATCCCCTCAATAAAACCGAAAGGGAGAGCAACTATCATTGGAAGAAAGAACAAAATCACTGCAAAAGTGCAGAATTTAAGAACTTTTTTCATTGGCAACACCTCTTTCTTCATTATATTAAGAAAATTTTCAATTAGACTTGACAAAAAGGGAAAAATGTAATAAAATGGTTTGGTTATAAGAATAATAACAATCCTTGCTTTCGCTTGTTGCGAAGGTCAAAAGTCCAGGAGGAGGTGAATTTAATGGTTGAAAACATCAATAAGTACGAAAACATTTTCGTAATCGACGCGAGAAAAACTGACGAAGAAATTGCTGCTCTCGTTGAGAAGTTCAAATCATTAATAGAAGCCAACGGTACAATTGAATCAGTTGAGGAGTGGGGTAAGAGAAAGCTTGCTTACGAAATCAACTATGCTACCGAAGGTTACTATGTTTTGGTTAATTTTTCTTCAAAGCCTGATTTTATTGCTGAACTCGAACGTGTATTCGGTATTACAGACGGCATCTTAAGAGAAATCACAATTAAGAAAATCGAAGAATAATTGGAGGTTTTTCTATGATTAACAAGGCGATTTTAATGGGAAGACTTACAAGGGACCCTGAACTCAGACATACTAATTCGGGTACACCTGTTTGTAGTTTTTCTATTGCAATTGATAACGGTTACGGCGAAAACCGTACAACTGACTTTATCAATGTTGTTGCTTGGAACAAGACTGCTGAATTTGTTTCAAACTATTTCAGCAAAGGCAGAATGATTATTGTCATCGGCCGTATTTCCACAAGAACTTGGGAAGGTCAGGACGGAAAGAAGAATTACGTGACCGAAGTTATCGCAAACGAAGTTTCCTTTGGCGAAGCTAAGGGAAGCTCAAACGGTTCAGGCGCCGGCTCATTTGAGAGCCCTGCACCTATGGCTGAAATGCCTGCAGACGACGGCTTTTCACCACTTGGTACAGACGACGATTTGCCGTTCTAATATTTGATAAGGAGGAGCTTTATTATGGCTGAAAAGGAAAAAATGGACAGAAGCCGTATGAGAAGACCTAAGAAAAAAGCATGTGCTTTCTGTGTGGACAAAGTTGACCACATTGATTATAAAGATGTTGCTAAACTCAGAAGATATGTTACTGAAAGAGCTAAGATTTTCCCTAGAAGAATCACAGGCTGTTGCGCAAAGCACCAGAGACAGCTCACAGTTGCTATCAAGAGAGCAAGATACATTGCTTTACTTCCATACAGCGCTGACTAATTAAAAAGATAAAAGGGTTTCCGTTTGGAAACCCTTTTTTGTTTGCTATAACTCTACAAGGCGAACTTCGTTGCCGTGATTTTTTATCATTTCAATTAAATCCTCGGTTTTAAGCCACACTGTAGCTGTATTTTCGTTTGGATGTATGCCGATTATTGCCCTGTCATCCATAAATTCCCTGTCCAGACAGAAAATTACGTCGGCGTCCTTATTATTCAGAAGACCGAAGGGAGAGACTGAGCCCGGGAGGAGACCTGTTTTTTCTTCAAGCTCCTCTGGATAGGCAAAGGACAGCACCCTTGTTTCGTACTTTTTCCTGAATTCCTTAAGGTTTACACGCTTGTCACCACGGACTGTTATGAGATAGAAATTTCTTCTCTTGTCGTCCCTTACAAAAAGATTTTTTGCATCATATTCGGGATATGGAAGCGGTGTTTCATCTAGCTCGGACATACTGAACACAGCCCCGTGCTCTGTTATCTCGTGCCATACATTTTTATTTTTAAGATATTCATATACTTCCTGCTTGTTCATTTTTCTCCACCTCAACTTGTTTAGTAAATTATACCACATTTCCCCTAAAAGGCAAGGATTTCATATATATTTATAACTTTCTTCTTATTTTTAATTGCAAATTCCAGCATTTTATTTGCACCACCCCATTGAAACTCTACATACGATACTACAACATCTGCATTTTTTACCAACCATTCATTTCTTTTACTTATTGCATACCTTAAAGGTACATTTTCCAACGGCGGATAAATAGAATAGTCATATAAATCCTTATCCATTTCTCTGTTTATATACGGAGTCACTAACGTAGATTTTATATCAGGATATTTACCTTTAAGCTTTTTAACCACCTTTGCAACCAAGCAGTCAAAATCTCCATAGCCACCAATTAAAAACTCATAATAACCCTGATTTATCAGCCTCTCAAGGATATTATAAAGAGCAATCTCTGTTTCTTTATCATATCTATAATTTCCGTGTCCACAAAAAGTAACTCTCATAAAATCACCCTCCGTGGTTATCATTTTAAGGGAATATCCCTTAATTGTCAATAAGGGATATTCCCTTATGCTATTATTCCTATGAGGTGATATTATGAAATTTCGCATCAGGGATTTAAGAGAAGATAAGGACCTTACCCAAAAAGAGATTGCAGACATACTTCATATACATCAAACAACTTATTCGGATTATGAACTTGAAAATCTAAATATTCCGATTGGTGTTTTGTCACAGCTTGCCGATTTCTACGAAACAAGCATTGACTATCTTGTTGGACGGACAGACACAAGAGAGCCATATCCAAAAGGCAAATAAAAAAGACGCAGAATATTCTGCGTCTTTTAGTATGCGATAAAAAATTATCTCTTTGTGAACTGTCGAAACGTTAAAAAACAGTCCGGTGGACTGTTTTTAGTTTCGAGAGGCGAGTGTTACCGAGCCTCCCACAGTTTGAAACGGGATAAAAAACAACACCCACATTAAATGTAGGTGTTGTAAAATACAATTTTGTTTTTTATCTCTTTGAGAACTGTGGTGCACGTTACGGCGTAAAAAACAATCCTGTGAATTGTTTTTAGCCGGGATTGAGTGGCAGCAGCCACGGTATGAAACTCCATAAGGAGTTTCGACATTATGTCGTGCACACAAAAAATCCCACAGACAAAAGTCCGTGGGATTTGAATAACCAAAATTTGATTATCTCTTTGAGAACTGTGGTGCACGACGAGCAGCCTTTAAGCCGTACTTCTTTCTTTCCTTCATACGTGGGTCACGTGTGAGGAAGCCAGCAGCCTTAAGTTCGTCTCTGTACTCTTCGTCAACTTCAAGAAGAGCTCTTGAAATACCGTGACGGATAGCACCAGCCTGGCCTGTGAAACCACCACCCTGAACTGTAACAAGAACATCAAACTTGCCTGATGTCTTTGTGAGTTCTAATGGCTGTCTTACAACAACCTTGAGTGTTTCAAGACCGAAATATTCATCAATATCTCTCTTATTGATTGTGATTGCGCCTGTACCGGGTACTAATCTAACCCTGGCAACAGACTTCTTTCTTCTACCTGTTCCGTAATACTGTACGTTAGCCATTTAATTAGTCCCCTTTCTTATGCCTGTTCCCAAGCGATTGGCGCCTGAGCTTCATGCTTATGATTTGCGTCTTTGTAAATTCTGAGCTTCTTTAAAGCCTTTCTTCCGAGAGTGTTGTGTGGAAGCATACCTGCAACGGCAAGTTCCATAGCCTTCTCTGGGCGGTTAGCCATAAGGTCTTTGTAAGAAACTTCCTTCATGTTACCGATGTAACCTGTGTGTCTGTACCACTTCTTCTGGAGAAGCTTGTTGCCTGTTAAAACAGCATCTTTCGCGTTGATAATGATAACGAACTCACCACAATCAACACCTGGTGTATACTGAGGACGATGCTTACCTCTTAAGATAGTAGCAGCAGTAGCAGCTACACGTCCGAGGGGCTTGCCTGCAGCATCAATGATGTACCACTTTTTTTCAATTTCATTGGCTTTTGCAATGTAAGTTGACATTTTAATGCCTACCTCCTTATATATTTAGCTAATTAATTTCATATAAAAGGCACCTCTTTTTTCAGGGTGCCTTGCTATTATAATACGTTTTTTTACTTTTGTCAAGCCTTTTTTTGAAAAAATTAATTTACCAAGTTGCAAACTCTCGTTTTCTCATTTTTTCTCTTTTATGCTCTTGTTTTCTCGGCTTCAATTTTTAATTTTTTATTACATTGTTCCTTGTATAAGTTTTAAAATATCGTTCCATGTAACAAAAATCATAAGCCCGATTAACAAGATAAATCCTATCATATGGACAATTCCTTCCTTTTCAGGAGGAACAGGTCTTCTGAATATCAGCTCAAACAGTGCAAAGACTATTCTTCCACCATCAAGGGCAGGTAGCGGAAGAAGGTTCATTATTCCTATATTGACCGAAAGAAATGCCCCAAAGAACAAGAGGCTAAGCCATCCTGTCTGTGCAACAGAATTCATAGCATACACTACTCCCACAGGACCTGACATTTCGTTTACTCCTGCCTGACCGCTCAATAACATCCCTAAAGAAACGAACACAAGCTTAACCATCCATATTGTCTGAAAAAAGCTTTCATACAAAAGACTTCCTATAGTCAGCTTTTGAGTGGCAATAGTAAACCCTATAAACTTTGCCTTTGTACCGTCTTTTTGTGTTTCTTCCATTGGGACAAAGGTATTTTTTAGTCTTTCGCCGTCTCTTATATACTCAACAGTATATTCCTCACTTTCAGCAGAAGATAAAATAAAGCTTATATCTCTTTGAATATGGACAGCAGAATCATTTATTTTAACTATTTTATCCCCTGGCTGCAAAAATTCTGCCGCAGGTGCATCAGGCAAAAGCTCGCCCACAACTGTAGACGGAAGCATACCTGTCTTAACAGAAGAAGAAAATGTAATAATTGTTACAATCAAAAATCCCAAGAGGACATTCATAAGCGCCCCTGCCGCCAAAATAATTATTTTAGGCAAAGGCTTTTTTGTGCTGAAACAACCCTCGGTTTGAGTATCTTCGTCTTCGCCCTCCATTTTACAAAAGCCACCCATTGGGATTGCTCTTATGGTATAGAGGGTGTTTTTCCCCTGTTTTTTTAATATTGCAGGTCCCATGCCGATGGCAAATTCCAAAACGTCTACCTTAAAGGCTTTCGCCATAATAAAGTGTCCGAACTCGTGGACAAAGATTATAACCGAAAAGATAAGTATTGCACTTATAATTGTTATAGCCATTCTTTACCTCCCAATTAACTGCTCCCTGACCTCTTTATCAGCTGAAATTATATCATCAATGGTTGGGTTTTCAATATTCTTAAAGCTGTTCATGGCCGCCTCTACTGTATCGGCAATATCCAAAAATCCAATCTCATCCTTTAAGAACTTCGCAACTGCAACCTCATTTGCACCATTCATAACAGTTGGCATAATGCCACCTGCCTTTCCTGCAACTTTTGCAAGGCTTAAGCATCTGAATGTTTCTTCATCAGGCTTATAGAATGTAAGCCTTCCTATATCCGCAAAGGAAACGCTTTCATCATCCGATGGAAGTCTTTCAGGGTATGTAAAGGCGTACTGAATAGGATGCTTCATAGATGGCATAGACAACTGTGCAATAACACTCTTGTCGCAAAACTCAACCATAGAATGAATTATGCTTTCTCTCTGAACAACAACCTCAATATCATCTATATCAACATCAAAAAGCCAACGAGCCTCTAAAACCTCAAGGCCCTTGTTCATTAATGTTGCGCTGTCTATGGTTATCTTTGCTCCCATACTCCAGTTAGGATGCTTTAAAGCCTGTTCCTTTTTCATATTAACAAGTTCTTCCCTTGTCTTACCGAAGAAAGGCCCTCCTGATGCGGTGAGCAAAATCTTTTTAAGTTCTTTTCTCTGTCCACCGTGGAGGCTCTGAAAGATTGCGCAATGTTCGCTGTCAACAGGCAAAAGTCTTACATTATATTTATCTATGGCATCCATGAAAAGTCTGCCTGCGGTAACCAATGTTTCCTTGTTGGCAAGGGCAATATCAGCACCTGCTTCTATCGCCTTCATTGTAGGCACAAGACCTGCAAAGCCAACGATAGAAGACAAGACCATCTCTGCGCCACATTCTGCAGCTATGTAGCAAAGACCTTCTTCTCCGCTTAAGATTTTACAGTCGACATCCTTAACAGCAACTTCAAGCTCTTTTGCCCTTTTTTCATCAGACACTGCCGCATACTTTGGCTTAAACTTTCTGATTTGTTCCTCTAAAAGCTTTATATTTGAGTTTCCTGATATGGCAACAACCTCTATATCCTTTATGCCTTTTAAGTCTTCTAAGACCTCTAAAGCCTGTGTCCCTATTGACCCTGTTGAGCCAAGTATAGAAAGCTTCATATTATATCATCCTTTATATTCTATTCCGTCTTAAAAATTTTATTCTCTGTTTAATATCCGAATGAGCCGTCTAAAGAATCATCATTTTCCACCCAATCAGATACTGGAATAACAGTATAGTCTGTCTTTGTGTTTCTTACAACGATTTTCTCTATACCTGCGTTTATAATCATTCTCTTACACATAGCGCAGGAATTTGCATTTTCAACAAGCTCCCCTGTCTTTACATCTCTGCCCACAAGGTAGAGGGTTGCGCCTATTGTTTCTCTTCTTGATGCAGATATAATGCAGTTTGCCTCTGCATGAACACTTCTGCAAAGCTCGTATCTTTCCCCTCTTGGAATGTTGAGCTTTTCTCTCATACAAAAGCCTAAGTCGGAGCAGTTTTTTCTGCCTCTTGGAGCACCTGTGTAACCTGTTGCAACTATTTCGTCATTCTTTACTATAATTGCACCAAAGTTTCTGCGAAGACAGGTACCTCTTTCTGTAACTGTGTCCGCAATATCCAAGTAATAATTATGCTTGTCCACTCTTGCCATAATTTTATCCTCCTTTAATCAACGCGATTTTGCTTCTCGCCTTTTAAAAACTTTTCTATATTATCTTTTATTATTTCGAGGCATCTGACCCTTGCCTCATATGCACCCCACGCATTATGAGGGGTAAGACATACGTTGTTTCTTCCCATTATCCTTGTAAAAGGATGCTCCTTTGGCATAGGCTCAACTGAATAAACATCAACACCGATACCGCCAAGTCTTCCTTCTTCTATAGCTTCTGCCAAAGCTTCTTCATCTGTTACAAGGCCACGTGCTACATTTATAAGTATGGCATCCCTTTTCATCATAGCTATTCTGTCACGATTTATCAAATGCTTTGTTTCTTCGCTAAGAGGTGTGTGAACCGAAATAATATCCGCCGTCTTGCAAAGGGTGTCTAAATCGGCATACTCAAACTCACCATCAGGCTTACGCTTATTTACGATGACCTTGCAGCCTAAAGCCTCTGCCACACGGGCAACCTGCTTTCCTATATTGCCCGCTCCTACAATACCCCACACCTTTCCGTGAATTTCGTGGAATGTAGGTGTCAGGCAGTTGGCAACTCCGCTTTTGGTATAGCTTCCATCTTTAACATATTCAACATATTCGCTCATATGGTTAAAGAGCATAAGTGCCATTGAAATCGTAAGCTGTGCAACACTCTGTGTTGAATACCCAACAACGTTACATACAGCAATATTATTTTCTCCACACCACTTTACATCAATGTTGTCGTATCCTGTTGCGGTAGCACAAATAAGCTTAAGTTTTTTTGCATTTTTAAGGTTGCTTTCGTTAAGCTTTATCTTGTTGAGTATAACAACATCACTATCCTCTATTACACTCTCGACTTCTTCCTGCTTTGTAGAAAGTCTTACACAAAGCTCACCAAAAAGACCAAATATTTCGTCTATTTTTTCTCTTACATCAGCCCCTAATGTTGCCGCATCCAAAAATGTAATCTTCATTTTTACCCCCATATATCTATCTTCTTTTCATCAGGGATATACATTCCGTCTCCCTCTTTTATCTTATAAAAGTTTTCAAATGCCTCAAAGTTTGAAAGAACTCTGTTCACCCTTATTTTATTTGGAGAATGGTTATCTGTCATAATCATATTTTTGTCATATGCCTCTGTGGATTTTATCCTCCATATTTTTGCATAAGCCTCAAACATTTCCCCAAGCTTTTCATTGTCTTCGCCTACAAGACTTATTATACAGGAAACCCCTGCGATATCAGAAAGATTTTCGTTTAAGGTATAGTTTCCATCAATATATAAGTCATTATATTTTATTTCGCTATATTCCTTTACTATCTTCTGACACAAAGCATCAAACGAAATCTTGTCCTGTTCTGTCCACCAGTTTTTAAGCTTTCCCTTCTCATCAAACTGTGCACCTGTTCCATCAAAGGCATGGCTTATCTCATGGGCAATTACTGCACCGATTCCGCCGAGGTTTTCTTCGTATTCTGCACTTGCCTCAAAAAATGGTGGCTGAAGAATCCCTGCAGGAATGGTTATACTGTTTGATGTATGGTCATACATTGCATTTGCTGTCTGTGGATGCATATACCATTCTTTGCTTTTTTCTTTTCCGTTTAATATATTGTTACAGGATGTCACATATTCGTTTACACAAAGCATTCTGTATTCCATAAGGCTTCCGCCGTCTTCCACAGGCTTAAACGTAACCCTTCTCCTGTAGGTTTCTATATCATCAGGATAGGCAGAATAAATTTTTATGTTTTCAAGCTTTTTTATCGCCTCATTCTTGCCCGTGGTAGTCATTCGGTCAGAATATCTTATAAGCTTTTTATATTCATTAACTATGTCTTTTGTTATTTCATCAATGATGTTTTTTGAGTTCTCGGAAAAATATTTTTCTATATATAATTCTCCAAGTTCCCATCCCAAAAGACTTCCTACTATATCCGTTCCATAGTCTGACGGGATACTGTCATAGCTTTCTCCGTAGAGCTTGTTCTGATAAGTCTGCCAAGCATTAAACATCTCTGTGTTTAAGTACATTGCAGAAGTATCCAAGACAGATGCTTTAAGATATGCCTTGATATTTTCTATATCCTCGTTTTTAATCACATTTGCCACTGTCTTTGCAAGGCTTTCGTCATAGACCAATACCTTATCTGTTTTGGAAAACCCTACATCAGAAAAATATTTGCCCATATCAACGCCATCAAAAAGCTTGTTTAAATCATTTCTTCCATAAACCGAAACAGCCTTTGACAAATCTGTTCCGTTTCCATAAAGGCTTATGCCATTTGCAAGAGTTTTGCAGATTCTCACAGCTTTTTCTGCCTTTTCTTCCGGCTTTTCTTCTCCTGAAACCTCAAACAGCTCTTTTATGTAGCTTGTATATATTTTTTCAGGTACACCTCCAAAAAGATTGCTGTCAATTCCTGTATAGCTCCCTGCAACAGAGGGGAGATATTCTACCGTTCCCTTTATATCAGGGTCAAAGGAAACCTTTATCATAGTAGAAAAACCGTTTCTTTCAAGCTCTGCCATGGTTTTTAGCAAATTATTCTTTGTGCTCACCTTATCTATCATATCAAGAACAGGCTTTATAGGTTCTATCCCTATTTTATCACGATAACCCTGATCCGCTACAGCAGAATATACTGTTATAATCTTTTTTTCGTTAGAATTATCTTCAAACACTTCTCCATCGTTATATTGCCTTTTGTAAAGAGAAAAAATAATATCTGTAATTCGTTCATTTACCACATTTGAAAGATTTCCTATATCCGAAACAGAAGTTGATCCGTCAGGAATTTCTGTTTCTTCAAGCCACTTTCCGTTCACGTAAGTATAGAAGTCCCCCATAGGACCCATAACCCTTTCTATTCTGTCACAAAGAGTATTGACCTGAATGATAGTAAGAAAATCCTTTGCCCCAACTGTTCCGTCGCCATAGCCTTTTACAATTCCCGCAGATGCAAGGCGGTTAATCTGCTTCTCCGCCCACTTAGGTGTGTCAGTGAATTCTATATCATACCAAGCCGAAAGCTCTGTACGACTTAAAGCACGATTAAGTATAACCAAAGCTTCAGCTCTGTTTATCTTTTCCTGTGGCTTTAGGGTATCATCTTCATAGCCGTTGATTAAGCCTAAATAAACTGCCGTTGCCATTTCGTCTATGTAAGGATATGAGATTCTGTCCCTGTCTGCATACTTATCAAGAAAGCTTTCATCAACTTTAAACTTTTCAACTCCAAGAGCGTTTACAAAGCATCCTATCGCCTGCTCTCTTGTGGCATATACAGTATCTCCCTCGTAGCTTGTAACGTCAGTATATTCCTTTGCACATACAAAAGGAGCTAATGGACATAAGGCTACTATAAACGATAAAAATATCGATATAATACGCTTCATCTCCATCAGCTCCTGTAATTCAGATATATTTTTTAATGAATAATTAATAATGAATGATGAATAATTTTGGTTGAAAATCGCCTTTGAGATTTTTCTTTTATTTCAAATGCAGAGCATTTGTTCCTTAGCTATTCACTATTCATTTTTCACTATTCATTGATTTCATCTTTGATGAAATCAGTATATCATATTTTATCAAAGTATGCAAGGCTTTTATTCTCTTAAAACCCCTCAAAATAAGTGTTAAAGATCAGCTCCCACGTATCAAGGTCTGCCTCTCCTGTTTCAGGCAGACCAAAGAAGTTTTGTGCCTCTTTTACTGCGATAACTGTTTCTTCCCCAAAAACTCCGTCAGGGTTAATAAGGGTAAGGATTATATCTCTCTGCCACAGCTCCCGAAGAGCTGTTTGCAGTTCAAACACATTTTGTCTGTTATCATACATAGATGTTTTCATAATATACTCTCCTATTCTGCATTTTCGTTTACTGTATAACCGGGATTTTGTCCAAAGGATTTTTCTTCTCCCTGTGATAAATCAGAATATAACGATGCTATACTCTGCCATAAGGCAAGACCTACAAACCCTCTTTCAGGTAAGCCAAACTCCCTTTCGTATGCTAAAACCGCATCCTGGGTTTCTTCTCCAAAATACCCTGAAACAGCAACTTTCGGCACAGAGGGATAGGTATCTGAAATCTTTGATAAGTATTTTTGAAGTTCCGACACCGCCGCACCTGATGACCCAAGCCTTAATATTTCCCCGGGATATGGCGCTATCCCTGAAATTCTGTATTCAGGAGGCAGGGAGTCATACTTTGTTTTGTATGATGAGAATATAGCGTTCCACGTCGCCTCATTAACTACTCCTGTTTGAGGGAGCCCAACTGATTGCTGAAATGCCCTTACCGTCTCCGTTGTGGCAGGACCATATATTCCGTCAATCGTTACCCTTGGAATAAAGTCATTAAACTCTGCAATAAAATTCAAAAAGTATTGAACAATCCTTACCTCTGTTCCCGAACTTCCCTCTGAAATTACTTCTTTAAACTGTCGGTTTACTGTTTCAGGGTTTATTGCCTCTGCATCAAGCTCCGAAAGGCGCTTTATTCCCGCAAAAATATATTCTATTTTATACCATGTTGCCTTTCCCACAACTCCGTCCTGTGTAAGATTAAATATTTCCTGAAACTTTCTTACTGCTCTTTCTGTGGGAACATCAAAAATTCCGTCAGGATAAGCAATTTTAGGTATGGCAGGGTAATTTTTTGAAATTCTGTTTAAAATTATCTGCAGTCTTTTTACATCGTTCCCCGTTGACCCTATGCGAAGAGGAGCTCCCGGGTAGGTTTCCCCCAAATCAGCTACGGGTGCATTTTCTACTATTGAAATATCTCCATAGTAGCTTTTGAGGATTCGATAAGGCGTAAAGCCTTGATTTGCCAAGTCCACAGACCCCCATTGAGAAAGCCCTCCGGGACAGGTTGAAGTTGTTCCGTTACAATATCTTGCAAAAAGGGGTGTTAAATCCCCGCTTCTCACTATATAATCATTAAACAGCTCATCTGCAATCTTGCTTATATTTTCAAAAATATCTCTTCCGTACACAAAAGCCTGATCATACTGGGTCTGATTTGTTATATCAAAATCATAACCCCTTACTCTGTAGTACCCTGTGAAAATTCTGTTTAGGGCAAAACTTATCTGTGCATACATATTTGCTCTTATTGCGTTTTCAGGCCATGTGGGATATATCTCACTTGATGCTACGTTTTTTATATACTGTGAAAAAGGCACCGTCACATTCCCTGCAGTAGTATCATCAGGCGCACCTAAATGAACAGTTATGTTTTCAGGTATGGAAAACTGTATCGCCATTTACACACCTCCCTGACCTGAAGCGTTTGTGTCTGCAACAGGCTTTGGCTCTTCTCTTATAACAAGGGCATCACCCACCCTTGCACTGTTATCAGAAAGAGAGCCCTCACCGCTGTCATTTCCTCTGCCGCCCGGTCTTACATCGCTTTCGGTAACGTTTTCACCAAGAGGCTCTAAAAATGCCGGCTGAATGGAATCTACCCCGTCAAAAACTGCTGCGTTTAAGAATTTTTCGGTATAATATCCTTGTTTTTCAACTGTTATGTTAAAAGCCCCATATGTATTTCGTCTGCCCTCTTTTTGAGAGTTTGCCGCCCGTGGTACACAAAGCTTTGCCCACGCCGTTCTTCCGCTGTTATCTGTGTATAATTCATACAAGACACTTCCATTTGTATCAGCTATTGTAACCTTTGCGTTTTCTACAGGAAGAGAACCGCTGGCTGTATACGCCTGAACCAGCACTCTGCCTGTTCCCTCATTACAGGGAATATCAGTTCTATTGTTTATATCCTGCCCATTCATTTATATCATCCTCCCTCCCTTTATCTTATGCACTTTTCTTATATAAGTTCCTATTGACAAAGGCTTCAAAATATCGTATTATAAGTTAGACGTGCCCCCGTAGTAAAGAGGATATTACAAGCCCCTCCTAAGGGTTAGTCATCGGTTCGATTCCGGTCGGGGGTGCCAGAAAAAAGCATTATTCTTGTAGCAAGAATGATGCTTTTTTCAACGAAATACGCCTTGCGGCGTGAGAAATATTGCTACGCAATGTGAAATAGCTACGCTGTGAAATATTTGCTTCGCAAATGTTAATGACGTATTTCATTTCACAGAAAGTGCAAGCTTTCTATTTCACAATTTACGGAGTAAATTATTTCACATCAACGAGGTTGATATTTCACTTATAGACAATACTATAGTTATATGTTATAATGGTTCAAGGAGATGATAAAAAATGGCTGAATCAAAATTGCGGAATTTATCTGTTGATTTTTCCGTTAAGATAATTAAGTTGTGCGAAGATATTAAAGGGCATCACTCTCTAACCAATCAACTCGAACGTAGTGGAACATCGATAGGAGCAAATATTCACGAGGCAAATTATGCTCAAAGCAAAAACGATTTTATTTCTAAATTGCAGATTGCTCTGAAAGAATGCTACGAAACAGAATATTGGTTAGAACTTTTCGTTAAATCTGATCTATTGAATAGAGAAACCGCTAAAGAAATATATAATGAATGTGGAACTATTCGCAAAATACTCATCTCCTCCATCAACACTGCCAAACAAAATATAGACAAATAATTACAAGCTGTCACAATCGTGGCAGCTTTTTTCTTGCAAACCCATATTCCTCTGTGCTATAATATGATTAATCAAATTTTACATAAGGAGTTTTTATGAAAACAACAAAAAATATATTTATTGCTTTTATCTTAAATCTTGCATTTTCTGTTTTTGAGCTTATTGGCGGTGCAATTACAGGAAGTGTTGCCATTATCTCTGATGTTGTTCACGATATGGGCGATGCTGTAAGCATTGGCATATCCTATTTTTTAGAGCGAAAGAGCAAAAAACAACCTGACAATATTTATACCTATGGATATATCCGCTTTTCTGTTATGGGCGGTCTTATCACCACTTTGGTTCTTCTTTTCGGCTCTGCCGTTGTCATATACAATGCTATCATCCGTATTATAAACCCGACAGAAATCAACATAGGTGGTATGATAATCTTTGCCATAATAGGTGCTTTGGTTAATCTTATCGCTGCCTTTGTCACAAAGGAAGGGGATTCCATAAACCAAAAGGCAGTAAACCTTCATATGCTTGAAGATGTTCTTGGTTGGCTTGTTGTTTTAGTTGGCGCAATTGTTATGAAGTTTACAAGCATTACCTTGCTTGACCCTCTTATGTCCATTGGTGTTGCAATGTTTATTATTGTAAATGCTCTTAAAAACCTGAAAACAATTCTTGATTTGTTTTTGGAAAAAATCCCACAAGGCATTGATATGGATGAAATCAAAGGACACCTTTTAGAGATTGACGGAATTGTTGACGTTCATCATATTCATATCAGGAGCATTGACGGAAGTAACTCTTATGCCACTATGCATATTGTAACGGATGCAGACGGTCATCATATAAAGGATGCTGTCCGCAAGGAATTGAAAGAACATAATATTATTCACACTACCCTTGAGCTTGAGGGCACAGATGAACATTGTCATCACATACATTGTCATACAGAGCATGAGCATTCTCACGGGCATCATCACCATCATCATTAAAAACCATTTACAAACCTTAAAATCTGTGATAGAATAAAAAAAGATTTTAACAATTTGGAGGATATTCAAATGAATGATATAGCATTGCAGGCAAAGACTGCCGCAGAGGATTTGTGCGAAAAAGCACATCTTAAAAAGGGTAATATTGTTGTTATCGGTTGCTCTACAAGTGAAGTTTTAGGTTCAAAGCTTGGCACAAACTCAAGCCCTGATACCGCAAAGATTCTTTTTGAGAGTATATATGAAGTTTTTAATCAAAAGGGTATCTACCTTGCGGCACAATGCTGTGAACATTTAAACCGCGCCATTATCGTTGAAAGAGAAGCCGTTCCTTTTGCCGAAGAGGTAAACGTTGTTCCACAGCCAAAGGCAGGCGGTTCCTTTGCTACACAGGCATATGCACACTTTAACGACCCAATCGCAATTCAAGAGATAAAGGCAGATGCAGGCATTGACATTGGTGCAACCCTTATCGGCATGCACCTTAAAAGAGTTGCGGTTCCCGTAAGGCTTGAGGTTAAGACCATAGGAGAAGCACCTGTTACAGCCGCTCGCACCCGTCCAAAATTCATAGGCGGTGAAAGAGCACATTACGACTTAAATTTAATGGGTTAATCAAAAAGACGAGGATTTTAGTCCTCGTCTTTTTCTTCTACTATTGGCGCTTTTTGCCTGAAGCTGTTTACCTCTTCGTAAAACTCATATTCTTCAGGCGTAGTCGGGATAATCTGGATAAGCCCCGTGCTTCCTGTTGCAGAAACTGTTCCTCCTGAAATCTCATCAGGAAAAAGCATTCCGCATTGATAATCCCTCTCATCCTCGTAAAAGGATTTTGCTTTTCTGTTTTCTTCTCTTTCTCTTAACTCTTCCAAATTTTTGCCTTTCATATTACCATCACCCAATATTAGTTTAATAATATAAAAAGCTTTTATCCGTAGTTAAATATGGATTTTTATTTATTTTTAAATACTTCTTCCATTATCTCTGCCGCAATGCGGACATACTCGCCACAAGGTCTTTTTTTGTAATACTCCTGTGTTCTGGGTGAAGGTGTTGGGTCACTTCCCTCGCCCTCTATAAGCTCACGGCAGATGATAGAGCCGCACTCATCCTTAAACCTTTTTGCAAGATTTTGTATCAGTTCATAATGCTCTTTCTTTTCAACAGTTGCATCAGGATTATCATATCCATAAACAGCTCCTGCCACCATAAACATCCCGCTTACAGCTCCGCAGACCTCTCTCATTCTGCCCATTCCACCACCGAATGATGATGCAAGCTTTACCGCAGTCTTTAAATCCATATTAAGCTCTTCACAAAACGCTCCTGCCACAGCCTGAGCACAATTATATCCTTCTTTAAATAAGGCTTCTGCCTTTTCACCTTTAGTCATAAGTATTCCTCCGTATTTATATTATTATATTATTCCAAACAGCATAAACCCAATTGTGTTTATAGCAAAATTGGCAAACATATGCACCATCCACGATGGATAGATATTTGAACTTTTCTCGTTAAGATAATTAAATATAAGTCCGCCTGCAAAAAGCCCTGCCATAATTATCAAAAAGACATCAAGCTTAAACCATCCTGTCATCATTGCTATATGATAGACAGCAAATACTCCTGCGCTGAAAAAATAAGCAAACTTTCTGTTTGCAACTCTCTTAAGTGTCAAAAAGGCAAATCCGCGGAAGAAAAATTCCTCTAAAAGAGAGTTTACAAAAGATATGTACAGTGCCACAAATATAAAGTTTTTGCCTGTAACACCCATATTTTTTGTCAACACCCCTGTAACCGCCGAGAAGTCAAAAATATTTCTGCACAACAGGTATCCCACAAGAATAACTGCATAAACAGATACACTTAAAATTATCGCTGTTTTTAAGCCACTCTTTTTTACTTTAAATAATTCTTTTATTTTTATATCATTATCAAAAAAGGCATATAAAGCCGGCAACAACAAAAATAAAACAAACTTTACAACTGATTTAATTATATAATTCGATCCGGCTACGCCCTCAACAATTGCCATCAAAACACAGGCAATGACTATAAGAAAAATCATAAAAATTAACTTTTTAGTATTATTTTTCATACAAACTCCTTTTATCTTCTATCAATTTAAGAGCATATCCCAATTATATCATTATATAATACAAAAAGCAACAACCCTGATGGTTGTTGCTTTAAAATTATACCCATTTTACGCTTCCTGACATAAGGGTTACCCTCTCTGACGATACACTCAAAAGACCTCTTTCTACATCAAACTCTTTTGTCGTTCCGTCTTCAAGTTCCATATGAGATTTGCATGGCTTTACTGATGTTACAAAGGGAGTATGATTTGCCATTACAGCAAGGTCACCCTCCGCACCGCGAAGAGAAACCTTCACTATATCTCCCTCGTAAAAATTGCCGTCAGGTGTTGCAATAACAAATTTAAACGTTTTCATTACATCACCTTTTTTGCCTTTTCAACAGCTTCGTCTATTGTTCCAACAAACAAGAATGCTGACTCAGGTAAATCATCGTGCTTACCTTCAATAATCTCTTTAAAGCCTCTGATAGTTTCAGAAAGTGGAACATATACACCAGGGATACCGATAAACTTTTCGGATACATGGAAAGGCTGTGATAAAAATCTCTGAATCTTTCTTGCTCTCTGAACAAGAAGCTTATCATCATCAGAAAGCTCATCCATACCCATAATAGCGATGATATCCATAAGCTCCTGATATCTCTGAAGTATTCTCTGAACCTCACGTGCAACATTATAATGCTCTTCGCCTAAAACATCTGCTGACAAAATTCGGCTTGTTGATTCAAGTGGGTCAACAGCAGGATATATACCCTGTGATGCTATGTTTCTTGAAAGAACTGTTGTAGCATCAAGGTGAGCAAATGTTGTGGCAGGAGCAGGGTCAGTTAAGTCGTCGGCAGGAACGTATACTGCCTGAATAGATGTGATTGACCCGTTTTTAGTAGAGGTAATTCTCTCCTGAAGCATACCCATCTCGTTTGCAAGTGTTGGCTGATAACCAACAGCTGACGGCATTCTTCCCAAAAGAGCTGAAACTTCAGAACCCGCCTGGGTAAATCTGAAGATATTATCAATAAATAAAAGTACGTCCTGACCCTCTTCTTCACGGAAATATTCAGCCATGGTAAGACCTGAAAGACCAACTCTCATTCTCGCTCCGGGAGGTTCGTTCATCTGACCGTAAACAAGTGTTGTATTTGACAAAACCCCTGATTCCATCATTTCGTTATAAAGGTCATTACCCTCTCTTGTACGTTCACCAACGCCTGTGAACACTGAAAGACCGCCGTGTTCTTTGGCAATATTGTTGATAAGCTCCATAATAAGTACGGTCTTACCTACACCGGCACCACCAAAAAGACCAATCTTACCACCTTTTGAATACGGGCAAATAAGGTCAATGACCTTGATACCGGTCTCTAATATTTCTGTTGATGTAGAAAGCAACGAATATTCAGGTGCCGGACGGTGAATATCCCATTTTTCAACATCTTCAGGTGCAGGCTTGTTATCAACAGGATCACCTAAAACATTAAAAATTCTTCCAAGGGTCTTTCTGCCAACAGGCACACTTATGGCTTTGCCTGTATCTGTAACAGGTGTACCACGTGTTAAGCCATCAGTTGATGCCATAGCAATACATCTGACCGTATTATCACCAATATGCTGTGCAACCTCTACTGTAAGAGTTTTTTCTCCTATTTCCATAGTAAGTGCGTTGTATATGGCAGGTATATTTCCTTCGTCAAAACGAATATCAACAACAGGTCCTACAACCTGTACAACACTACCTTTTGTTAAATCTGACATAATTCTGTCTCCTTACATGCCGCTTCCGGCAACAATTTCTGTAATTTCCTGTGTGATTGCGCCCTGTCTTGCGCGATTATAGTCAAGCTTTAAGCTGTCTATCATCTCGCCTGCGTTTTTGCCTGCGTTATCCATAGCAAAACGTCTTGCAATCACCTCACAGGCAAAGCTTTCTTTTGCAGCTGCAACTATCTTTCCTGCGATATATTCTTCAATCACCGCTTCTAAAACAGTTCTTTCATCCGGCTCATAGATTATATCCGCCTTTGACTTTTTCTCTGTTTTGCTGATTGGCAGAATCCATTGAGTTTCAACACTTTGCGACATCATTGAATAATATTTTGTGGAAACAATCCCCACCTTTTCGTATTTTCCGTTTTTAAAATCCTCGCAAAGCTCTTTTGCAAAGACAATAGCATCTGAATACGAAAATTTCTCTGCCTTATTCTGGGATCCTGAATATTTATCACAGGCTCTTTTTCCTATTGGAATAACCTTGTCTGCATTTAAAGATTCTACAGCTTTAAAAATATTTGAATTATATCCCCCTGCAAGACCTCTGTCACCTGCTATGGCTATGACACATATTCTGCCTTCTTCGCCATTTTGCATATATTCGCTTCCTTGGCAGGATTTTGCAGATGCAAGCAACGAAACTGTATCATCAAGAGCATTT
This sequence comes from Clostridia bacterium, assembly GCA_045614085.1. Classification (GTDB taxonomy): domain Bacteria; phylum Bacillota; class Clostridia; order Monoglobales; family Monoglobaceae; genus UMGS1820. The sequence goes on from JAZLCI010000107.1 coordinate 19,622, forward strand.
GCATATTCCCTGCTCTTACCCATAGCTATTGTTGCTCCGCGGATTTTTGCGGATGCTACAAGTCCCATCGCCTTTGTAAGATGGAGCGTAGATTCCACACTTTTAATTCGATTTTTCAAGCTTTTAATATCTATGCCCATCAAATCACTCCTTTATCTCATCGAGTGCTTTCTTAAGCATAGCAATATCCTCATCATCGCAGAAGTTATTTTCAAATCTTTCAAGAAGATTTTTATATTCTGCCTCAAGGAACTCATAAAGACGTTCCTCATACTTTGCCACGTCTTTAACCGGTATATTATTCAAATATCCGTTGACAACAGCATATACTATAGCCACCTGACAACCTACACGAACAGGCGCGTTCCTCTTCTGCTTTAACACCTCAACAATTCTCTCACCCAAAGCAAGTCTGTTTTTGGTGTCTTCATCAATATCACTTCCGAACTGTGAAAACGCCTGAAGCTCACGGTACTGGGCATATAAAAGCTTAAGCTCGCCTGATACCTTTTTCATAGCCTTAAGCTGTGCCGCACCACCAACACGGCTTACCGAGATACCCGGGTTAATAGCCGGCATAATGCCTGCGTGGAAAAGCTCTGTTTCAAGGAATATCTGTCCGTCTGTGATAGAAATAACATTTGTAGGGATATATGCCGATACATCTCCCGCCTGTGTTTCTATAATAGGAAGGGCTGTTATGGACCCTCCGCCATGTTCAGGTGCGACACATGCTGCACGTTCTAGCAATCTGGAATGAAGATAGAATACATCTCCCGGATATGCCTCACGTCCGGGCGGACGTCTTATAAGCAATGAAAGTGCACGGTATGCAATAGCGTGCTTTGACAAATCATCATAGATTATAAGAACATCTTTTCCCTGTTCCATAAAATATTCTGCCATAGCACAACCTGAATATGGTGCAACATACTGAAGTGGCGCTGTTTCCGATGCTGACGCTGATACAATAATAGTATATTCCATAGCGCCTGCTTTTGTAAGCTCGTTTGCAAGCTGTACAACAGCTGTGTTCTTCTGTCCTATTGCAACATATATACAGATTACATCTGTGTTTTTCTGATTTATTATAGTATCAATAGCAATTTCTGTTTTACCTGTCTGTCTGTCACCGATAATAAGCTCTCTCTGCCCTCTGCCAATAGGAATCATACTGTCTATAGCTTTAATACCGGTCTGAAGAGGAACAGATACACTCTTTCTTTCGATAATTCCCGGAGCCTCTGTTTCAATAGGTCTTGTAGCCACTGTTGAAACCGGCCCTTTTCCGTCTATAGGATTACCCAGGGCATCAACAACTCTGCCTAAAAGCTCATCGCCAACAGGAACAGATACAACCTTTCCGGTACGGCGTACTGTTGACCCTTCGTGAATATCATTTGTGTTTGACAAAAGTGCAACAGATACAGTTTCGCTCTCTAAATTCTGCGCCATACCCATACTTCCGTCTTCAAACTCTAAAAGCTCACTTGCCATACAAGCTCTTAAGCCATAAACTCGCGCAATTCCATCACCAACCAGAATAACCGTTCCGGTTTCCTGCATCTCTATTTTAGATTCATAGTTTTTTATTTGCTCTTTTATAATCTGGCTTATCTCATCAGTTCTTGCACTCATCTTTTTATCACATCCTTTATCTCCTTAAGATGCTTCTTAAGGCTTGAGTCCATTATTTTTCCGTCTGTTTCAACGATTAATCCGCCTAAAATTGTTTCATCCACAATGTATTCAAGTACCATCTTGTTTCCGCTTGTTTTCTCAAGCTTTTCTTTAAGAGCTGACTTTTCTTTTTCAGTAAGCTCTATCGCGCTGGTAACTTTTGCAGTTGAAACCTTATCCATTTCATTATACATCCCGATATACTGCTCTGCACATTCTGACACTTCAGCTATGTGCTTCTTTTCGCAAAGAATTTTTAAAAATGACAGTACATCTCTTGGGATTGTATTAGAAAATGCTTCTTCAAGGGCATTAAATCTTTCTTCAAGGGGTATTGCAAAGGTTGACAAAAAGTCCTTATACACAGGATTTTTATCAAAGACCTCAGCTACTGTTTCCAGTGCTTCCTTATAGTCCTTGCTGCACTCCTTTTCAATTCCCAACATAAATAGCGCCTTTGCGTATTCGTTACTTATCTCACTCATTCTTCATCACCTATCTTCTCAATAAATGAATCGATTAAGTCTCTGTGGTCATCAACATTTATCTCGCGCTGTATGAGCTTATTTGCAAGAGTTGCCGAAACCTCAACAATCTCTTCTTTAATGCTTTCTTCCGCTCTTTTCATCTCAAGCTGTGCCTGAGTTTCAGCCTGACGGACAATGCTGTCTGCCTGTTCTTTTGCTTTTGTGACGATTGTTTCACCCTGTCTTTTTGCGCTGTCCTGAGCTTTTTTGATTATCTCATCGGATTCAGCTTTGACAGTGCTTATTTTTTCATCCCATAAAGCCCTATCCTCTTCTGCTGCTTTTTTGGCAAGGTCTGCCTCATCATATCTTGCGTCGATTTCACTCTGTCTTTTAGCTAACATATTATTAACAGGCTTAAACAAAAACTTTTTGAAAAGAAGAAAGAGAATCAATAAGTTCAGCAACGAAATAAGTATATCCCATAGGTTGACTGAAATGACTTCCAATGATTGCATAATTCTTTCCTCTCTTTTATTAACCTAATGTGTTAATAAGAATATTAATAAACATATTTGGTGTTACGAACAAAAGCAAAATTGCAATAACAAGCGCATAAAGACCTGTTGTTTCTGCAATAGCACAACCCATAAGCATAGTTGTAGTTACGTCACCCTTACATTCAGGCTGTCTGCCGATAGCTTCACATGCCTTTGCAACTGCGTTACCTTCACCGATACCAGGTCCGATACCTGCTATCATAGCCAAACCTGCGCCTAATGCACAACATCCTAAAATAATACTGATTGCGATTTCCATAAAAAATACCTCCGTTTAATTTTTGCACTTTTGTGCTTTTTTCTTTTTTCTTTCTTCGTAAAGCTCAAGTGGAAATCCACCTGAAATATATAACATAGTCAGCATTGCAAAAATAAAAGCCTGCAAGCATCCGCTGAATATGTCAAAATAAATTGATAAAATAGCAGGTAATCCTATCCTTAAGAATGGGAACTCTCCTAAAAATCCGGGAAGGGCACCAAATATAATATTTGAAAGGCCCTGAAGTCCTGCCGCCACAAGCACCGATATAACCGAACCCGAAAGCACGTTTCCGTAATGACGAAAAGCCATTGATAAAGGTGTTGCAATTTCACTTATAATATTAAGGGGCGCCATAGGTGCCGGATTTCCGAAACTTTTTATATACTCCAAAGGTCCGCACTTCATCTTGTAATATGTGATAAGTACAAACACAAGTATCGCCCAACCCCCTACAATGTTTATGTCTGATGTCGGTGGGTAGAGCCCAAACAGAGTAATAAGGCTTGATAACCCCGAAAGAGCAAGTATAGCACATATAAACGGAGCAAAAGCACTGAAGTATTCACCCATATTGCTGTTTACAAGCTTTCCGCAGGTTTCAACTATCATTTCTGCAAAATGATGTCTTTTAAGCCATACCCCATCTTTTATACCATGGGTCAGATACAAGCACAAAAACAACAATGTCACTATGACTATCAAGGAATTCACCTGTGATTCTGTAATCAGAAGGTCCTGAACAGGCATAGGAACTGTCATCAAGACTCTTGCGCCGGCTATACTTATTCCCTCTGTCGGCGGTGTTGTTGTGACCTTAACAACTATACCAAGGATGACAGGGAGTATCATCATAAAGATGTATATTAAATCCACTATTTTAAAAAGGTGTGTCTTTTTCTTCACCTATCTATCACTTCCTTTTTTATCTTTAACAAGGGGCCTGAAGCATATGGCAAGCCTTGGAAAGAACACGGGCACAATAACCGCCACCGTGTTAAAACAAGGTGCTACAACACCTATAGCAACCGCCACGAAGATTCCCATATTTCTGAATCCCTGTGACGATTTTACAAGCTTTCTTGCATCACTTTCTTCCATAGTGACTGCCTTTTGTACCGTCAGACCCATAATGTAAAAATTCAATATTGCAATAGCCAATGAAAGCAGATTACCTAAAAGAACGGTATAATCCCATCTTTTTATAAAAACAAAGACTGCCTGCATAAGCACACTTAAAATTATACAGAAATACGCTATATATTTAGTTTCTTTTTTTACAGTGTCGTTAGCTTTTATCATACCCTTCTCCTTTAAAAAAATTCTGCTATAGTTAATTTATATATAACTATACTATTTTTTTCCAAAAAAATCAATACTTTATTCCACTTTTAATAATTATCTTATTTATTTTTATAATAATCTCCAAGTATTACCATATCATTAATCTGTATATTCTTTTTCACTTTTTGAGTTTGTTGCTGAATATATACCAAATCCCCTGACTTTTCTTTCGTTGGATCATAATACATCTTTTCATCAAGCCATGCCCCTGTTTCAAAATACGCAATGCCTTCGCTTTCAGGGTCCAATACATCATTGCCTAAATATCTTGCCTCTTTTGAAAGGTCAAAAAGGTTAACCAATGTTGGTGCCCAATCTATTGTCATCATTGGCTTCGTTATTTTCTTTGCCTTTAACTCCGGATTATAGATAAATGCAGGAACGCAGTAAGAGCGAGTATCTCCCTTCCATTCAGAAAGCTTATCACCACTTGAAACCCCATATGCAAAATGATCTGTATATGCAACAATAACTGTATCTTCAAGCAATCCGTCATTCTCAAGCCTTTCAAGCAGCAACCTGAAAAATTCATCTGTGTCTGCCGCAAGAATTTTGGCGTTGTTTTTTTCCTCGTCCCCGTTTTCATTAATTAAGTCAGGTCTGTATTCCTTTGCAAGGTCTAACTTTTCACTCTCACCCTTATATGGCAAGTGTGCCGAATATGTAATGATGAAGTTGAAAAATGGTGTTTTTTCCGTCATCTTCTGATAAAGTTCATCACTTTTCATCAAGTTGCTGTCAAGTTCAGCCTCTACACCTGTAATTCCAAAATCCGCCGCCGAATTGTATTTTTCATATCCAAAGGATTTATGTAAAATTCCACGGTTATAAAATTCCGGGCTGTTAAAGTGGAAGGAGTTCACTCCATAGCCTGCCTCTTTGAATAAGCCTGCCAGAGCATATGGAAATGTGTTTTTACTGAAGTTTGATGCGCTGCCTGCGGACACAGGAGTAAAAAAACCTGTGTTAAAGGCAAATTCCGAGCTTAAGGTAAAGCCTATGCCAAAAAATGGAGCATTATAGTTTGTAAAATTAATTCCATTTTTCATCATTTTGTATATAGTTGGTGTTGTTTTTTTATCAATCAACCATGTATCCATACTTTCCATCATAACCGCCACAACATTTTTGCCCTTTAAGATGCCTGTGTAGTTATTTTTATTTGGCTCTCCTTTTAATGTAAAATATTCATCAGCCATATATCTGTCATCCTTTGACAGATTATGCCCCTGTGGGAAGAGCGAAGTATATAAATTAAGGTAACTGAACTGATAAGCCCCTGAAATTTCAAGAGATTTGTTAACATCATTGAAGTTCTTATATACAATTCTCGGCTTACGCCACACATCCCACTCGTCAGCAGAATCGTTATGACGTTCAGGATCCAGAGAAATATGAGTTACATAAAGAAGTGCTATAGGCACAACAAGCATGAGTACACCATATATCTTCTTAAATTTTGGTGACCACCACAGAACAAGCGCCAACACCATACAAAGAACTATAGAAGCAAGATATACAATCATCCATGGTTCTATCAGCTCTGCCGCGTAACCAAAATAATCTGCACCTTCTCCTGCAAGACCTAAACCCTTAAGCCAGAAAAACTGCTCAAATATTTTATAATATACACATTCGCTTAAAGACAAGATTGAAAAACCTATTACTATTACCGAAAAAATAATCTTTCCTATTTTGCATGGCAAAACAAAGACACATATAATAAGGAAAAACATCGCCCAGCCAAAGGCAAATAAGCTTGTGGCAGCAGAAACATAGACCTCTTCAAACACACCTGTTCCTATGAACTTATGAAGCATAAGTTCCGGCAAAAGAAGAGCCATTATCGAAAACAATATAAAGAAAATCGGCTTTAAATATTTCACCATTTTCAAACTCTCACCCTCAGTTTCATTTGACTAAAACAGAAGAAATTACATCTTTCCGCATATTTCAAATATTTACCACTAATTGTAACATATTTTTTTAATTTTATCAAGGCTAAAATTAAATATGGCTTATTGACACAAGCCTGTTTCTATGATACAATTATTTAATAAGTGTAACCAAGCGAAACACAGAAAGAAAGCATATGAAATATAATAAAGAGTTTCTCTTGAAACCAAAAGCTTTTAGCTTTTATATAAGGAGGAAATACTATGAACTTAATGGGAATTGATATTGGAACAACCTCTGTTAAGACAGTTTGTTTCAACGATAAGTTAGAAGAGCTTCACAGCTCAAATATTGATTATAAAATTGAATCCCACGGGGATATTGTGGAATTTGAAGCAGAAAAATATTGGGAAATCGTCAGAGATGAACTTGACAAGCTTGACTTAACTGTTGATGCTTTGGCAGTTGATACCCAGTGCGAAACCCTTATTTTAACAGACGCAGACGGAAACCCCGTAAGAAAAGCTATTGTATGGCTTGACAACCGCGCCACAAAGGAAGCCGAGGAAATCGAGGCTCACTTTGGCAGAAAAAAGGTTTATGAGGTTACAGGTCAGCCTGAAATCACTGCAACATGGCCTGCCTGCAAGCTTTTGTGGGTTAAGAAGAACGAACCTGAAGTATGGGCAAAAACAAAAAAGATATTTTTGCTTGAGGACTACATCCTCTACAAGCTTACAGGTAAGTTTGTAACAGAAAAAACACTTCAGTCTTCTACTATTTACTTTGATATTAAAAATTCTGTCTGGTGGGATGAAATCCTTGATTTTATCGGCGTTGACACAGAAATGCTTCCTGAACTTTTAGACAGTGGCAAGTATGTTGGCGACTACAATGGTATAAAGGTTGTAACAGGCGCAATGGATCAGGTATCAGGTGCAATCGGTGCCGGTGTTATTCATCCCGGAATTGTCAGCGAGATGACAGGAACAACAATGGTTATCTTTAACCCATGCGAAGACATTCCTGAATATGACAAAGACAGCATCGTTCCATGCCACTATAACTATGACGGAAAGTATTGCTTGCTTTCATGGTCACCTACTGCAGGTATGGCTCTTAAGTGGTTTAAAAACGCTTTATGCGAAAACTTTTCATTTAAAGAACTTGACGATCTTGCTATGGAAGTTGAGCCTGGTTGTAACGGTCTTACATTCCTTCCATATTTATGTGGTTCAACTATGCCAAAGTATAACCCTGATGCAAGAGGCAGTTTTACAGGCCTTACACCTGAACATACAAGAGGTCACTTTGCAAGAAGCATTATGGAAGCTGTTTCCTGTATGTTAAAGGGTAGCCTTGAATACTTAAAATCAGACGTTACCGAAATAAGAGCAATGGGCGGCGGTGCTGCAAGCCCTCTTTGGTGCCAGATTATGTCTGATATGACAGGCAAAAAGCTTATAACTCTTAAGAATTCAGAAACTGCTTGTTTAGGTGGAGCAATACTTGCCGGCGTTGGTACAGGTGTTTTTGAATCAGTTGATGAAGCTTGTAAAATGATTAAGACCAAAAAGGAATATACTCCTCAAGGGGTAGATTATACCGAGGTCTATGAGAGATATAATAAATATGATGACATTTTAAATGTCAAACTTTAAGGAGGAATTAAAATGGCAAAAGCTGCATTTATAGGATTTGGTGAGGTTAATACACCAAAAGAATTAATTATTAACAAATGTGCGACTGCTGCAAAGGCTCTTCAGGCAGAGGGAGAAGAACTTATTTCTGTTTTCCCTGTAACAGATGATTACGAGGAAAAGGATATTAAGAATGCTATTGCACAGCTTAAGGGCAAGGAATTTGATTATGTTGTTGTTTGTATTGCAGGTTGGATACCAACTCACGCAGTTGTTAAGGTAACAGAACACTTCCGTCATCTTCCTATGGTTTTATGGGGACTTTGCGGTTGGATAGAAGACGGCAGAATTGTTACAACTGCTGATCAGGCAGGTACTACTGCTATCAGAAAGACATTCTATGATTTAGGTTATACATTTAAGTATATCTACGATATTATCGGCTTACCTACAAACTCAAAGAAAGTTGCAACCTTTGGTAGAGCTGCAGCAGCCGCTGCAAAGCTTCGCCACGCAAGAGCAGGTATGGCAGGTTATCGTGATATGAACTTATACGGAACTCAGGTTGATGGTCCATCACTTAAGCGAGTTGTTGGTCCTGAAATCGAAACTTTTGAAATGCTCGAAATGGAGCAGAGATATCAGAAGATTACTGCGGAGCAAAAGCAGGAAGTTATCGACAAGTGCATTTCAAAGTGGAACTTCTTAAAGGAAGCAAAGAGAGAAGGCCTCGAAATGGCTGCAGGTTACTACCTTGCAGTTAAGGAAATCTGTGACGAACGCGGCTATGATGCAATTTCTCTTAAAGACGTTGACGGAATGAAGAAGCTTATCGGCTTCCCTCCTGCACCTATCTTTATGCTCTTATCTGACGAAGAGGGATTGGCAACTGTTCCTGAAAATGACGGTCTCGGAAGCATTACACAGCTTATGGTAAGGTACGCAACAGGTCAGTGTGCTGCATATCTTGAATTCTATGAATTCTTTGAAAACAGCGTTATTGCAGGTGTTCCTGACTATGTTCCTGCAGAAATCGTTGACGGCGATGTAACTGTTATGCCTGCTGCATTTGGTGAACTTTCAGAAGGTATCTTAAATGTCAGCAAGGTTAAGACAGGCGAACTTACAATGTGCAGACTTACAACTATCGACGGTAAGTATTACATGCATATGGTTAAGGGTGTTGGTAAGACACCTAACAAATGGGAAGAAGCTGGTTGGACACAGCCTGCACCACAGCTTCCTGGTCTTGAGATTGAACTCCCCGATGTTCCTCGCTTTGCTGAAAACGTTATGTGTCAGCACTACATAATCTCTTACGGTGACAACACAGCTGTAATAGAAGACTTGTGTAAGATCTTAGGAATCGAAATTATAAGATAACAAGCGTCACGCTTGACCAATGCCGAACATAAACATCGGATAAGATATAATTTATCACCGAGTCATATAGTTTATAAGGCGACACACGAATCGCCCACAAGCATTGCGTTAATATATTATTACGTTTACATATTACAAAAGAGGTTGCAAAAGCAATCTCTTTCTTGTTGTGTATATTTAAAATCGGGTCATCCGGGAGGCCGTCCCCTACGATTTTATTGTAATATATTTTTATTTTCGCATATTAAAAAGTCGTGGTCAATGACCACGACTTTTTACTCATAAGAGTTAAATTACTTAATGATTTCAGATACAACACCTGAACCAACTGTTCTACCGCCTTCACGGATAGCGAAACGGAGACCTGGTTCGATAGCAATGCTTGAACCGAGTTCAACTGTCATTGTAACGTTATCACCAGGCATACACATTTCTGTGCCTTCTGGGAGGTTAACAACACCTGTTACGTCAGTTGTTCTGAAGTAGAACTGAGGTCTGTAGTTTGTGAAGAATGGAGTATGACGTCCGCCTTCTTCCTTAGTTAAAACGTAAACTTCGCCCTTGAACTGTGTGTGAGGTGTGATTGAACCTGGCTTAGCAAGAACCTGTCCTCTTTCGATTTCTTCTCTTGATACACCACGGAGTAAGCAACCAGCGTTATCACCAGCTTCTACGTAGTCAAGAGTCTTTCTGAACATTTCCATGCTTGTTACAACAACCTTACGTGTTTCCTTGATACCAACGATTTCAACTTCATCGTTAGGTCTGAGAGAACCTCTTTCAACACGACCTGTAGCAACAGTACCACGACCTGTGATTGTGAATACGTCTTCGACAGGCATTAAGAATGGTAAGTCAGCCTTTCTGTCTGGTTCTGGGATGTAGCTGTCAACAGCATCCATAAGTTCCTGGATACAAGCGTATTCTGGAGCAGCTGGATCAGTTGAAGAAGATTCGAGAACCTGGAGACCTGAACCCTTAACGATAGGAATATCGTCACCTGGGAAGTCATATTCAGAGAGAAGATCTCTGATTTCCATTTCAACGAGTTCTAAAAGTTCTGGATCGTCAACCTGGTCAACCTTGTTCATAAATACTACGATGTAAGGTACACCAACCTGACGTGAAAGCAAGATGTGCTCTCTTG
>JAZLCI010000108.1:0-5084 GCA_045614085.1 Clostridia bacterium
CTTATCAGAAGAAATGCTCCATATTGCCGCCCAAAAGGCAAGGGAAGAGGATTTGAATATTCTGTTTTTAAATCAGGATATGACAGAATTTGAGCTTTACGGAACAGTTGATGCCATAGTTTGTTCTTTAGACGGAGTGAATTATTTAACTTGTGACGGAGAGGTGGAAAAACTATTCGCTCTTGTCAAGAATTACTTAAACCCCGGTGGAATTTTTATATTTGATATAAATTCTGAATATAAGCTCAAAAATGTTTTAGGCAACAACACCTTTGTCTATGACGAAGAAGATGTTTACTGTGTCTGGAGTAACTGCTACGACGATGAGGATAAAATCTGCGGATTTGACCTTGACTTTTTTATGACACAAGAAAACGGTTCTTATATAAGACATAGCGAATATCAGGAAGAGAGAGCTTATTCAGTTGATGAGCTTAAAGCATTAGCTGAAAATGAGGGTCTTAAATTTATTGGTGCTTATGAAGACAGAACCTTTGATGATGTAAAAAATAATACTGAAAGAATATTTATTATACTTAAAAAGGAGAAGTAAGTTTGAATAAATTCAAACAGATAATAGATAAGAGATAATAGAGAATAGAAAAGGTATAAAATGCTATGCATTTTAAATTTATAAAACTAATTTTGTGCTTAAAGCACAGCGAAAGGAACGAATCTGAATAATGAAAAAGTTTTTAAACGAATTTAAGGAATTTGCAATGCGTGGAAACGTGATTGACCTGGCAGTCGGTGTTATAATCGGTGCTGCTTTTCAGGCTATAGTTACATCTTTGGTAAATGATGTAATATCACCTGTTATCGGTCTTTTTGTAAAGACTGATTTTAATAATCTCGCTTTAAAGCTTGGAACAAACCCTGCCGGCGAAGAAATCTTGCTTAAGTACGGTGCGTTTATCACTAATGTAATTAACTTTATAATTATGGCATTTATTATTTTCTTAATGGTAAAGGCGATTAATAAGGTTACAACTCTCGGTAAAAAGCAGGAAGAGATTATAGAAGAAGTAACAACAAAGACCTGTCCTTATTGCTGCACAGAAATTGATATCAAGGCAACAAGATGCCCTAACTGTACATCAGAACTTGAGGGGGAATAATTATGATTCATTATAATGTATATCCGGGCGGAACAAGAAGGATTATTACATTCAGCTACGATGACGGAAATATCAATGATGAAAGATTAGTCGCCCTTTTTAATAAGTATGGGGTAAAAGGGACATTCCATTTAAACTCTTCACGTCTAAAGAAAAGGGATGAGGGAAAAGAATATTTCAGAAACCTTTATAAAGGACATGAGATTTCATGCCATACATATGACCATATAAAATCAGAGTGGATGACAGATGCATCAATGATAAGTCAGGTTTTAGAAGACAGAAAGTATTTAGAAGAGATTGCTGAATATCCTGTTATAGGTATGTCATATCCTTTTGGCACTTACTCAAAAGACACAATTGATATTATGAAAAAGTGCGGAATAGTATATAGTCGTACAACAAGAGGAGAGAAGAGATTCCGCATGCCTGATGACTTTATGGAATGGCATCCTACCTGTCATCACGATTTGGCAGATGAGGTTGTTGACAGATTTATAGCTGCCTTTGATGTTTATTGGGGAGACCCATTATTATACATTTGGGGACATTCATATGAGTTCAAAGCAGAAGAGGACTGGGCAAAAATGGAAGAGCTTCTTAAAAAGCTTGCAGGCCATGATAATGTGTGGTATGCTACAAATATAGAAATATATAACTATGTTACTGCGCAAAAACAACTTCAGATTTCTGCAGATGAAAAAACATTCTATAATCCAACTGCGATTGATGTATGGGTTGATGTTGATTTTGGAACAAAAATCTGTATCCCTGCAGGAAAAATAATAAAATTATAAAAATTTTTAAAAACCTCTTGACAAAAGAGGTTTTTATGTTATACTAATAATAGTAACAATTACTGTTATTATTAAAGGAGGTGCAGTAAGGTGGAAAATAAACCTAAAAAGAGATATAGCAGACAAAGAGAATCTATTCTCGATTATTTAAGTAACACTTTAGAACACCCTACTGCAAATATGATTTACGATAAGGTAAGAGAAACTATTCCAAATATAAGTTTAGGAACAGTTTACAGAAACCTTGCAACATTAGTAGAAGATGGCGACGTTTTAAAGATTGATACAGGTAATGATGCCGAAAGGTACGATATCAGGGTTAAGGCTCATGGTCATCTTATATGTAACAAGTGCGGTGCTGTTTCTGATGTTTTTATGGAATACGAAGACAGACTTGATGAGATTGCTCAGGCAGTCAGCGGTGCTGAAATAAAAACTCATCAGCTTTTGTTTGAAGGGGTTTGTCAAAAGTGTCTTGACATAAAATAGTAAAATAATTATAATTAATATATCAAAATTTTTGGAGGTAATTTATTATGAAAAAGTTTGTATGTCCTGTTTGCGGTTATGTTCACGAAGGAGAAACAGCTCCTGAAGCTTGCCCATTATGTAAGGCTCCCGGTGAAAAGTTTACTGTTATGGTAGAGGGTGCTGCCCTCGCAGCTGAACACGAATATGGTGTTTACGCAAAGACAGTTAAGAATAACCCTGACATTTCAGAAGAAGATAAAAAGTTCATTTTTGATCAGCTTGTTGCTAACTTTAACGGTGAATGTGCAGAAGTTGGTATGTATCTCTGTATGGCTCGTATCGCACACAGAGAAGGCTATCCTGAAGTTGGTCTTTACTGGGAAAAGGCAGCTTATGAAGAAGCTGAACACGCTGCAAAGTTTGCAGAACTTTTAGGTGAAGATTTAGAACCAAATATGAAGGCTACTACAAAGGATAACTTAAAGTGGAGAGTTGACTGTGAATATGGTGCAACACAGGGTAAGTTTGACTTAGCTGTTTGCGCAAAGAAGAACGGACTTGATGCTATCCATGATACTGTTCACGAAATGGCAAGAGACGAAGCTCGCCACGGCAGAGGTTTGGAAGGACTTTTAAACAGATACTTTAAATAAGACGTTTTTACTTAATAAGAAGGTGAACGAAAATGGTTGAAAATTATATGGTATGTAACTGTAAGCAGGTTAGCTACAGTGACATAGCAAATGCACTTGATAACCTTAAAAAGTTTGATGATGTACTGCTTGCCTTTGAAGATGTACAAAAGGTTACACATTGTTCTACAGGCTGCGGAGGATGTCATCAGAAGGTTTTAGATGTTATTTCTTCGATTATGAGTGGTGCATCTGCATAATATTTGATTTATCGAACGACACTTAAAAGGACTTAAAGATTAACTTTAAGTCCTTTTTTATATAATGTTTTTATTGATTTTAATCATATTTTGTGATATTATCAAAACAGAAATATTTTTACGGTGGTGGATATATGTTTAACGCAGAAAAAGTAAAAAATGAATGTGTAGAATGGATTCGCGATTTTTTCTATAATAATGGAAAGGATTGTAATGCTGTCGTTGGTATATCAGGCGGAAAGGACAGCTCTGTTGCGGCGGCTTTATGTGTTGAAGCGTTGGGAAAGGACAGAGTATATGGCGTTCTTATGCCACAAGGCACACAGCATGACATTGATATGGCAAGACTTCTTGTTAATCACCTTGGTATAAAGAATTTTGAGATTAACGTCAAAGATGCGGTTGACGGAATACTTAATAATCTTCCTGAAGATTTAAGTGTTACACCCCAGACTTTGCAGAACATTCCTCCAAGAATCCGTATGACAACACTTTATGCAGTATCACAAAGCGTAAACGGCAGAGTATGCAATACCTGCAATTTGTCAGAAGATTGGGTAGGATATTCAACACGTTACGGCGATTCTGTAGGTGATTTTTCGCCTATGTCACATTTAACCGTAACAGAGGTCAAAGAAATCGGACGTGTTTTGGGGCTTCCTAATGTGTTGGTTGACAAAACACCTATTGATGGCCTTTGCGGTAAAACCGATGAAGAAAATTTAGGCTTTACCTATGCTGAACTTGATGTGTATATAAGAACAGGTAAGATAGAAGATGCAGCTAAAAAAGAAATTATCGACAGAAAGCATAAGATGAACCTGTTTAAGCTTGAACTAATGCCAAGTTTTAAGCCTGAAATATAGATTTTAATACTTAAAACAACGGGTGTTTCCTGTTGTTTTTTTTTATATGGCAATGTCATTTTGTACAAAAAATTACATTTGTCGTAATGGATTAGCCTCAGCGGTTCGTCAGGTAACGCAGTAAAGTCATTTTATAACTACTCATTCGGTGCGGTTATTTCAACAAGAGGGGTGAAGGCAGATATGTTAAACTTGGGGTTACAATAATTACAAGAGGTGACGAGGCAGGTAACTGTTATGTTCAGCTTTGGCGATAAACACTCTCGAGGTTTTACCAAATTCAAGATTTGAAGCAGAATTTATAGATAGCAAGCTTGTTGTTACTCCTTTGGAAATGCCAATAGGTTGTTATACAATAATCGCTTTTTACAAGAATGATATGCTCTCAGAATCAAGCTTTACTGTTTACGATGGAGGTTATAAACTTGAGTTCACACCAACCAAAGACTATGATTACGCAAAGGTATTTGCCTTTACTGATTTAGACAAGATTATGCCCGTGTGTGATGGCTTTAAGATTAATAAGTAAGTTAAAGGACGAATTTAAAATCCGTCCTTTTGTTGTATAGATTGTATGATTTAATGGTATTTTATATTTGTAGGGGTCGGCGTCCTCGACAACCCGTTAATATGTTTAGATATGATTTGAATTAATCATGAAAGTAAAACAAAAAGCTTGCAGTAACATATACTGCAAGCTTTAAAGACGTGGTGCGCCTGGAGACGAGACGTTGTCAAAACAATCCTGTGAATTGTTTTGAAGTCGAGAGTCCCTCCCAAAGAATACGAGTCAAAGACGAAGTATGATTTGAATTAATCATGAAAGTAAAACAAAAAGCTCGCAGTAACATATACTGCAAGCTTTAAAGACGTGGTGCGCCTGGAGACGAGACGTTGTCAAAACAATCCTGTGAATTGTTTTGAAGTCGAGAGTCCCTCC
>JAZLCI010000109.1:0-19718 GCA_045614085.1 Clostridia bacterium
AGAGATATAGCAAAGGGTGAATTTAATCTTATTGATGGAATAATGTCAACTGTAAATGAAGAAGGAAACAGTTTCTCAAATGCCTTTGCAACAGAGCAGGGCTTTCGTGGTCTTCTTGGTTGGATGATGCTTGGTGAAAGAAAGGTATATGACTTTTCTGACTATGCAAAAGAAAAGCTTAACTTATCAGATGTAGAATTTTGTCCTGTTAAGTTTGTAGTTTCTCCAAAAAGCGCAAAGGTCACAATAAAAGATGTTGACCCTGTTGATAAAAATATTTATGATTTGGAAAAGGGGACATATAACTATACTGTTTCCGCATCAGGATATAAGGATAAAAGCGGTAAGATTACCGTTACAGAAGAGGATGCAGAGAACAGCGTTGCAAAAAAGATAGAGCTATCACTTGCAAAGGCATCTTCGGGTGGTTCGTCATCATCAGGAGGTACATATTATCCGCCTGCAGATGATAAAGAGGAAGTAGCTGTACCTTCAACTTCTGCAATAGAAAATGTAAATTTCCCTGATGTTTCAGAGGGTGACTGGTTTTATTCTGCAGTTGAATTTGTATGTGAAAATAACTTGTTTAAAGGTACGGACAAGGGGTTTGAGCCTGAAGCACCTATGACAAGAGCAATGCTCGTAACCGTTCTATACAGAATGGCAGGTTCTGATAATGCTTTTGGAGATAATCCATATACAGATGTACCTGAAAATGAATGGTACACAGATGCTGTAAAATGGGCGGCTGATAATTCAATAATAACAGGTGTTTCAGAAAATATGTTTGCTCCTGATGAAAATATTATAAGAGAACAGCTTGCGGTGATTATTTACAGATATTCAATGAAAATGGGATACAGCATAAAAGAAGATAATGTTAATGTTATGGCATATTCTGATTTTGGCAAGTTCTCTGATTACGCTGTTGATGGTATTGAATATATGGTGAAAATCGGAGTAATGAACGGTCGCGCAGAAAATATCTTTGCACCAAAAGAAAGCGCAACAAGAGCAGAGGTGGCTACTATGCTTATGAGATTTTGTGAGGCGATAGGAGATGAGTAAGCGATTAAAAGCATCAATTATAATTCTCGCTATCTGTATAGCGGCTATTATTCCGCGTCTTGCAGCTATTTATATGCCTGAGGAAAATATTGTTTCCTCAGGCATTGATATTCATAATAAAGAAGTAAATGAACTGCTTGAAATAATAGAGAGAAATGATGTTGAAGCAGATGATGAGTTAACCAAAGATAAAACAGAAGATGAATTAACTATAAAAATTCCTGAAGAAGAGGTTGTCTTTGAAGATACGGCAGAATCAGCAGAAGAATATGATGTTTATACAGAGGCAGAGGATAATAATTCAAGCATCTGCTCCTTAATGGTTAGCTGTGAGGATGTTCTTAATAATGTGGATAAGCTTAAGAAAAGTAAGAGAGGTATTATCCCTGAAAACGGAATTTTTGTAAATGAAGAAAAAGTTGAATTAAAAGATGGGGAAAGTGTTTTTGATATTCTTTACAGAATATTGAGAAAAAACAAAGTACAATTTGATTATGTGGATTCAGCAATAAATGATTCTGTTTATATAAAAGGAATAGGAAACCTTTATGAATTTGACTGTGGCGGAAATTCAGGGTGGTTATACAGAGTTAATGGCGAAAAGCCTTCCTATGGAGCATCCAAGTATATTGTTCATTCCGGGGATAAAATTGAATTTTATTATTCAGTAAACTACCTTAAGGACAAATAACTTGTAATATTATTGTAAGGCGAAAAAATTTGATTTAGCTGAATTTTTGTTGTATAATGCAAAGAGGATAATTTGGTTTTATATTAACGGAGAAAAGTTATGATTAAAATCTTGTATGAAGATGAAAATTTAGTTTTTTGTATAAAGCCTGCAGGGATAAATTCTGAAGAGGAAATGACAGCAGAGCTTAAAGAGCAATTAAGTTGCGAAATATATGCTCTGCACCGTCTTGACAAGCCGGTAAGCGGAGTAATGGTTTGTGCAAAAAACAAAAAAACAGCTGCAGATATAAGCAGAAAAATTTCCTCAAACCAAGACTTTAAAAAAGAATATCTAGTAGTTTGCAAGGGCGAATTTTCAGAAGATGAAGGAATGTTGGAAGATCTTTTGTTTAAGGATTCCTCAAGGAATAAAAGTTTTGTAGTAAAACGAGAGAGAAAGGGCGTAAAAAAAGCACTCCTTACTTATAAAGTCCTTAAAAAAGGAACTTATAACGGGAATTTATGCTCACTTGTTTTGGTGGAACTGCAAACAGGAAGAAGCCACCAGATACGAGTGCAGTTTGCAAGTCGCAAGCATCCCCTTTTAGGTGACGGAAAGTATGGCGGAAGAGAAAATTGCCCTATCGGGCTATTTTCTCACAGAATTCAAACCTGTGGGCTTGATATATCTGATAACCCACCAAATGAACTCCCGTGGAATATATTTGATTAAAATGGATGTTTTGATAATAATTTTTATACCTGACTTGACACGAGCGTTGCAGAGCAACGCAATGAATTGCCTGGCGGCATAAATTGAAATCATAGATTTCATGACAACAAAGTTGTCAATTCATAAGCCTATTTAATACATAAAGGAGAGATTTATGAGAAGAGAATATATAGAAATACCAAAAGACAATGAAAATAAAATACTTGGAGTGTTTACAAAAGACAAGCATTTTTATCGCACGTTTTTCTCCTTGCTTATTGTAATAAGTCTTCAGCAATTAGCGGCACTTGCTGTTAATATGGTTGATAATATTATGCTTGGAAGATATACAGAGCTTGCCTTATCCGGAGCAACTTTAGTTAATCAGGTGCAGTTTATTCTTCATCAGATATCTGCCGGCATTGGTATGGGTATTGTTGTCCTTGCCTCACAGTATTGGGGACAAAAACGTATTGACCCAATTAAAAAAATAATCAGCCTTGGCGTGAAAATTGGTTTGGCAGTTGGTGTATTCTTTTTCATTGTTGTTAAGGTTTTCCCTCATCAGGTTTTATCGATATTTACAAATGATGAAACAGTAATAGCAGAAGGTATGCGATACTTAAACGTTATTTGCTGGACATATATTATATTTTCTGTGTCCAACTCCCTTATGTACTCCCTTCAAAGCGTGGAAACGGCAATGGTTGGCACAGTAATGTCACTTAGCACTATCGTAATCAACATTTGTCTTAATTATTGCTTTATTTATGGTAAGTTTGGTGCACCTGAATTAGGTGTAGTTGGTGCTGCTGTTGCAACCTTGATAAGCCGTGCTGTTGAACTTATTATTATACTTGTATATGTATTGTTTATAGATAAGAAACTAAAAATCAAACTATGTGATTTAATTGTATTTGATTTTAAATACTTGCGTGATTATTTTCATGTTGCAATGCCTGTAATCATAAGCGGTGCTTTGTGGGGTGTTGCCCAGGGTGCACAGACAGCTGTCCTTGGTCATATAGGGGCAACTGTCATTGCAGCGAACTCCATTGCGGTAATAGTCTTTCAGATATTTGCTGTTACAGGAACCTCCTGTGCAAATGTTGGCTCGGTTGTAATGGGTAAAACTGTTGGCGAGGGACTGTATAACAAGGTGCGCTCCTATTCCAAAACAATGCAGATGCTTTTCCTTATAATAGGAACAATATGCGGAACCCTTCTGTTTGTTTGCAAAGATGCTATTGTCAGCCTGTACTCAGTATCAGAGGAGACAAAACAACTTGCGCTAAGCTTTATAACTGTGTTAAGCATTACAACGGTAGGAAGCTGTTATGAATATCCCGTAGAGGGTGGGATTATTGCAGGGGGAGGAATGACAGAGTATACCGCGTGGGTGGATAATATTTTTATGTGGCTGTTCACTATCCCAACTGCGTTTTTAAGTGCATTTGTATTTAAGTTTCCGCCTATTGTAACTTTTTGCTTTTTAAAAGCAGATCAGCTGCTTAAATGTATTCCTAATTTCATAACCTGCAACAGATACAGATGGGTGAGAAAGTTAACGAGGAATGAATAGAAGTGTAGGATTTAATGAAATTGTAAAGATTTGTTAATGAATTTTGTCGGGTTTTGTGATATAATATTATGGATAAAATTTTGATAAGAGGGATAAGTTTCGCAATGAAAAAACTTGCATTATTGATTACATTTATACTTATAGTTTCAGTTGTACCTGTTAGCGCAGATGAAAACGACGCAGTTACAAGGCTTGAGGCAGTACATATGCTGACGGAGATTTTGCCACAATATGAGATAGGTGTGCCTTTTCAGGATACATGGGATCAGACTGCGGCATACTATAGAAAAAAAGGCGTGGTATCACCTATAGAGGATAATAACTTTATGCCGAATGAACCTGTTATGGTTCAGGACTTTTTGTTAATGCTAAAGCGTGCTTTGGATGTTGCTTGTCCTGATATGTTCTATAATAACCACGACATAAAGTGGCACTATGATCAGGGTGATATTTATCCATATGCACAAAATCAGATTGCAATGATGTCATCTGTTGGAATATATAATAATTCAGGCTACTTAAACCCAAGAAACATTATATCAAAAGGTATGGCAGAGTATTACATAAAGCTTGGCGTTTATGCCATGAACTATGGTCCTCGTTCAAAAAACGGTGTTATGCCTAAAAAGATGCCAAAAGCCCTTATGTATCATTTAATAGAAGAACCTACAGGACCTTATCCGTATCTTTATGTGTCTCCTGAAAATTTTGAGGCACAGATAAAGTATCTTTATGATAACGGATATGCCTTTTTGTTTCCTGAAGAGATATCCTTATCTGACAGATTTAAAAAATCTGTTGTTATAACCTTTGATGACGGGTATGACTGTCTGTACAGATTTGCATTGCCTATACTTAAAAAATATAACGCAAAGGCAACTGTGTATGTTGTATCTGATATGGTGGGAAGTGAGTATTACTGCACACAGGAACAACTGCGTGAAATGAGTGACAGCAATGCCTTTCGTGTTTACTCACATTCAAAAACACATCCGTATCTTACTGATATTTCTGATATGCAGATGGAATATGAGTTCAGAGAGTCAAATACTGTTCTTTATAATATAACAAAAAGAGAGGTTACATCTATTGCGTACCCTTATGGATTTTATGACAACAGAGTAATAGAAGTGGCAAAAAAATATTATAAAAATGCTTTCACCGTTGACTCAAAAGGTGGAAATAACATATACGATATGACAAGAGCCACAATAGATAATGATGTAAGTATAGAAAAGTTTGCAAAAACAGTAAAATAGAAAAACCCTCCGCAGAAGCGGAGGCTTTAAATTTTGCCAATTACATTTTAGATGCGAATGCGGCACCTACAATACCTGCATCATTCTTAAGTGTAGCAATGCGAAGTTCTGTTCCTTCAACACCTTTAAAGAAGCCACAGTCATCAACATACTTCTTAATTGGATTAAGTAAGTAATCACCCTCGTTTGAGATACCACCACCGATAACCAATACTTCAGGAGCGAAGATGTTGATAAGGCTTATAATACCTGTTGCAATGTGCTTTATGTAGTTGTCCACAACCTGCTGTGCAACAGGGTCACCTGCTTTTGCTGCATTAAAGGATGTTCTGCCGCTGACCTTTTCGTCTTTAGCCATAGGGCTTTCAGGATGAGCTGCAATAGCAGCTTTAGTCTGATTAATAAGAGCAGTAACAGATGCATATGCTTCCCAACAACCCTTTGTTCCGCATGAACACTGAACACCGTCTTCATTAATAACAAGATGCCCAAGTTCTGCGCCCATACCATTGATACCGCGGTAAATCTTTTTGTTTAATACAATACCACCGCCAACGCCTGTTCCAAGTGTTACAGCAACGAAAGAGTCCTTATCGCTTGCTGTTGCAACATATTCGCCGTAAGCTGCTGCATTTGCGTCGTTTTCAATAGCAACAGGAATATCTTTAAAATACTTCTTAAGCTCATCTGTAACATGAGCGTTATACCACTTTAAGTTATGAGCAGCTATAACAACACCGTTTTTTGAATCAATAGAACCAGGACTACCAATACCAACGCCCTGAATGTCAGCCATTGTAAGGCCGTTTTCTTCCATAAGCTTATTTGAAAGCTTTGCCATATCAGCAATAATCTCCTTATAATCTCTTGGAGCCAATGTAGGAGTAGAATCTTTTGCAACAACTTTTCCGTCCTCGTTAACAAGACCTACAGCAATGTTTGTTCCGCCTAAATCAATACCAATGTACATACTATCATACCTCTCTGTTCAAATATAATGAAATGTAAACAAAAGTTTACGTTTTTAAATTACATATTCTAAAAAATGTAACTATGAGTTTACTTAAGATATTATATAATAATATTTATGTTTTGTAAACTCTTTTTTTACATATTTGAACAAAATATTGTAAAAACGTTATTTTATAAAGTTTGTCAAAAAATGGAATGTTAAATTTATGTTACAAATCAAAAAGGTGCAAAAAAGGTGTTGACAACATATTCTACATATGCTATATTTGAAACTGTCCACTACACAATATATTGTGTTTGACGGAAAATTAGCGTAATATCGCAAAAGAGGTAAGAGTTATGAAAATTATTAAGAGAAACGGCTCAGAAATGGCCTTTGATGTTGACAAAATTATTGTTGCTATAACTAAAGCAAACGAAGCTGTAGCTGAAGATGTGCAGATGACTGCCCTTCAGATTAAGCGTATTGCTGAAAGCGTTGTTTTATCGTGTGAGCTTTTAGGGCGTTCACCTAGCGTGGAAGAGGTTCAGGATATGGTTGAGCATCAGATTATGGCTCATGGTGCTTTTGAGGTTGCAAAGGCATATATTACATATCGTTATACCCGTCAGCTTGTTCGTCAGTCTAACACAACTGATGATAAGATTTTAAGCCTTATCGAATGTAACAACGAAGAGGTTAAGCAGGAGAATTCAAACAAGAATCCTACTGTAAACAGCGTTCAGCGTGACTATATGGCAGGTGAGGTAAGTAAGGATATCACAAGACGTATCCTTTTGCCACCTGATATTGTTGAAGCACATGATCAGGGTATTATTCACTTCCACGATGCTGACTACTATGCACAGCATATGCACAACTGTGACCTTGTAAACCTTGAAGATATGCTTCAGAACGGCACAGTTATCAGTGGTACATTGATTGAAAAGCCACACAGCTTTTCAACCGCTTGTAACATTGCAACACAGATCATTGCACAGGTTGCATCATGTCAGTATGGCGGACAGAGTATCAGCTTAACTCATCTTGCACCATTTGTAGATATCAGCCGTAAGAAGATAAGAAATCAGGTTATAGAAGAAGCGGCAGAAGTCGGCGAAGTTTATTCTGATGAGAAAATCGACACAATTACTGAAAAAAGACTCCGCAACGAAATCAAGAGCGGTGTACAGATGATTCAGTATCAGGTTGTTACACTTATGACTACAAACGGTCAGGCTCCTTTTGTTACTGTGTTTATGTATTTAAACGAAGCAAAGTCTGAGAGAGAAAAGCAGGACCTTGCTATTATCATAGAAGAAACATTAAAGCAGAGATACAGAGGTGTTAAAAACGAAAAGGGTGTATGGATTACACCTGCTTTCCCTAAACTTATCTATGTTTTAGAGGAAGATAACGTATCAGAAGACAGTAAGTACTTCTACCTTACTGAGCTTGCCGCAAAATGTACTGCAAAGAGAATGGTTCCTGACTATATTTCTGAAAAGATTATGCTTCAGAACAAGATTGACAAAAACGGTGATGGTCACTGCTATACCTGTATGGGTTGCAGAAGCTTCTTAACACCATATGTCGATGAAGACGGAAAGGCAAAATACTACGGTAGATTTAATCAGGGTGTTGTTACTGTTAACTTGGTTGACATTGGTCTTTCTGCGAAAAAAGATATTGAAAAGTTCTGGAAGATATTTGATGAACGTATGGAACTCTGTCACAGAGCCCTTCAGTGCAGACACGAACGTCTTACAGGTACAACATCAGATGCTGCACCTATCTTATGGCAGCACGGTGCACTTCTCCGACTTGAAAAGGGAGAGAAGATAGACAAGTATCTCCATGGTGGATATTCAACCTTGTCATTAGGTTATGCAGGTCTTTGGGAATGTGTTTACAGCCTTATTGGCAAAAAGCTTACTGAACCTGCAGGTGAAGAGTTAGGTATTGAGATTATGAAAAAGCTTAACGAGTACACTGCAAAGTGGAAGACTGACGAAAATATCGACTATTCACTCTACGGCACACCTTTAGAGAGTACCACATACAAGTTTGCAAAGTGCTTACAGCGCAGATTTGGTATTGTAAACGGTGTTACAGATAAGGGATATATCACAAACAGCTATCACGTTCACGTTACAGAGGATATAGATGCTTTCAGAAAGCTTGCTTTAGAGGCAAAGTTCCAGAGTTTATCTCCTGGCGGTGCTATCAGCTATGTTGAGGTTCCTAATATGCAGGATAACATCCCTGCTGTTATATCTGTTATGAAGTTTATCTATGATAACATCATGTATGCAGAGCTTAACACAAAGAGTGACTTCTGTCAGAAGTGTGGTTATGACGGAGAAATTGTTATAACAGAGGACGAAGACGGAAAGCTTATCTGGGAATGTCCAAATTGCGGAAATCACGACCAGAACACTATGAATGTTGCCCGTCGTACCTGTGGATATATCGGCACACAGTACTGGAATCAGGGCAGAACCCAGGAAATAAAGGAAAGGGTTATGCATTTATAATAGGGTGATATTATATGCATTACGGTGAATTAAAAAACTGTGATATCGCAAACGGAGTTGGTGTGAGAGTTACTCTCTTTGTTTCAGGTTGTACCAATCGTTGTAAGAACTGCTTTCAGCCACAGACATGGGATTTTTGCTATGGCGAAGAGTTTACCGAGGAAGTGGAAGAAAGAATTTTAAAGATGCTTGAGCCTGACTATATAGACGGACTTACACTCCTTGGGGGAGAGCCTATGGAACCTAAAAATCAGGTGGCGCTTTATCCGTTCTTGCTTAAGGTAAGAGATAAGTTTAAGAATAAGAAATCCATTTGGTTATTCTCGGGATTTACCTTGGAAGAGCTTTTAGATAAGGAAGCGTATCCAAATTGTGATGTTACAGAGGATATAATTGATATTGTTGATGTTTTGGTTGACGGAAGATTTAAAGAAGAGCTTAAGGATATAACCTTAAGATTCCGCGGTTCTTCAAACCAAAGGCTCATTGATATGAAGAAGACAAGACGGTCAGGTGAGATTGTTTTGTGGGATGATAAAAAAGCCTAAAAATATAAATTTAACAGATACAGCATATGGACACACAAGGGGACGGTTCTGTTGTGTTGACAAATTAAGTGATATATGTTACAATTTTGTTGAGGTGATGAAAATGCCAAGAGCACCAAGACAGAAAAGTGAGAGCGGAATATATCACGTAATGCTTAGAGGAATCAATCAACAAGTAATATTTGAAGAATCTGATGATTATTTCAAGTTTATAGAAACAATAGAGAAATATAAGGCAGTAAGCGGATATAAGGTGTTCGCTTACTGTCTTATGTCTAATCATATACATATTTTGCTGAAAGTGGAAAAGGAAGAGCTTGACCTGATAATGAAAAGGATAGCAGGTAGCTATGTGTATTGGTATAATTGGAAATATCATAGAGTGGGTCATTTGTTTCAGGATAGATTTAAAAGTGAACCTGTAGAAGATGATGCATATTTTTTAACGGTTCTACGATATATACACCAAAATCCTATAAAAGCAGGAATTGTTAAAGGTATTGACGATTATAGATTTAGCAGTTATAATGATTATATTGACGAAGAAAGTAATATTGTCGATTTTGATTTTGTGTTTTCTTTAATGAATAAAGATGAATTTATATCATTTAATAATGAGAAAAATGATGATGCTTGTTTAGATATAGACTCTAAAGATTATAGGATAAATGACATTGATGCAAGAAAGATGATTAAAAAAGTTTCAAAGTGTGATAGTTTGACAGAATTTCAAGGTCTGTCGATAAAAAAAAGAGATAAGTACATAAGGGAATTAAAGGAGAATGGGCTTTCTATTAGACAAATAAGCAGATTAACAGGTGTTAGCTTTGCGATTGTTAGAAGAATATGTATGTCACAATAGAACCGTCCCCTTGTGCGTTGCCCTTGTCACAATAGAACCGTCCCCTTGTGCGTTGGTTAAAAACCTCCATGATATATTTCTAGTAATGCGGTCTCCAAACCATTTACTATTATATCATGAAGGTTTTTCTTTTGATAAAGCTTTTTATCTTCCTCTAGTAGAATTGGGGGTTTATTTCCACGCCTAAAGGCACCAAACGAAGAAAAAGCCCAGATTTTTCTGGGATTTTTTGACAGACTGACCCCCGTTATACGGGGAGATTTATTGCGCGAATCATTGCCTTGACAAATTATGTCAAAGGTTATATAATATATTGGAAATTTTGGAAATAATATATGCAGGTGATAAATATGTTACTTACAGTTGATATAGGAAATACCAATATTGTACTTGGTGGATTTTTGGACAGTAAGCTTACTTTTATTTCAAGAATATCTACCAATGCAAGAAAGACAGAAGTAGAGTATGCCACAAAGATAAAGAGTGTACTTTCCCTCTATAATGTTGACAGAACAGAGGTTACAGGTGCAATTGTTTCATCTGTTGTTCCGCCTCTTACAAAAGTGTTGGTTAATGCAATCAAACTTGTTTATAATATTGATGCATTGGTTGTTGGACCCGGTATTAAGACAGGTATAAATCTTTTGGCGGATAACCCTTCTCAGGTTGGGGCAGACCTTATTTGTGCCTGTGTTGCCGCTTATAACTTATATGAGCCACCTGTATTGATTATTGATATGGGTACAGCTACAAAGCTTTTGGTGGTTGATGAAAAGGCTTGCTTTGGCGGTGCGGTTATTATGCCCGGTGTTGAAATATCTCTTAAAGCATTATCGGGTGGAACTGCACAGCTTCCGCAGATAAGCCTTGATGCACCAAACAGGGTTATGGGTAAAAATACTGTTGAATGTATGCAGTCAGGTGTTGTTTTCGGCAATGCATCTATGATGGATGGAATGATAGACCGTATAGAAGCAGAAGAAGGTAAGATGGCATCTGTTGTTGCAACAGGCGGACTTTCAAAGGCTATTATGCCATATTGTAATCATAGTATCATTCAGGATGATGACCTTATATTAAAAGGTCTTAAGATTATTTACGAAAAAAATAAAAAATGATATAAATCGAAGCCAAAAATGGTTTCAAAAAAATTTAGACGTTGCATCGTTTAAGACGAGTGACAGTCAGGAGGAATTTTTATGACAAAAAAGAAGTTTGGAACAAAAGATTTGGTAATGAGCGCAATCTTTACGGCAATCGTATTGGTTCTTCAGATGCTTGGTTCTTTCATCAAGTTCGGACCTTTTTCCGTTTCGTTGGTTCTTGTGCCTATTGTTATCGGTGCTGCTATTTGTGGCAAGGGTATAGGTGCTTGGCTTGGTTTTGTGTTCAGTGCGGCAGTTCTGGTTACCGACAGTGGAGCTTTCCTTGCGGTAAACCCTGTAGGAACTGTTATAACCGTTTTGCTTAAAGGTACACTTGCAGGCTTTGTGGCAGGGTATGTGTACAGCATTATTTCAAAAAAGAATATGATTATCGCAGTGTTTGTTGCGGCACTTTTATGTCCGGTAGTTAATACAGGTATGTTTATGCTTGGGTGCAAGGTGTTCTTTATGGATACACTTGAAGGTTGGGCAGCTGCAGCAGGTTTTGCTGATGCGGCTTCATATATTATTTATGGAATGGTCGGAGCAAACTTCTTATTTGAAGTTTTATTTAACATTATTTTGTCACCTGTTATAGTCAGATTGCTTAATATAAAGAAGAAGTAATGTTAAATAAAGGTTACAAAAAAACATTATATGATGTTGATATTTTAATATACAAACTAATTTTAGATAAATATTTTAATATAAAAAACCAAAAATTAACATAAAGATATAAGCCTAAAATCTAACTTTGTGCAAAGTGACAGAAAAAATAAATTTTCTTGCAATATTCGACTTATTGTGTTAAAATTATATCAATATTGTAAAATAGATATATATTTCAAAATTTTTGGGACACAATAGATATAGGAGGAAGTTATCATGAGTGAAATAAAAAGAATTGGTGTTATGACTGCTGGTGGTGATTGTCCTGGACTTAACCCTGTTATTCGTGCTGTTACAAAAACTGCTATATTAAAATATGGGTTAGAAGTTGTTGGTATCAAGCATGGTTACCGAGGTTTATATTTAGGCGGAGATAATTTTGTTAAGCTTGGGCTTGATGATGTTACAGGTATAATCACAAAAGGTGGTACAATACTTTACAGTTCAAACAAGGATAATCTTTTTGATTATGATTACATTGATGAAAACGGAAACAAGTGCCAT
Source organism: Clostridia bacterium (assembly GCA_045614085.1). Lineage (GTDB taxonomy): Bacteria > Bacillota > Clostridia > Monoglobales > Monoglobaceae > UMGS1820. The sequence goes on from JAZLCI010000109.1 coordinate 12,511, forward strand.
GGTGATGTTTCAGATGTTGGTGTTGAAAACTTAAAAAAGGCTGGCATTGATGCACTTATTATTGTTGGTGGTGATGGTACATTAACAAGTGGACGTGATTTTTCAAGAAAAGGCGTTAAGATTGTTGGTGTACCTAAGACAATTGATAATGATCTTGCATCTACTGATACTACATTTGGTTTTGATACAGCTGTAGGCGTTGCAACAGAAGCAATCGACAGATTAAGAACAACTGCTGAATCACATAGCAGAATTATCGTTGTTGAAGCAATGGGTCGTTATGCAGGATTTATCGGTATTGCATCAGCTATTGCAGGTGGATGTGATGTTGCCCTTATTCCTGAGATTCCTTATGATATCAATAAGGTGGCGGAAGCTATCAAAGAAAACCAGAAGAGAGGAAAGAACTTTGCTATCGTTGTTGTATCTGAAGGTGCAAAGCCACTCGGCGGTGATGTTGTTGTATCAAAGGTTGTTGAAAACAGCCCTGACCCAATCCGTTTAGGTGGGATAGGTAACGTTGTTGCAGCTCAGCTTGAAGAATTAGTTGGTTTAGAAGCACGTGCTACTATCTTAGGTCACGTACAGAGAGGTGGTACACCTACTGCTAATGACAGAATTTTATCTACAAGATACGGCGCTTATGCAGTTGAACTTGTTATGCAGGGCAAGTTTGGTAATATGGTTGCTCTTAAGGGTAACGAACTTGGCTATGAATCTTTAGAAAACGTTATCGGTAATAACAAAGCCGTTGAAGAAAACGGCTTCTGGATTCAGACTGCACGTTCAATTAATATGTGTTTAGGTGACTAATTTAAAATTATTTAAAAAACCTTAAAAAAATACTTGCATTTTGGTTTCAAGTGTGTTATAATATAACACGCTTGTGAAAGTATTGATTATGTTAAAGATAGATATTTATATAAAGAGGTGAAAAAATTGAAGCAGGGAATTCATCCGGATTACAAAGAAACAACTATCAAGTGTGCCTGTGGTAATGTTATAGAAACAGGTTCTACAAAGGAAGACATCCGTATCGAAATTTGTTCAGCTTGCCATCCTTTCTACACAGGTAAGCAGAAGCTCGTTGATACTGGTGGTAGAGTTGATAAGTTCAGAAAGCGTTACGGCATTACAGAGAAGTAAGCTATTGAACGGAAAATTTGCGGCACAGATTTCTGTGTCGCTTTTATTTTGTGCAAATATTTGTAAAATACCATTTTTCTATGCAAAAAAATAAGTAAAAAATTTTTTAAAAACTATGGATTTTTATTTATATATATGTTAGAATAACTATGTATGGGAAATTTTACACAGAAAGGACTTTTTCTATGCTGTCCAAGGTTGATTTATTTACAGATGGAGCATGCAGTGGAAACCCCGGACCCGGTGGTTACGGTGCTATTTTGCGTTGCAATGGATATGAAAAAGAAATTTCAGGGGGAGAGGCAAGTACAACAAATAATCGTATGGAGTTAATGGCGGTTATCTGTGGTTTAGAGGCTTTAAACCGTAAGTGTGATGTTACTATTTACAGTGATTCTAAATATTTTGTCGATGCCGTATCTCAAGGGTGGGCAAAATCCTGGAGAGCAAAAGGTTGGGTCAAGGCTGATAAGTCAAAAGCCAAAAATCCTGATTTGTGGGAAAGAGTTTTAGACCTCCTCGATAAGCATGAGGTTAAACTTGTGTGGCTTAAAGGTCATGACGGACACCCTGAGAATGAGAGATGCGACAAAATGGCAGTTGCGGAATCTAAAAAATTTTTATAATTTGATTTTACAGACATCTACTTTTCATAGATTGATACTGTAATAAAGAAAGGTAGGATTTTTATGACAAAACGTATATACGTTGATAATGCTGCAACAACAAAGGTTGCACCTGAAGTTCTGGAAGAAATGCTTCCATACTTTGGCGGTGGTTTTGGTAATCCTTCAAGCATATACGCAGAGGGAAGACAAGCAAAAGCAGCAATTGAAGAAGCACGCGAAAAGGTTGCAAAGGCAATTGGTGCAGATGCAAAAGAGATTTACTTCACAGGTTCAGGTTCAGAGGCTGACAACTGGGCTATTCGTTCTGTTGCAAAAACTTTAAAGGATAAGGGCAACCATATCATTACAACTGCGGTTGAACATCACGCAGTTTTGCATACCTGTCAGGACCTTGAAAAGCAGGGATTTGAGGTTACTTATCTTCCTGTTGATGAATATGGAATGGTATCTTTGGACGATGTTAAAGGGGCAATTAAAGACACAACTATATTGATTACAATTATGTTTGCCAATAATGAAATTGGCACAATTATGCCCATTGCCAAAATCGGTGAACTTGCCCACGAAAAAGGCATTTTGTTCCATACAGATGCTGTTCAGGCAGTTGGAAACGTTCCTATCAATGTAAAGGAAATGAACATAGATATTTTATCGTTGACAGGTCACAAATTCCATGGTCCAAAAGGGGCAGGTGCCTTGTATGTAAGAAAGGGCATAAAGCTTGCATCTTTTATTACAGGTGGTGCACAGGAAAGAATGAAGCGTGCAGGAACAGAAAACGTTGCAGGTATCGTAGGTTTAGGTAAGGCTATCGAAATGGCAACAGCCAACATAGAAGAAAAGAGAGAAAAGGTTACTGCTCTTCGTGATTATTATATAAACAAGGTTTTAGAGAGAGTTCCTTATTCAAGACTTAACGGTCATAAGACCGAAAGACTATGCGGTAACTCAAATATCTCATTTGAGTTTATCGAGGGTGAGGGTTTACTACTCAGCCTTGATATGAAAGGTGTTTCAGCATCAAGCGGCAGTGCTTGTACATCAGGGTCATTAGACCCATCCCACGTGCTCTTGGCTATCGGCTTAAAGCACGAACAGGCACACGGTTCACTTCGTGTTTCTTTCTCGGAAGAGAATACTTACGAAGATGCAGACTATATCGTAGATGCTGTTGCTGAAATAGTTGAAAGACTTCGAATGATGTCACCACTTTATGAAGAAGTGTTAAAACAAAGTAGATAACAAAAGAAAGGAATATATATTATGTATAGCGAAAAAGTAATGGATCACTTCAGCAATCCAAGAAACGTTGGAGAAATTGAAGATGCAAATGCCGTAGGTCAGGTTGGTAACCCACAGTGCGGCGATATAATGAAGATTTATATGAAGATAAATGACGAAACACAGGTCATTGAGGATGTAAAGTTTAAGACCTTTGGTTGCGGTGCGGCTATTGCTACAAGCTCTATGGCAACTGAACTTGTTAAGGGTAAGACTGTAGAAGAAGCCTTAAAGCTTACAAACCAGGCTGTTGCAGAGGCTCTTGATGGACTTCCACCTGTTAAGATGCATTGTTCAAACCTTGCAGAAGAAGCTGTTCACGCAGCGATTGAAAATTATTATAATAATCGTGGGATGGATACATCAGGCTTAAAGAAGTGTAATGGAGAATGTTGCGGTTGCCATTGTCACGGCGATGGCGGTGAAGAGGAATAATAAACGGGGTGAAGATATGGCAAAGCGCGTAGTTATCGGGCTTTCAGGCGGTGTTGACAGCAGTGTTGCGGCTCTGGTTTTGAAGAATGCAGGCTATGATGTTGTCGGTGTTACTATGCGTTTGTGGGATGGAGAGGCAACAGATAGCTGTTGTTCATCATCCACTGAAGAGGATGCCCGTTTGGTTGCTGAAAAGTTAGGGATTGAATTTCACGTTCTTGATGGAAGAAAAGACTTTTCAGAGTACGTTATAGATTATTTTGTAGATGAATATATAAACGGAAGAACCCCAAACCCTTGTATTGCCTGTAACAGATACTTAAAGTTTGACTTAATGGTCAAGTGTGCAGAAGAGTTAAATGCCGACTTTGTTGCAACAGGTCATTATGCAAGGATAGAATATGATGAAAAGACAGGTCAGCACCTTTTAAAAAAGGCGCATAATTTACCCAAAGACCAAAGTTATGTTCTTTATAATTTATCAAAGGAGAGGCTTTCAAAAACCCTTTTTCCTTTAGGTGATTTTAAGGATAAAGATGAGGTCAGGGAGTATGCAAATGCACATAATCTTATTACCGCAAATAAGCCTGACAGTCAGGAAATATGCTTTATCCCTGATAATGACTATGCTTCCTTTATAAAAAGACGAACAGGAAGCTTGCCACCTGAGGGTAACTTTGTTGATATAAACGGCAATATTTTAGGAAAGCATAAGGGTATCGTTAATTACACTGTTGGTCAGAGAAAAGGTCTTGGTATTGCTTTTGGAAAGCCTATGTTTGTGCTAAAAATTGACCCAAAGAAAAATGAGGTTATATTAGGGGAGCAGGGACAGGAATTTTCTGACACACTTTATGCAGATAATGTTAATATTTTAGTTCAAAAGGCTATGCCTTTCCGTGCTGAAGCAAAGGTCAGGTACAGTGCAAGACCTGCAAGCTGTACAGTTTCGATGGAGGATGATATTCTAAAGGTTGTATTTGATGAACCTCAAAGAGCCATTACTCCGGGACAAGCAGTTGTTATCTATGATGAAGATATAGTTATAGGTGGCGGAATTATAATATAAGTATGACACCAATTGCAGGGGTCATTCACGAATGACCCACGGGCAAATCGTGATTTGCCCCTGCATTTTTTATTTAATTTTAGAAATATTTATAGGTGAAAAAATGAGCGACTTTTTTAGATATAGAAAACAGATTTTAGAAAAAGAATATAAAAACTTAAACAATAAGCAGAAAGATGCTGTCTTTACAACGGAGGGACCATTGCTTGTTCTTGCAGGTGCAGGTTCAGGCAAAACCACAGTAATCATAAATAAGATAGCCCATCTTATTAAATATGGTTCGGCTTACAATGATGAAAATATGCCTGCAAGCTTGTCAACCCAGGATGTTGAGATTATGGGTTGGTATGCAGATGGAGAGATAGACGAGCTTCCACCTCATATTGAGGAAGCCTTGCCTGTTGACCCTGTCAATTCAAGGCAGATACTTGCAATTACATTTACAAATAAGGCGGCAGGAGAGCTTAAAAGCAGACTTTCAGCACGCCTTGGTGACATTGCAGATGATATCTCTGCAGGAACTTTTCACTCAATCTGTGTTAAGATTTTAAGACGTGATATAGATAAGCTCGGATATGAAAAGAACTTTACTATATATGACACGTCTGATCAGCAGACGGTTATAAAAAATTGTTTGTCAGAGCTTGAATTTGACGACAAGAAATATGCACCAAAGACAGTTTTGTCTGTTATCAGTAATGCAAAGGATATGCTGATTTCTCCTGCAGTTTTTGAGAAGCATTATCAAAGTGATTTTTATTATTCAAAAATTGGTGAAATCTACAGGCTTTATCAGCAGAAGTTAAAGAGCAATAATGCCCTTGACTTTGATGATTTGATTGTTAAAACAGTTCAGCTTTTTGAAGAATATCCTGATGTATTGAATAAGTATCAGGAATGGTTTAAATACATATTGGTAGACGAATATCAGGATACAAACCACGCGCAGTATATGCTTGTAAAGCTCCTTGCATCCAAGTACGAAAATCTGTGTGTTGTAGGTGATGATGACCAGAGTATTTATAAATTCCGTGGTGCAGATATCCGAAATATTTTAGAGTTTGAAAAAGATTTTAAGTCCTGTGTGACTATAAAGCTTGAAGAAAACTACCGCTCTACACAGAATATCCTTGATGCAGCAAACAAGGTTATTTCCAATAACGCAGGCAGAAAGGGAAAGAACTTGTGGACATCAAACGGTGAGGGTGATAAGGTGCAGATTTTTATTGCACAGAACGAACATTCAGAGGCACAGTTTATTGCCGAAAAAATAGCTGAAAACGGCGGAAGCTTTTCTGATACAGTTATCTTATACCGTGTGAATGCAATGTCACGTATAGTGGAAGATATGCTTCTTCGTTCTGCCATTCCTTACAGAGTTTTAGGGGGCTTACGCTTCTATGACAGAAAGGAAATCAAGGACATCACATCATACCTTCGTTTAATAGTAAACAGTGATGATGACGTTGCCTTTCAGCGTGTTGTAAACGAGCCAAAAAGAGGTATTGGTGCATCATCATTAGATAAGCTTTCACAGATAGCATCTGCTGAAAATTTAAGCCTTTTTGAAGCTTCTAAAACTGTTGATGAGAGAGACGAAATTTCAGGCAAGGCAAAGTCAGGTCTTATAAGCTTTGTGTCTTTAATCGAGGGATTAAAGAAAGACCTTGAAGACGAAATTGGACTTGAGCTTTTTGTAAGAGAGGTTATGGAAAGAACAGGGATGATTGCATCTTATAAAGCTGAAAATACTGTTGAAAATCAGACAAGGCTTGAAAACCTTGATGAATTTATTTCAATGGTTCAGGAAGCTGTAAATTCCAACGGAGAGATAACATTATCTGACCTTTTAGAAGATATATCTTTGATATCTGATATAGATAACTATGATGAAGCACAGGATACTGTTACCCTTATGACACTTCACAGTGCAAAGGGTCTTGAATTTGATAATGTATTCTTAATTGGTGCTGAAGAGGGGATTTTCCCAAGTAATCGTTCCTTTGGTGATGATGGCGAGATAGAAGAAGAAAGACGTCTTTGTTATGTTGGTATTACAAGAGCCAAAAAGAAATTGTATATTACAAGAGCAAAGTCAAGAACCTTGTTCGGCAGAACAACATATAATCCGCCATCAAGATTTTTGGATGAAATTCCAAATGAACTGATTGATTTGTTTATGGAAAAGCCAAAAACAGAAAGCCGTACATTCATGGATGTGCCTTCATCTGCTGTTTCAAGCACAGCCCAGACAAGTGCCCTCTTTGGAAATACTCAAAAGCCAAAAGTGGAAGAAAAGCCTGCAATGGATTATTCTGTTGGTGATAAGGTCAGCCACAGAAAGTTTGGCGTAGGTACAGTTGTGTCAGCACAGAGTATGGGTAAGGATATGCTCCTTAAGATTAAGTTTGAAAGCGGCGAGGAGAAAAGTCTCCTTGCGGCATATGCACCTATTGAAAAAATATGAGGTGATACATATGTATAATGATTTTGCTAAAATATATGACAGGCTTCAGGATATGGACTATAACTCATTTGTGGATTACTATAATGCAGTCTTTGAAAAATTTAATATAAAGCCTGAACTTGTCCTTGATTTAGCTTGCGGAACGGGAAATGTAACTATTCCTATGGCAAAGTGCGGTTAC